>CAYZXN010000317.1:0-4847 GCA_964482425.1 uncultured Syntrophobacteraceae bacterium | reverse complement strand
GCGAGCTGGGTTCAAAACGTCGTGAGACAGTTTGGTCCCTATCCGCCGTGGGCGCAGGATACTTGAGGAGAGTTTTCTCTAGTACGAGAGGACCGAGAAGAACGCACCGCTAGTGTTCCGGTTGTGGCGCCAGCCGCATTGCCGGGTAGCTATGTGTGGACGGGATAACCGCTGAAAGCATATAAGCGGGAAGCCCCCTCCAAGATAAGGTATCCCAGGTCGTAAGACCTCTAAAGACCCCTCGTAGACTACGAGGTTGATAGGCCGGATGTGAAAGATCAGTAATGATTGAAGCTAACCGGTACTAATTGGTCGTGCGGCTTGACCATATTTACTAATGCAACGCCGCGTAAATCAATTCACCCGTATTCAGTTGTGAGAGAATTCAGTAGCGAGTGATCATTAGAAGGCTTTACGAACTTTCTTCGATCTACTCAGTTACTAGCGTTTTCCGGTGGCGATAGCGGAGGTGTCACACCCGATCCCATCCCGAACTCGGCCGTTAAGCCCTCCAGCGCCGATGGTACTATAGAGTCGCTCTATGGAAGAGTAGGACGCTGCCGGATTTACTTAAAAAGCCCGCCTCGATGAGCGGGCTTTTTCTTTTGGGCCAGGTAAACCTTCACGAACCACACGCCTTTCAATCGTAGCCTGTTAATGCATCAGGAGTCTTGTCAAACGCCTCATTTGTCGACCGGATGTGGTCACATGGGGTGAGCAGTGTGAGGTCAAGCATCTGTCTTCGCCGGATAAGGGCACAACCCACTAATCGTGCATTCGCGACACTTTGGCTTCTTGGCGATGCAAATACGCCGTCCGTGATATTGGAGCAGGTGGCAGAAGCGCACCCGCCGTGTCTTCGCCACAATCAGAGTTAGATCCTCCTCAATCTTGTCAGGGTCGCTTTTGTCACTGAGTTCGAGCCGTTGTGCAAGACGCATCACATGAGTATCGACCCCAATAGTGTCTTGGCCGAACGCATTGCCCAGAACAATGTTGGCGGTTTTACGTCCGACGCCGGGAAGGGACAGCAAATCTTCCAAGTTGTTTGGTACCTTGCCGTCAAACCGTTTAACGAGTTCGTTACAGCAGTTATGAATGGCCTTGGCTTTGTTATGGTAGAAGTTAAGTTTTCCTATATCCTTCTCCAGCTCGGGCAGAGATGCTTTCGCGTAATCTTGCGGGGTTTGGTGTTTTTTGAAGAGGCCGGGAGTGATTTGTCTGACAAGATCGTCTCTCGCTTGCGCGGCCAAGATTAAAGCAATCAGCAATTCCAACGGATTGGTAAACTCCAAGTCGAGCCTAGCGTCTGGATGGACCGCCTCGAGTCGATCGATTATCTTTTTTACCCTTGCGTGTCGGCTACGGGGCGCCAGGTTTTTCTTTACAGCCACCATTTTGGTTTTCATGGAAAATATGTTAGCAGAAACTAATTACAACGGAGGAATTTTACAAATGGACGTGAGCGCGCTACCGAGGTTCAAACAGAATATTCGACAATTGAAGAAAGAAAAGGCAGAGACCTTAACTTCGTCGGGAGACCGAAAAAAGATTAAACGAATCCAAAGGCAGATCAAATTGCTCAAACGGCAGACACGCGACTTGGCCCAGGAGAAAAAGAAACTCGCAGCAGCAGCCGCTGCTGAAGCAGCTGCCAAAGCCGCAGCCGAAAAAGCAGCCGCAGACTCGGCGGCCGCGGCTGCAAAGGCCGCTGAAGCTCCTGCTGGGTAGGATGCCCATGAGATCGCCGCCTCCATTGCGCGGCAGGGGGTCTGCCAGTAATCCCAGAAACCGCTTCGAATCGGTCGAGCGGGTTTTAGAGCCGCTAGACGATCACGACGAGATCTCCTCACCCCAAACTCAGTTTTTATCTGATAATTCCAAATCTCTCATCGCCTACAACGACAGTCCGGATGTCGGATTCGATGCCAGCATCAATCCCTATCGCGGCTGCGAGCACGGTTGCGTCTACTGCTATGCCCGTCCAACACACGAGTACCTTGGGTTTTCCTCAGGTCTGGATTTCGAGACCAAGATCATGATCAAGGAGGACGCACCCGATTTATTGCGTAACGAGCTGTCCAGCCGCAAGTGGAGACCGCAAGTCGTTGCGTTGAGCGGCAATACGGATTGCTACCAACCGATCGAGAAGAAAAAGCAGTTGACGCGGCGCTGCCTGGAAGTTTTTCTCGACTTCCGTAATCCAGTGGTGATCATCACCAAGAACTACCTGGTGACCCGCGATATCGACATACTGTCGGAGCTGGCCCGATATCAGTGCATCGGTGTGACTATTTCAATAACTACGTTGGACACCGGACTCGCATCTTTGATGGAACCACGCGCCTCAACTCCTGCGCGCAGGTTGTCTGCCATCCGTGAGTTGTCTGAAGCCGACATTCCGGTCGGTTACCTGCAAGCGCCCATGATTCAAGGTCTTACCGATGCTGAGGCGCCCGCGATCGCTCAAGCGGCAGCGCAGGCGGGTGCGAGGTTTTGCGGGTATGTGGCGCTTCGTCTGCCGCACGCAGTGAAACTACTGTTCGAGCAGTGGCTCGAGCAACACTATCCCGGCAGAAAAGAAAAAATCCTCAACCATATTCGATCCATGCGCGGTGGCAAGCTCAACGATGCCAACTTCAAAAGCCGTATGCGCGGCGAGGGGATTTTTGCCGCGCAGATGGCCGAGCTGTTCCGGTTGGCGCAAAAAAAAGCCGGCATCCACGAGCGCTGGCCAAAACTTTCTGCCGAGCACTTTCAGCGCCCGAGCAAAAACCAACTGAGCCTATTCTAAGTGCTAAATCCAGCTCGAACGAGAGCCCACCCGCCAAAGTTCTTCTACGGCTGGTATATCGTTGCGGTGGGTTTTCTCTCCCACGTCGCCTGTGCATTTCACATGTCGAGCACGCTGAGCGTCTTTCTCAAGCCGCTCACAGAGGACTTGGGAGTCTCACGGGGGTTATTCTCCCTCCTGCGGTCGGGAGAAATTCTCATCGGAGCGGCGATGGCGCCGCTCGTTGGTCCTCTAGTTGATCGCTATGGTGGTCGCTGGTTGATGGCGGGAGGCGGGCTGGTGGCCGGAGCCGGGTTTGTCCTGCTTAGCCAGGTGAGTACTTTCTGGGAATTTCTAATACTTCGCTGGGTTCTCGTCACAATCGGCGGTGTATTCATGTGCCACATGGTTGTTAGCGTCACGATCTCGCGTTGGTTTGTGCGCAAGCGTGGCCGCGCCATCGCGATTGCAAGCTTAGGACAAGGTCTGTCAAAAGTTTTTATTCCCATCGTCACCGCAAGCTTGTTTGTCTGGCTCGGTTGGCGTTGGACCTGGTCGATTTTCGGGATGGTCACGCTGAGTCTGGTGGTGATTCCCGCTCTGATCTTTATGCAGAGGAGCCCGGAAGACATGGGTTTAAGACCCGATGGTAGGGACGATTCGGATTCGGGCGACCTAGCTGCCGGCTCTAAGGCGCAGGCGCGGATGGCAACCGATAGTGCCGTTTGGACTTGGAAGGACGTGCTGCGAACCAACACGTTTTGGATGATCTGTTTTATCTATGGCATGGCCAACGTCGGCATCGCAGGTCTTAATCTGCACGTTTTCGCATACGTGACCGACATTGGCTTTGAGCCGATTACGGCAGCCACGGTCATGAGCATTATCGCGATGGCGCAACTCAGCTCGACGCTGGTCTGGGGAATCATTGGCGAGCGCATCGAAATTCGCAAATCGAGTTTGATTATGTTTTCCATTCAAGCTGTCGGTCTTGGGCTTGCCATTTCGACCAGCCGACTCGCACCGGTATATGTGGGGTTTTGTCTCTATGGCATCGGGCTCGGTGGTAGCTGGGTTCTACAGGAGCTGATCTGGGCGACTTATTATGGTCGTATTTCCCTCGGCATGGTGCGCGGCCTAGGCATTCTGGTGACTCACGCTGTGGGCGCCGCCGGCGCGCCGTTTTTCGGCTTTGTCCATGATGTAACAGGCAGTTACGTTTCTTCGTTTATCATGTTCGTTATAGCTTTGTTTGTCGCTGCCTTTCTGGGCCTTGTCGTGCAAACGCCAACCAAACCGGCTTCGTCTACATGAGGATAAACCCGTTGCTATCGCGTCAGTTGAAGGTTTCGATGTGCGAAGCATGAGGAGGGAATAAAACTAACGTATCATGGAACCGCAAGACGATAACCAGGTCAAGCTCCGCACTGAGACGGCTCAGGACGGACTTTTCAAAGTCATCATTGAAGGCCGCTTAGATTCTACAACTACCAGCAGCATTTGGCGAAGGGCGACAGAAAATGTGAGCGCCGCCAAAGCGCAAAGAGTCTTCGTGGATGCCTCCAGAATCACATACTGCGACGGCTCTGGAATAGCTCTGCTGATGCAAATGCACCAGCAACAGCAGCACTGGGGAGGAAGCTTTGAGATCCATGGATTGAAACCGGACTTTCAAACCATGCTGGCCGGATGGGAATCAGATGAGATCACACCCTTGGAGGGACAGGCAGTGGAAGACCGTAGTTTTGTCGAAGAGACCGGCGCGACGGTCTGCGACATCTGGAGCGACGTCCGGAGCCTGGTGATCTTTGTTGGCGAATTGGGGTCAGCCCTGTTGCTGGCCTTTCTGAAGCCTCGTAAGGTGCGTTGGCGGGAAGTATTCCGTATTGCGGAAGCCGTCGGTGTCGACGCTTTGCCGATCGTGGCTTTAATCGGATTTCTTATGGGATTGATTATGGCCTTCCAGGCGGCGATCCCACTGGGTCAATTCGGCGCACAGGTTTTCGTTGCCAATCTGATTGGGCTGGCGGTCCTACGCGAGCTGGGTCCCCTTATGACAGCCATCGTTCTGGCG
>CAYZXN010000316.1:0-2961 GCA_964482425.1 uncultured Syntrophobacteraceae bacterium | reverse complement strand
GTTTCTGGGCGGCCTCAAGTGCCGAACATCGGCATGCGCGGCAGCGCGCCGCGTCGGTCGCACTCCTCGACAAAGATCCTGTGCACGGCCGGGTCCTGGTCCTCGTACTCAATCTGCGCGCCGCCTTTTTTCACGTCCTCTCCGGTATCTTTCAGGTCCTCGACTTTGAACTTGAACCCCCACGGCTTGAGCGCGAGATAACGGGCCGGCTCGGCACCCGGATTAAAATGCTGGTGCCACCACTGCATCGGCGGCGTGAACATGCTCATCCGGCCCCATTCAACCCGCCTTTTTTTGTCATACTGTCGATCTTCCCAAAGATACGAATAGCCACATCCCGTAAGCATGACGATGTGCGCGCCGGCGCCGTGGCGATGTGCCTTCTTGTACTTGCCCACCGGGAACTCAGACAAGTGCGCGCTCATGGTGTTGTCGACAAATTCGAACAGCGTCGTACGATTATCACCGCCCCGTTCTTTGTAGTCCTTGGGCTCAAATCCCCACAGGTCAGCGATAAAATTGGATTCCCATACGCGACCTCTTTTCACCTCCGGCAGATAACGCCCGCCCCTGCCCCATTCGTCGGCGCCGCCGCTATAACGATCGGAGAACGTAAAAGGATTGTTGAAAATGTAGTCCAGATTTCTGTACCTGTTGATGACGACGGGAGCATCGGTCAGCGAAATCATTCGCACCGGTTCGCTGCCCTGAGCGTTGAAATGCTGGTGCCAGGTATTGAGCGGCGTCGAGAACAAGCTGCCCCTTTGCCACTCCAGGGTATGTTTCCTGCCGCCCTCGTTCCAAATCGTCGTCGCGCCCTGGCCTTGCAGAATAAAAACCGCTTTCTCAAACATGTGCCGCTGCGGTTTGAGCTGCTTACCGGGCGCAATTTCCTCAACCACGGCATCGCACATGCCGCCCGCGCCGTCCTGATTGACAAACGCCGCTCTGCCGCCGCTGCGCTGCCAGTCTCCCAGTTCGAGCGCCAGAAGATCGTCAACGATAAATCCTTTATGGACCGGAATCTCTTCCCATTCCTGATAGATGTCATAAGGGCTCTTTGACGAAAAAGCCGAAGCCTGATTTAAATTCTTCATCTGCTATCTTCCTCCTGAGAGTTATTCGCCACTGTGTTGTTGTGGGCTATCCTCACGAACAGAACACTAGCCGATTCTTTCCATATAGTAACCCAGCGCCCCGCGGTAAGCGCGATCGATGGCCATCGAATCGCGTGCGCCCTGCAGAACCAGATCGCGGTCCTGCTCGGTCTTAACGTAGCGCTCAAACATTTCCGAAATGTTTTCCGAATGTTCGGTGTCGGCGACCACGTGAACATCGAGGGATATCATTTTCTTCAAACTGATGCCCAGCTCGTTCTCGAATTTTTTTCCGACGCGAAAAGACATGCCGCCGCCCTTGACAATTTTCCCGTTATTGCGGCGCTCGAGCATATGAGACGAGGTGTAAGCGGCAAGCCAGTGGCTGCGCAGCGCGATATGGTGCCAGGCGTAAAAGCAGGAGCGCACCATGGGCGGAACCTCGGCTTGCTCAAAATCTTCCCGTGTGAGACCGATGACCTCGCCCTGTTTCACCGTAAGAGAATAATGATCCATGCCGGCGCGCGGATCATGGATCAACTCGTCGCTTTCATGCTCCCAGATCACCTTCTTCACTTCCAGCGGCGCGGAGCCCTGCACGTAGGCCCAGCAGTCGCGCCGATTGCTTGTGTACAGGGCATTTTGAACCACGTAGAAGCGGCCACGCTCCAGGGTGAGAGGCACCGAAAGAAAACTCTTAAACTCTTGAGACTCGAACTGGTCATTGACCATTTTGTCAAGTTTTGCCAGCAGATCGTCGACGATATTCATGACTCCCCCAACTTAGCAGTGCAAAATCCCATCACGGCAAGGCCTGAAGCATTTCCGCCAGATGATTGCGATAGACGCGATCGATCAACAGACTCGCTTTCGCCCCATTGATGATTGCCCGACGGGCCGTGTCGGTTATCGCGTATTTGCCCGCGACTTGCATCAGTAAGTGCGCGTGCTCAACGTCCATGACCGCATGCTCGGCGTTGTTGATTTGCTTCTCCAGCGGAATCCCAAGGTCTCGCTCGAAGATCTCGCCGATGCGGCGCGACAAAGAGCCGCCCTTGATCCATTCGCCCGAATTACGCACCTCCAGAATCGCCGAAGCGGCAAGGGCCTCGAGCCAGGGTCGTTGCGCCAGGCGGATCCAGGCACTGAAACAAACCGTTCCGCCTTCGATGCAGCCGGTTTCATCGAAGGCTTGAGCAGAGAGTCCGAACGCCTCGCCTTCCACGACGGCAAGGGCAACGTGATCCCGCTTGCCTTCGCTCTGATTGCCGACCAACTCATCGCGTTCGTGTTTCCAGATTATTTGCTTCACGTCCAATGGCGCCGAGCCCTGCACATAAGCCCAGCAATCACGACGGTTCTTAACGTAGTGAGCCATCTGAATGGAGTATTGCTGCGCCCGTTGGCGGGAAAATCTCATACCTAGCAGCCGCACGAAGGGTGCCGACTCGAATTGCGCGTTTGCCAACCGGACCACTTCCTTCCACATGGCGCTGAGTTCATCCTCAAGAGAGCTCACAATTAGTCCCAATCGATTTCATGGACGCGGTCTCGCCCCGCTTCGTTATGACCGTTCATGTCTCGGCTATCCTCTTGCGTTCTACCACAAGGTGATTTGCAGTGTCTAACATTAGCATCGGGCGCGATTTTTAACTCCGCCGCATGCTTTCAGTCTCGGTGCTTATCGCTCGTTTGTCGGCATGTTAGATGCGGCACTCCCGAGCCTAATCACTCTCGATACGCCGCGGCTCGAGAGCGTGGGTTTTCAGGATACTCCTACCGGGTCATACCACGAACGAAACCAATCTTGAACCAGGCAGGCCCGGCACGCTGCTCGATGATCTGGCGCGATAAAGCATTTTTT
>CAYZXN010000315.1:0-23496 GCA_964482425.1 uncultured Syntrophobacteraceae bacterium | reverse complement strand
GCACCGGCTGAATTTCGACGCCATCCAGCGTTTCATCGATGCGCAGGATTATCAGTTCAAGTTCGTCGTCGAGCGGGACTCGGACTTCATCGAAGTGGGACAGGTTCTCGATCGGTTACAGAATGTGGATACCGCCCGTGTGCTGATCATGCCCCAAGCGCGAACCCGCAAGGAGTTGCGGGATAAAGGCCGTTGGATCATCGAGCTTTGCAAAAAGCACGGTTACGGCTATTCGCCGCGCCTCCATATCGACCTCTATGGCAACCGGCGCGGTGTTTAGCCTGGAACATCAACCTTAGTGGACAGTGCTGAGAGACGCCCACGGAGCGGTGCGGCTGTCGAACCTGATCCGATGCGGCGCCGGCCCCTGCTTGATTTCCTCGACCACCGCTGGCTCAGGCACGACATTGCCGGCGTCAATTTTGCCGATGATATCCGGTGCCACGATCTTTAACAGAGTTACCGGCAGAGCGCTGGTAAACCGATAATCCGCGGCTTCGCGTCCCTGGACGTAGGCGGTGACCACGCCGAAGTAACGATCGCCGATGTAGAAAACAAAAGTGGCGGTACGGTTGGTTGCGCGCGATGAGATGACTCCGCCTTGCCGATTAAACGTCTGGAAGCGGTTGTCACCGGAACCGGTTTTGCCGCCTACCGTAAGCAGCTCGCCGCTCGATAACCGGAAAACTCCATGCACGCGGCGGGCGGTTCCGTGTTCGACCACCCCGGCCATCGCTTTTCTGACGGCGCCGGCGACTTCAGGCAACAGGACCTGCTCGCCCTTTACCGCCTGCCGTTCCAGAATGGTCTCGTAGGGCGTGCCGGCGGCAAAATGAATTTTGTTCAAGCTTGCGCTGGGCTTGCGGACGCCATCGTTGACCAGAACGCCGATCAAGTCGGCGAGCGCTACCGGCCGGTCCGAAGAATTGCCCAGGGCCGTGGCATAAGACGGCACCATGGTTTTAAACGGGAAACCGAGACGTTGCCAGTAGGGCGTCATACGCACAAAGGCGTCTTTTTCAAACCTTATTCTCAGACGCAGATCCTGCGCCCTCCGGTTGCGCGAGTTCAGCAGCCACGCCGAGCCCAGGCGACGCGCCTCGGCGCTTTTGCCATACAACTCCTGCCACGATAACTGCGGACTGCTGCGAAACTCGCCGGCGCACCAGAGATCCAGGGGGTGCAAGGACAGGAGATAGGCGTAATCGACCAGGGTAAGCTGCGGATTGCGGTAGGCGCGGAACAGCTTGACGACGGTTTGCTCGCTTGCCTGGATTTTATGCTGCGCCAACCATGCCGCCAGATCATTTTGATCAGCGCCGATCCGCCAGGCAAAAAAGAGAATGGCCAAACGCCTGTCGATGTTGGCTTTGGTCCCCAGCAGCCGACTCGTGATCTGTTCCGGCGTTTGGCCGCGGTAAGCCTGATAGGACCTACGCAAAGCGGCGCGCGACTCGTCCTCGGCGATCTCGTTGAGCATGCGCTGGCGCTCCGGATGATTGACATCGCCGAGCACGTCATCGGCATTATACTTTAAACGGGACCGGTGGTAGCTCACGAGGTCGCGCATCAACCGGATGAACACCAGATTGGTGGAGTTCCTGAAGGCTTCGTGCAACGCCGGAACCTTTTCGTTTTCCTGACGATCGAAGTTTTCGAAGTGGTGCAAGCCGCCGCCGGTGAAGAATGCCTCGTACGGGCTTGCGGAGTAGCGCCGTTCCATGGCGCGCTCGAGAAACGACCTTAGGCCGATGCTCGTGTCAGCCGAGAGAACGTCGATGGCCCACGCGGTGAGCGGGTCGCGCGTCTGGCGCGATCTTTGGCGCAATTGCGCTTCATTCAAGCCCGCGAGCTCCTGGTGCAGTTCGGCTACGACCTCCAGATAGTGCGCCAGAGTGCGCAGCTTGGCCGTGCTTCCCAATTCGAGCTTGACGCTCTTGTTGAAATCGAATGGCGCAGCGAGATTGTCCGCCTGCACGCGCACTAAATTGCCCTGGGGCGTCGGTTCCACCAGCAGGAACGAATAAATGACCTTTCTGGGATCGGCATTTTCCAGCAACCGTTCGCCATTCAGACCATAGGCTTTGACGACCTCGGGGTTGGACAACGTCTGCAGGAAATCGACGATCCTTTTTTGCAGCGGTACGTCGATGGTGCTCTCGACCTGGACGTGCAGGCGGTTAAGATCGTACAGGTTGCCGACGCCGAGAAGTTCCATCATTGTGACGCGGATGGCATTGGCCGCTTTGTTCCGGCGAGAGGACGGTTGAGGCGGCACCGGAGCATGCTCCAGAAACTGTATCGGGGTCTTCTCGAGGGCGGTGGCAAATTCTCCATCGATGATTCCCTGGCGCGCCAGCAACCGGGCAAACTGATTGACCTTCTGCTCCAGAGACTCGCGCTCTTCGACAAGAAAAACCGACGGCGCCCGCACCGAAATGAGCAACGTCAAAACGTGCTTGTAGGCACGTACTTTAGCGGCGGTTGGTGCGCGGCCGCTTAGCGTTAGGGTGACTTCTGCCAGCGGCATACCAAACCACGCGTGAAGCCCTTCGCCCAAACCGTGAATCTCGCCGTATCCGGGCGCTGCGGCCAGCGGCACTGTATTGAAATAGTCGACGATAATCCGATCCCTCCAGGCGCGCGTGTGTGGGCCGGCGCGGTAAGCCTTCAAACTGGCGCCGATCATCTGGCGCACCTTTTCTACCGGAGATTCGGTACGGCCGTTGGGCGAATGGCGAAATTTTTCCAGTTGAACGGCCAGTGTGCTGCCCCCCTGGACCGAGACGTCAACATAGAACTTCGAGCCCAGATAAAGCAGCGCAGCCTTAAAGAGACGGTCCCATTCGATGGCCGGGTTTTGCCGGGAATAGTTGGGCGTGTCGAGAGTGCGGTCTTCCAGGAAAAGCAGAGTCTTGACCAACAGCGGCGGAATGTCCTCGATCTTTTCGAAGAGAAACTCCGACTGAGCGTGACGAAAAAGCGGTACCCCGGCGGCGCCCCGGATGTCGATGCCGGTTCCAGCCGGCTCAACATAAGGAGGCGAGATGCCGTGATTGATCAAAGTGACCATGGTTTCCGATTGTTGAACCTGGGCGGTGATCCGGTACCCATGGCCCTGAAGGCGGGACTGAAATAAGGGCAGTTTCGAATAGCCACGGCGGTCGTCGAAGGGAGCGGCATGAGGAAAGGCCATATCGGAGCTCTGGCCCGGAGCGAGCCGGAACGAAAGTCGTTCGTTAGTGCGGGTAAATATCCACGACTGCAAGAGCGACGTTTGAAGCTCGATGTAAACGCCGGAAGCGAGGAGCAGCATGGCGGCAACGAAGGATAGCCAAAGTTTCAGCCGTCGCTTGGCAAGAAAGGAAAACAGCCGGGATGTGGACGATGCAACCTGGGTCAGTTCGAACGATTTGCTGTTCATTGGGATAAGCAACTACAAAGATATCATAACCGCCAAAGAAAACTAAGCTCGACCCCCTGGGGAGGCGTTATGTTCCCGTTTGCAGGCCAAACAATCAATGCGCTATGCAAGAGTCAGCGATCGGTTCCTGCGCGACCGAAGAGGAGAAAAGATTATGGGCATTGACGATTTACTGGCTTTGGCGCAACAACGGCGCAGCATCCGCGGCTACGACGAAAGTCGTGACGTGGCTGATGAGATGGTTATGAGGATTCTTGATTGCGCGCGCTGGGCTCCCTCCGGCGGCAACGGCCAACCCTGGGAGTTCATAGTAGTCAGAGAAAAGAGCATGCGTCACAAGATCGCCGACTATTACCTCAAGCAACTGGAAACCAAGCGCGAAATGGACTTGGCCGTTCGCGGGACCGCAAGAATGACCGGCGATGGGTTCCGCCATGCGCCCGTGCATATCATCGTGACCGGCGATCCCCGAGTGAAGGAGTCCTACCCCATCAGAACCAAGCTTGAAAAAGCCGAATCCCATTTCATTACCGGCCTGGCCAACGCCACGCTTTTGATCCATCTGGCGGCCACGGCCTTGGGCTTGGCATCGCAGTACGTCAGCGATGCCAATTCACCCTACATGGAAACCATGATCAAGGTCCTTTTGAAAATCCCGGAACCGTTGCGGATCTATCATCTGGTTCCACTTGGCTATGCCAAGGGCCGAGTTGCCGCTCCGCCGCGACGCGCCCTGCAGGAGATTGTTCATCTCGAGACTTATGATATGAACAAGTTCCGCGACGATCAGGGAGTGACGAACTTCATTATGAGCCGAACCTTGCAAGGAGCTTACGGTCGACGAGGAATGGGCGATGAGACGAAAGGTTGAGGCGGATATAAAGCCGAATCGAGTTGAGACATAAGCCGTAGCTTGTATCCAAAGACTTGCCTGGTCGTTGTCGCTGTTGATTAAAGCGGACTAAGGTCAAGCCAAAACCTGTTGCTAATAGAATTCCAGATAGAGAAGTTCCGACAGTCGAGAAAGCGTTGTTCTGGAGCGGATATCTAATACGGAGGAGCACAATGAAAATCGTCAGAGCCTTGAGTTTGTTTCTGCTTGCCGGCGGCATCGCGGCAGGCTCAACGACTGCGGCGCAGGCCGCGAACGCCGAGGAATCCCTCGCCGCGATTAATAAGCTACCTGCAAAGGAAAGACAAAAGAGACTTGAAGACGGCGCTAAAAAGGAAGGCAACCTGGTTTATTATTCGAACCAGGGTATCGAAACCATCCAGGAGCTCGCCAGTGGGTTCAGTAGGAAATACCCGTTTGTGAAAGTCGATTACTCCCGGCTTCAGGGAGCCAAGGGTCTCGATAGGATTCTTCTAGAGCATCGCGTGGGTAAACTTCCCGCCGACATCGTCAGTGTCGATTTCGATAACATCGGCGAACTGATGAAAGCCGGAGTGCATGCGCGTTACGAGTCACCCGAAAGAAAACACTTCGCGCCAGAGTTCTGGGATAAGGAAGGGCGCTGGTACGTCGCCGATTACACGCTGGCGGTGATCGCCTACAACACCAAGCTGGTGAAGCCCAACGAAGCGCCGAAAGGGTACGCCGACTTGCTCGATCCTAAATGGAAGAACGATATCTCCATCGATAACGAACCGGAGCAGGCCGTTTTCGTATGGCTGATGGAATGGGGTGAAGCCAAGACCGCCGAATACATGAAATCACTGATGCGCAATGGCGCGGTGCCGCGGCGCGGCCATACACTGCAGGTGCAGCTTTTGTGCAGCGGTGAAACCAAGATCGCCGTCGAAGTCTACCCGCCCCGTGTCATGCAGATGAAATACGAAAAGAAGTGTCCCATTGCGATGGTTTTTCCCAACCCTACGCCTGGCTCGTTGGGCAGTCATGTAGGGATTGTTAAAAGCGCCAAAAACCCGTATGCCGCCGCGCTGTTTATCGATTACCTGCTCAGCGAAGACGGGGTTGTGGCTCTGGTGAAGGGCGGCGGCACCATACCGACACGAAGAGGCGCCAAGGCGGGATGGCAGGAGATTCTCGACGCGCTTTCGGACAAGCGCATTCGCACGGTAGTCATAGGGCACGAAAAGATGGCGGAGTTAAAAGACAAAGGCTATAAATTGATGGAGGATATCTTGATCCGCAAACAGCTTAAGTAGCTGCCGGTTCAAGATTAAAGTTGGACTGTCTCTGCGGTCGCGCCGCTGCGATCGTTTCTCACGCCCTTTCGGCTTTGAAGCTTGAGCTATGACCGATGTCTAGGCGGCGTCACATTTGCTGGATTGAGTAGCGCGCGCCTACTGCTCGGGCAACCAAGCTGATGGCCACAAGTATGATGATCAGCACCACGCCTAGAGCGGCCAGTTGCGGATACTGCCCGCCGTCCCACAGCTCAAAAAGCACGATGGCGATCACTTCCGTGCCGCTGCGGTAGAGCATGATCGAGGTCGACAGCTCGCGGAAGGAGTGGGTAATCACGTAGATCCAACCGGCGACAAACCCGGGCGCCAACAAAGGCAGAATGACCCGTCTGAATGTCGATGACCATTTAGCTCCACTGGTTTCCGATGCCTCTTCGAGCTCTTTCTTGATCTGCAGCATCGATGACGAGCAGGCGCGCATGCCATAGGGTAGATACTTGGTCACATAGGCAATCAGAAGAATCCACAGCGTTCCGTAGATCGGCACCGGCAGCACCAGGTAGAGCCACAAGATCGCAATGCCCAGAACCAATCCGGGCATGGCGATCGGGCTGAAGGCCAAGAAGTCCAGAACTCCTTTGCCGCGCCATTTCGTCCGGACGATGATCCAGGCGATGATGGCGGTGAGCAGCATGGTGATCGTCGAGCTTGAAATGCCGAGAATAAAGCTGTTCCACAGGGCGCGGTGAACCATCGGCAGGTTCCACAGATCGCGGTAATTCTCCCAGGTTAGGTAGTCGACGGCAGCCGCTGAAGGCGCCATATAGAAGGGTAGGAACGACGACCAGACGACGACCACAACCGGCAGGATAAACATGACCAAGCATAAAAGCAGATTAACGATCGTCCAGGCAACGCGCCAGCGGCCGAGATCGTAGGCCGTGGGCCGGAAGCCCTTGCCCGTGATCGTGGCGAATTGCTCGGATGCCGCGGTCCAGCGCAAGTAGAGCAACACTCCAACCGTTGTAATTGCCAGGTAGACGACGGCGAACGTGCTGGCCAGCCCGAAATCCGTCGGCACCGCTTTGGTCGCGAGATAAACTTCAGTAGCGAACACCAGAATACCGGCAGGCATGCCGATGAGTGCCGGCACTTCGAAGTTTTCAATGGCTCTGACAAAGCTGATCATCCAGACCGCGAGAATCGCCGGCAACAAAACTCTCAACGTGATGCGCAGCGTCGTGCGAACGATTCCCGAGCCGGCCACCATGGCCGCCTCTTCCAGCGACGGGTCCATGGAACGAAGCGCCGCCGCCAGCAGCAGAAAGGCCAGCGGAATCTGATCTGTTCCCTGAACCCAGATCATTCCCGCCATGTTGTTGATTTCCAAAGGTTGATCGATGCCGAAGATCTGAGCCGCGAGCAGGTTGACAATGCCGGAGCGCCGCCCGAAAAGAATAATCCAGCCCACGGTCGTGAGGATTCCCGGCACGATCATCGGTATCAGGATGCACGTGTAGATCGCGCCGCGCCACGGAATATTGGTGCGTTCCGTCATCCAGGCCAAATAGAGCCCGCCCGAAAACGCCAGGAAGCTGGATCCGGCGCTGAAAACGAGCGAGTTGAACAGCGCGCTGCCCAGACGCCAGTTGTCGAATAGCGCCATGTAGTTCCGCAGCGTCAACTCGCCGGTGACGCCCGGCGGCCCGCTTTTTACGCTGCCGTATAGCAGCATTGCCAGAGGAATAATCGTGAGATAGGCAATCGCTAAGGCGGCAATGCCGACCAGCAGCAGTTGAGGACGCGCCAGGCTCCGAAATCGATCGAGCATAAGTTAATTTAAGGTGGCTGCGGTGTCAGGCGAAAATGGAGCGATAATGGGGCGCCGGTGCGGCACGAACACCGCACCGGTCGTATGACAAAACGAACTCAATACACGGTTCAAAGTAAAAAGAATGATGACGGCCGGCGTTTAAAGCATCAGTCCTGCTTGGTTCAATCTGCCAAAAGACCTTCATCTCGGCCGCCGCCGTGCTGGTAAATAATTCTCTTACCGGTCTTTTCGTCTATCTCGTTGCGCTGGCCACCGGCCTTGGCGACGTCTTCCGGAGTGGCTTTGTGGCTGTTACCCAAGAGAATCATCGGCTCGTCAAAAGGATTCGATCCCTCGTAGTATTCATGCGCCGGAATGCTAATAATCTGTCCCGCCGACAGCTCATGGGTTTCGTTGAGTCCTTTCATAATGCCGCGCCCGGTCAGAACGTAATAGGTACGATCCGCCGGGTGGTTATGCATCCGTTGCACGTCGCCCGGAGGAAAAAAGAGAATCCAGGTTTCTAAGTTCTCCCGGCGGAAAAGATCCAGCCGCCGCTGGCCCTTTTTTCTTTCGCTGGCTAATTCAGAGACATTCTTCAGTTCCATGATCGCCTCCTATACAGAACGGGTTTACTCCGCGTCGCTACAGGACTCTATTCCCGGGCGAGATCCGCTGTCAAGATAGACCTTGGTGGGGGATATTTGTTTGTGGCGGGCAACCGTAATATAGAAGAAGTAACGCAAGCTAAGGAGATCTCCTCGATGGAACTCTCACAACTCAACGTTATGTATGGACACCTCGAAGGAACGGATGGAAAGTTCGCCCGTGATCCGTCCGGCTATCTGTCCATTGAGGCCGGCATCTATGAAAAACATGGACTGCAAGTAACGTGGCGCCACGTACAAGGCACGGAGGCGCGTTACCAACAGCTCGAAAGCGGCGCCGCGCATATCTCGATGGTAGTTGGCCGCGCTTCGCTCCAGCATTTTCTCGATACCGGGAGCACGCGTATTTTGGGTTGCGTAATGAATAGCTGTTCCTATTATCTGATGGCCGCTGCCGGCATCGAAAAGCTAAGCGGCCTAGAAGGCAAAGCGCTGAGCTGCCGGAAAGCGCCGTCGCGGGGAGTGGATTTCAACCGGCTGCTTCGTGAGCGCGCCGGGCTCGATCTCGGGCATAACGTCGCCCTTCAACTTCCCGACACCGATCAGGAGGCGTTCGGCCAATTGATCCAAGGTCGGGTTCAGGCGGCATGGTTGCCCCGTCCTTATGCGTTCGTGGCCGAAGAAGCTGGCTTTGTCAGGCTCCATGAAGGGTCCGGCATTATTGATGATCCTCTGCCGATTACCATCGAAACCACCAATGGGCTCTTAAATCAGCGCGGCCGCGATCTTGCGCGGTTCATTGCAGCGCATAGCGAAGGCGTTCGTTATTTGCTCGACCATCGTGATGCGACCATTCATCTTCTACAAACGAGGTTCGGTCATTCGCCGCAGCTGGCTGCGAAAACGTTCGACGATTACCTGGTGTGCATGGACGACGCGCTAGCCGTGGAATTTGGCTGTCTGGAGAAACTGCTTGCGCAGGTGGCGCCGAATACGCCGGGAGGCGCCAAGGAGATCGCCCGAGAATGGATTGCGCCCGGTGCCTTACGACAATAATCTGTGCGGATGAAAAGGCGAATCGATTCTATCGCAATATCAAGAAAACAACCGTGCAACAGTTCAACCGCATCATATGCGTCCATTCATTGTTCGATAGAGAGACCGGGGCCACTGACGTTTGAACTGTTGAGCTTTGAATAGCGCCATAGGCGCGGTTGAAAAAATCCTTAGCAGCTGCAGGTTGAAAATAAACAAGGAGGGCCCATGGCAGGCATAATCGATGCGGATACGCATATCTCGGAGTCGGAGGCGATGTGGAACATGATCGACAGAGAGATGTATCACCGGCGGCCGGTGCTGCTCAAAACCCCGGAAGATACACTCTACGGTCCCCGCAATGCTTTCTGGCTGATTGACGGCAATATCTTTCCCAAGCCGAACGGCAAAGGCAGCTTCCGTTTGATCACGCCGTCCGCGTCCAAACTTGAAATGTCCCGCGGCGACATTCATCTGCCGTATCGCGAAATGACCGACATTCCCGGACGGATGAACGATATGGACAAGCTGAACGTCGCGACTCAGGTAGTTTTTCCGACCTTGTTCCTGATCTATCTCACCGACGATGCGGGCTTGGAAGTCGCGTTATGCCGGGCGTACAACCGTTTTCTGGCGCAGGCTTGCGCGAAATCCGGCGGGCGTATTCGCTGGGTCGCGATTCCGCCGCTCAAATCCACGGAAGAATCGGTCAAGGAGCTTAAATGGGCCAAAGACAACGGCGCCGTGGGTGTTTTCTTCCGTGGCATCGAAGGCACCTGGACTCTCGACAATCCGTACCTGTTTCCGATCTATCAAGCGGCCAACGATCTGGATCTGCCGATCTGCATTCACACCGGCGCCGGCTGTCCGGCGTTTCTCGATCTCTTCGATGTCGAGCGCAACCATACGTTCGGCCACAGCCGGGTTCAGCCCTTGCTGGCATTTCGCGACATCATAGCCAACAAGATTCCCGAACAGTTTCCCAGATTGAAGTTCGGCTTCATCGAAGCGTCGGCGGGTTGGGTGCCCTTCCTCCTGCATATTCTCAAGCGGCTGTTCAAGGAAAAATGGAAGTTCTCGTCCGATCAGGACATGTTTCGTGAGTATCGAATCTTCGTTGCCGCCGAAGCGGATGAGGACGTCAATTACATTGCCCGCTTCACCGGCGAGGAGCAGCTCATCATCGGCTCGGATTACGGCCATCAGGACCCATCGGAAGAACGCCAGCTGGTGGCCGCCATGCGCGCTCGCGAAGACATCCCGCGTGCGCTGACCGACAAGATCCTTTTTGACAATCCGAAGCGGTTCTATCCGATGCAGTAGCCTTGTGGCGAGCCCGATCTCACCGGATCTTGTCTCGAGTGAAGCGGGCAGGTGGGCACAGTTCATGGAGGGGATAGTAAAATGCGGGTAAGAATAAATCGGTTGGCGTCAAAGATGTGGAGTGCATCGGCGGGGACGTTGCTGGTGGGCATCCTGGCGCTTGCCGGACCGGCGCTCAGCAGCGCCCAGACTCTGCAGACCGTCAATATGGCGATCCCGGCAAAGAGTTTTCAGATGGCGATTTACCCGATCGCCCAACAGAAAGGCTACATGAAGGAGGAGGGGCTTGACCTGCGGGTGATCTATATCGCGCCGACCACCAGCATTCAGGCGATGCTCGGCGGCGACGTTCAATTTACCGGCGCGGGAACCAGCGCGCTGGTGGCGATCGCCCGCGCCAACGCCCCCTTGAAAGTGGTCGTGGCGACCAACGATCGGGTTCTTCAATGGCTTATGACCCGACCCGACATCACCAGCCCGCAAGAGCTAAAGGGGAAAAGAATCGCCACCACCGGAGTCGCGGCGATCGCGACTTTCATGCTCAAGCAGATCCTTACCAGGCACGGCCTCGACGGTAATAAGGATCCCATCTACCTCGATCCCGGACAGGGCAACCAGCTGCCGGCGCTGCTTGCCGGCACGATGGACGCCGCGGTGCTCAGCGTGGAGCAGCGCTATGTCGGCCTCGATAAGGGTATGCGCGAGATGTTCTTTTTCGGAAATGAAAAGTGAAAAACTCCTGGGGAACACTGGCAACGACTGACAAAGTACTCAAGGACAATCCCAAGATGGTGGGCGCCTTTGTCCGGGCGACTCTCAAAGCCTTGCGCTATATGCGCCAGGACAAGGAGGGCACCGTCGCCGCGCTGATGAAATTCTCCGATGTCTCACGCCAGCAGGCGACGCGCGTCTACGACGATCTGATCGGCACTTTTACACGCAACGGCGTCGTCGATGAGGAGGCGCAAAAAAACGATCTCGACATCATCCGCCAAGTCGTCAATGCCACGGAAGCCGTTCCGACGGCCAAAGCGTACGACTTCAGTTTCGCGCGGCAAGCCGATCAACAGCTGAACAAGATGGGCTGGAAGCCCTGACCGGCATCGCGCAAGGACACCACCGCTGCCGATCCAAAAGGTAAGTTCGGCGGGAGTGCTGGCACAGAGGTGTAGGGCAGCTGTTTGGGCGTCGACGGATGTACCTTTGTTAACCATTGATGGCCGTCGCATCAAAAAGAATTCAGCGGCCGTCATCGCGCGACAGCGTGAGGCAACTTTTTCTAGCGTAGATACATTTCGTCTTTATTCTCGGCGCGCAAGCTGGCTTCGCTCTCGCGGGGTTGCTGCGCTAACCCTTCGGCGCGAGAATCGGCCGGAGTTTTTCCTTGATCGCCGCGGGCATAGACAGACCTTCGACAATCATCTTGTGCAGAGTCGCGCCGGCGATCGGATTTAAGGTCATTCTCCCTTTCTCCGCTTCCGCGACGAACTCCGGATCGCTGAGCGTTTTCAGAAACGCCGCTTCCACGGCGCGCACGCGATCCAAGGGCACGCCGGGCGGCATGGCGTACGGGCGCGCGTAGCTGTTCGGCTTGACGTGGCCGAGCTTCAGCATCTCGCGCTCCTCGTTATTGCGCGCGAACTGATAAATCGACGGGACGTTCTTCTGTGGCAGGTCCGTCAGCGGTTCTTCGACCCACTGCGATAGAATCAGCCACTCGCCGCTTTGGAAATCCTTGTAGTTGGACGCCCCCAGCGTCTCCCAGCCGGTGATCACGCTGTTGACTTCTCCCGACTGCATCGCGAGACGAATCTCAGCGGTGCCTTTGAAACCCGTGACCAGCTTCACCCTGCCGCCCAGCACGTCTCTCAGGAATGTCGCCGCGTGCTGGATGCTGGTGTTCGGCACGGCGCCGACCACGACTTCCTTGCTGCCGGTCATAAAGTCTTCCATTTTGGTGATACCGGATTTTTTGGTGACCACCATTATGTATTTGAAAGTATCCGGCGCGCCGATGTAGTTGAATTTGGTCATATCGAATTGTACCGCCGGGGAGCCGTAGAGCTGCGAAGGCCAGAGCCCGCCGTCGAAACTGTTGATGACCGTGCCGTCCCGTGGTGCCTGATTGTAGGTATAGTTGGCCGAGACCATGGTTCCGGCACCGACCATGTTGTTGACAACAATACTTGGATTGCCGGGAATATACTTTCCAGTATGCCGCGCGATTGCCCGGGCATAGCGGTCGAATCCGCCGCCCGCCGAATGACCGACCACAATGGTGACAGTCTTGCCGCGATAGAAATCGCCTACGGCTTTTTCGTCGTAACCGGCCGCTTGACCGGCAAGCGCTGCGCCGGTGAACGAGACCGAAAGCAGAAAACTCATAACGATTGTAAATAGTCGCATCACGGCTAACCTCCAAAATATTCTATTCAGGTCTATACCATTGACGCACCCGACAGGGAAAGACAATAAAAACCCGATTTGCTCGATTGCGGTGAGGGGCGACCAGCTGCCGCCACTGTTGGTGGGAACTCATCGCTCGCTAAGCTGTTTTTGCGCCAGCTCCTCAACAAACTTCACCAACCCCGAATGATCCAGGTCGCCATGACCCATCGAAACCATGGCGCTCATCATCTGCGCTACCTGGCTGGTGACCATGAGCGGCACGCCGACTTCAAATCCGGTCGTAAGCGCGATTTTCATATCTTTTTCATGCAGGCGGACGCGAAAGCCGGGTTTGAAATTGCGCTCCAGCATTTTCTGCCCGTGCGCTTCAAGAATCTTCGATTGGGCAAAGCCGCCGAGCAGCGCCTGGCGGACCTTAGCGGGGTCGACGCCGGCTTTTGCCGCCAGCACCAGCGCCTCGCCGACTATGGCGATGGTGGTTCCCACGACCATTTGGTTGGCGGCCTTGGTGACCTGACCGGCGCCGGTGTCGCCGATGTGAACGATGTTCTTGCCGAGCGTCTGCAAGATTGGCATCGCCCGCTCGACCGCTGAAGCTTTGCCGCCGATCATGATCGACAGCGTCGCTCCAACAGCGCCTGCTTCGCCGCCGCTGACGGGAGCATCGAGCATGTCACAGCCGCGCTTCCCAGCTTCGTCAGCCAGCTTGCGAGCGACGATAGGCGATATGCTCGACATGTCGATGAGCAGGCTTGCCGATTTCACGCCCAAGAAAACCCCTTGTTCGCCGGCATAAACGGTCTCGACGTCAGCGGAGTCCGGAAGCATGGTGATGACGATCTCGCTGCGCTCGGCAATTTCGCACGCGCTGGCGGCAGGTTGAGCCCCTTCCTGGCTCAACTCTTCGACTACAGCGCGGCTGCGATTGTGCACGACCAGCGAATAGCCGGCCTTTATCAAGTTGCGCGCCATGGGTTTGCCCATGATGCCGAGACCGATGAAACCGATTGCCACGCTACTCATAATGAGCTCCTCTCTCCTGCGGATGCCCTTAATTCAGCACTCCCTGTACAGACATTGACGGAGCACTGTGGTTCAAAAACTCCATGATGTCTCACGATTATTACTCGCGAGGCATCATGGCAAGCCGATTGTTTCTTGGCAGCCAGAGGCTTTCATCGATACCGCCTTGCTCAAGGAACTCGACAAGAGCGGTTTTATCGACGCATTATATAAGGAACAGGAGTCTAGAGTTTTTCACTTCGTGGGAATGGACCAGTGCAGCTCTGTTCTTCTATCGAGGTTGCTCATGACGCCGTGGAATCTAAGGGTAACTTTGACTGCGATGTCTATGGCAAGCTTTGAAACTCTTCGACCCTCCGCGTTGACAGCAATCGATCCGGCAGTGGAGAGAGAGAGAGAGAATTTCTCAACGGCTATCCCCTGACTCGACACGCCAGGTTGTGAGCGTCCACAAAAAGCTGCCAAAATCTTGAAGCGAGAAAATCAGCGCCAACGGTCCAGGAACGATTTCCAGATACCAGAGAATCGCCATGGCAAACGGTACCAGGGGCCGATCCAGTAATGATGCGAAGACAAAGCCCGCCGCATTCACTCGACCGCTGACAATGTAAAGCATGCCTACCCCGCTAACCAATAGACCCAATAGCCGGAAATAATTTATCGCTTGGTCCACCATGGGCGGTAGATGCAGCAGCACAGCGACAAAATGCGGCACAAGCAGGACTAAAGCTCCTTCGAGCAGGATCAACCAGCCGAAAACTTCGACGGTTTTCGCTGAACGGCTCCGACCTTGAGCTGTGAGGAGACGGTGAAACATATCAGAAAGGGATGACATTCGGTTACCTTCGGTGTGATTTCCATCGATGGAATCAAAGCTGCCGCGACAACTTAACCAAGCCGTGGTGACTTGGTGCCGGGCTCGTCATTGCGTCTGGCGAAGCGGATTACCGCGATTACGGACAGCAGCATCAAAGCCGGATAAATGAGCAGCAAATCCTGGCGAATATTACATTCACCGGAGCAAAGAACCCGAAAATACATCAGGTATTCATAGGCGCCGTAATAGCGCCCAGGCCGCCGATCAGCGGAAAGCGCGCCAAGTGAGAGAGGAACAAAAAGGCGAGGCTGACCACAAAAGCCAGCCACGGCGCTATGAGAAAAATAACCAGCATCACTTGCGCTTAATTTATTTGCATTGCTTTCTTGGGCAAGCTAAACGCGATTCGAATCAGTACTCTCTGTTTTGGCGATTAACGGCGAGCATACCCGCTACCATAGGCAGGTCGCGGGCAGAGCTGTCGGCTTTTCGAGATTTGGCGTTTAAAGATGGCGATCCGGAACGAAGCGGCAAGATCGCAGCGCCTGATGGGGGTCCGATCTTGCCGCTTTTAGCCTCTACAGCTTGGGAATGATGACAGTCGAGCCAGCCCGCAGAAGGTTGGCTCTGCGGATTCCGTTGATCTTGAGAATGCTCTCGGCCGAAGTGCCGTAACGCCTGGCGATATGTATGACCGTTTCGCCGCGTTGAACGCGATGGCGCACGACCTTTGCTTGCGGCCGGGACGGTGGTGTCTGGCGGGCTTCAACGATAGACGCCATTTGTCTATCAACGGGCAACTTGACCCTGTATCCAGCCGGAACAACTCTTGTCGAGCTGACGACCGCAGGATTCCATTCCAGAAACTCGTCTCGCTTGAGACCGCTGGACTTCAGGAGCGCAACCAGCGAAGCGTTCGCCTTTAGCTCGATTTCTTTGAGAGCGACAGGCGCATCGAGATCCAAGGCAGGGAAGTAGCGATCGACATTTTTGCCGATCTCTACGGCGGCGAGGAACTCGGCATAGAAGTTCTTCGGCGGATAGCCCCAGTGAGGGTGGCTATATTTCTCGATCAGCTCGACCAGGTTGTCCGAACCAACTTCCGCCACTGCCCGCGACATGCCGGTGGGGCCGAAGTTATAGGCCGTGATAGCCAACGGCCAGCTGCCGAGAAAGTCGTGTGCCCGCTTTAAAAAGGTTGCCGCCGCACGCGTCGAGTCGATCGGATCCCTTCTCTCGTCGATGGCTCGTGTGACGCGCATATACTGTCTACCTGTGGCGGGCATGAACTGCCACATGCCCAATGCGCCGGCGTGGGAACGTGCGCTGATATTGTATGAGGACTCGATCAACGGGAGATAGGTCAACTCGATAGGCAAGCCGCGCTCACGAAAGATCTGTTGCATCTGGGCCAGATATCGATTAGCGCGTTTCAGTCCCGCCGCGGTTCGTTCTTTTATTCCGCGTTGTGCCTTGACCTGTTCGATATCGACATCGTGAGCAGCGGCAATCCGTTCTCTTTCACCGGTGATATATTCTGGCGAGCGATTTTCTTCGCCGACTTCTGAAACTTCATAGATCCTGGACATGTCGGACGGATCGAAAAAAACTAACTGGGAAGTACTGTATTCGGTGAAAATCTTTTTCCAAAATTCGACGCGATGCTCCAGACCGGGAAGGAGTGGAAATGGGTCATCGTCCGACGGCGTGAGTTGCGCCTTTAAATGAACCGGCGAGGATGCCATCCAGCAGAAAAATAATGCGATGAAACAAAGTTGTGCACGCCTCATTGCCACCTCCTTCTAGTGCAGTCCAATTGAGCAACCCATGTGCCACCTTCGTAAGGGATCTAACCAGCGCATACTAAAGAAAATCTTCGGCGGAAACAATTCTTATCAGACATCTTTTTGACATTATTGTCTATTCAGCGGCCGTTTCCTGCCATCTGTTGCTCGGAACTCGCTGCGTGTCAACCAGCCGCGGTGGCATTCATAAATATCGGACGTAATTGACCGTGGTCCGGCTTGCCGTCTATAGTGCGGCAATTTCGCACTTGCCGGGATGAGGAGGAAGCAATGGAACACTCAACGCTGGTGAGCGTAACTGAAGCCGCGCTTCGGGTGATTTTGGGCTGGCGCTTTGTAGTCAGCGGCCTGAGTAATGTGCGGCGCTGGCCTAATCCGATTCGGACAGCGAGCCTCATATTCCCAAAACATGCTCCGGTTTTGGGCTTTGTCGCGACGGTGCTCATGGTCGGGGGAGGTCTCGGTGTTGCCGCCGGCTTTCAAACGCCGATTTCCGCGTTGATGCTCGTGCTATTCTTAATTCCTACATTCAACCTGCATTACTATTGGCTCAAGGTGCTGCCGACAATGGCTCCGACGATCAGGGATGCGCTTCAAGAAGACCAGACCCTGGGTTACTTCCGGACCTTTGACCGGCAGGCATTCCACGCGCATGAAACGGGAATTCGTGACAATCTGGTCTTGTTGGCGGCGGCCGTGTACTTCTGGGCACGGGGTAGCGGCGCCTTTGGTCTCGATGCATTGATGCCCGATCGGGTGGTGTGGTTCTTTTGAGCGCCTTCACAAGCCGCCGACAAAGCGGCCGGCATTCAGCAAACCTTTCGGATCGAACTTCAGTTTCAATTCGCGCATTAAATACATCGCCGGCGGTGGTATGCCCCAGACATCGATCTCCCGTTTGAGATGGCCGGGCGCTGAGAAGATAATCGCGTGCCCTTTGTGTTGAGCAGCCAGCGATGTGAGCTCGGCAAACCGGCTGAGCGCGATTTCGTTTGCCGTTAGCGCAACCCAGAGAGTGCCTGCCGCAGGATCGCAGACAATGGCGGGGTCCGCCGGCTGCCAGGTTTGAACCGCCTGCAATACTTCGCCGGCGGATGCCCGCGGCATCGTGATGCGATAAACCAGCCGTTCGCTTTGTAGAGGAAAATCGCGGATCCGATCCCAGAACTTCGCGTCAACGGGAGTCTGTGATGTTTCACTGTCTATGCCGATACGCTCGGCCATAGAGCGGATATCTTTAACGTGGCGGGCGACATTTTCGGCAAATCCCTCGGCGCGAACGGCCAGCTGCCAGTCCCCATGCCGAATTTCGGCGCCGCCGGTTGCTTGGCTGTTCAAAATAGCTACTGCCGCAGGCAGCAATGTCGCCCGCGCCAATTCAGCGGCAAGCTCCATGAGCTTTGTCAGATTGCCGCCGGCGGTAATGGTCGCGCCGGTTTCCGCAATCGGCGTCATCCTCAGCGTCGCCTCGGTAATAATGCCGAGCGTTCCCAACGAGCCGACGAAGAGCTTGCACATGTCATAGCCGGCGACGTTTTTGACGACTTTGCCGCCAGCCTTGATGCGTTCGCCCGTGGCCAGCGCTGCTTTTATGCCGATCACCAAGTCGCGCACGCTGCCGTAGCAGCTTCGGCGGGGTCCGTTGAGATTTGCCGCCACCGTTCCGCCCACCGTTGAGCGCTCCGGGTAAGGGGAATCGAGGGCCGCGAACTGCCCCTGGTTTGCAACAGCTTTTTGCAGCGCTGCCAAGGCCATGCCACCCTCGACGGTGGCGGTCAGGTTGGCGTGATCATGCTCGATCAGCCGGTTTAGTTTCGAGAGGTCGAAAACGACATCAACCCGGCGTGGCAGGTTGCCGATGCGCATGGCGGTGCCGCCGCCCCAAGCCGTGACGGCTGCGCCCGCGTTCATGCAGAGGCGCAATGCCGCGACCACCTGATCGGCGTCTTCCGGCAGGCAAACCAGTTTAGATCGTACTTCGTCGATGGCGCGGCGCGCGAGCAGTTCCGCTTCGGTTTGCACCGCGGCCGCGCCAAGCTCGGTTTCAAGGGTGCGGGCGAGCCGGTCCGAATCAACTGTCATTTTGACTGGGCGGTTCTTCGGCCGCGGTATAAGCACGGTCGAGCAAATCCATAAGATGATAGACCGCAACCGCGGGACCATAATGTTGCGCCCCGTAACGTAGCTGCAGCATACAGCCGGGATTGGGCGCGACGACGGCTTTAGATTCTGTAGCGGCGATGGCCGCCATTTTTTCTTCGAGAAGCTGACGCGACATTTCAGGATGAGTGATGTTGTAAATACCGGCGCTGCCGCAGCAGCGGTCGGCGCCGCTCATCTCGACGAGCTTCAATCCGGGGACTGCCTGCAGCAACTGGCGCGGTTGGTTGCGCACACGCTGGCCGTGCGCCAAATGGCAGGGGTCCTGATAGGTGACGGTCATGTTTAAACTGCCGAGCTTGCCGGTCAGTCCTATGTCCGCCAGGAATTCGGCCGCGTCTTTCACCAACAAGCTGAAGCGGTTGGACTTTTCGGCATAGTTAGGATCATCGCGCAGCAAGTGGTTGTATTCTTTCATGGCGGCGCCGCAGCCGGCGGCATTGACGATCACGGCATCGACGCCGGCCGCCAGAAAAGCGTCGATGTTACGCCGCGCCATCGCCCTGGCGGCGCTCGTCTCGCCATTATGAGTGTTGAGCGCGCCGCAGCAGATCTGTTCTTTGGGAAATACTATCTCGCAGCCGTTACGCCGCAGCACGCGCACGGTGGATTCGTTAATGGCGCCGAAGAGGAGCGGCATGATGCAGCCGTTCAGGACAGCGACCCTGGCCCGACGCTCACCCCAGGCGGGAAGAATCTCTGCGGGCGGCTGGAAGAAGCGTCGTGGAATGGGCGGTAGCAGGGCATCCATGTCGCGCAGCTTCACCGGCATCAGCGGTCGAAGTAGCCGCTGTAGTCCGATTCGTTGGTAAAGGCGCAAGAGGCCGAAGATGAACTTCAACCGTCTCGGATATGCTAATACTCGCGTAAAAGCGAAGTTCAAAACAGCGCGTGCCAGCTTCGACCCGGGCGGACCGATGACCGCGCGCGTGGTTTCGGCAATTCGGCCGTACTGTACGCCCGACGGGCAAGCCGTTTCACAGGCACGGCACAGCAAGCACAAATAGAGGTGATCTTTAAAACGCTCGTTGAGCTCGATGCGGCCGTCGGCGGCGGCTTTCACCAGGTGGATTCTGCCGCGGGGCGACTCCGGCTCCAGGCGCAGCGCCCGATAGGTCGGGCATTGATTGAGACAGAGGCCGCAGTGAACGCACTGGTAGAGCTCCGCAATGTCCAACCCTGGAATCTTCGGATGATGGCTTTCGTATCGATTGTGTTCGAACTGTTCCAACTAAATGCTTTCGCAATACGGCGGGCTGTCAGCGGCGCTGTTCTTAAAATCGAGCATCGTTCTAGACCCACATTCCAGGCGCAATGTGCGCCGGCTGGCGGCGCACTTCGCCGCAACTCACCGGAGCCGGGAACAGCTTTGCGGGATTAAACCGGCCGTCGGGATCTAGCGCTTTACGAACCCGCGTCATCGCTTCGAGATCGGCCTCGTTAAACAACAAACCGATGTACGCCTTCTTTTCAATGCCGACACCGTGCTCGCCCGTGATGCTGCCGCCGAGCTCAATGCACGCCTTCAGTATCGCCGCGCCGGCCTCGATGACCCGATCGAGCTCTCCCGGCGCGCGCATGTCGAACAAAATGTTCGGGTGGAGATTGCCGTCACCAGCGTGAAATACGTTGGCGATACGTAAATTGAACTGTCGGGCAATTTCGGCGATGCGCTGCATGATTGCCGGGAGTTGGCTGCGCGGCACCACGCCGTCATTGACGTAATAGTTGGGAGCAAGCGCGCCCATGGCTCCGAACGCGCCCTTTCTTCCTTTCCACAAGAGCTGCCGCTCCGCTTCGCTGTGGGCGACTTTTACCTGTCGCGCGCCGCCACGCCGGCAGATGTCGTCGATCAACTGAATGGAGCTCTCGGTATGTTCGCGCACGCCTTCAACCTCGACCAGTAGCACGGCCTCGGCGTCGCGCGGAAACCCCACCGGCGCACCCGTTTCGACCGCTTCGATGGTCGTGCGGTCCATCATCTCCAGCGCCGCCGGAATAATCCCTGCCCCGGTGATTTCGACCACGGCCTGGATGGCGTCCTCCATACGGTCATAAATCGCCAGCAGCGTACGAACCGACTCGCGCGTGCGCAGGAGTTTTACGGCGACTTTGGTGACCACACCCATGGTTCCTTCCGAGCCGACGAACACACCGCACAGGTCGTAGCCCGGCGTATCCGGGACTTCACCGCCAAGCCAGACGATCCGGCCGTCGTCCAGCACGACCTCCACGCCCAGCACATGGTTCGTGGTGACGCCGTAAGCCAATGTGTGCGGCCCGCCGGAATTATTCGCAACGTTCCCGCCGATGGAGCAAGCCACCTGACTGCTGGGATCCGGCGCGTAAAAGAATCCTTCTTTGGCCACGGCTCCGGTCACATCGATGTTGATGACACCGGGTTCGACGACGGCGATACGGTTGGCCAGATCGATCTTTAAAATGCGATCTAGACGGGCCAGGCACAACACGATGCCGCCTTCGGCGGGAACTGCGCCGCCGGCCAGACCGGTTCCTGAGCCGCGCGGAATGATCGGCACGTCGGCGCGCCGCGCGGCTTTAACCACGGCGGCCACTTGTTCGACATCGGCGGGCAACACGACGATCTCCGGCATGACTTGGAAAATCGAACCGTCTTGCTCGTAGACGATAACGTCTTCCTTTTCCGTCATCACATAACGCTCGCCGACGATTGTCTGTAAGCTCTTGATTAGCTGATCCCGGTTCATCCTAGCAAACCTTTTGTCATATGCGCTGTCGCTCCAATTGCGATGACTGGAGTAATCGAAGCCTAGCTGACCCGGGAACGAGGTGTCAACCAATCACGCACATCGCTAACCTTCTGGTCTATGAGCGTTGCTCTTTGGAGCACCGAGCACCGGCAGCTTTTCGACCTTCTGAGGATCGAGGCTTTGCTGATGTCGACTAGTTCGGCGGTTTCGAGGTTTTTCTTTTAACCAGTTTTCCGCCCCGCAACGGGTTCTTCTCCAACTTCATCGCGACTTTTGCGGGGCAGCGCTGGACATCTGCGCCGCGGTTGAGGTAATACACCTGCACTGCAAATAAGCTTTGTCGGACCGGATCGAAGGTGAGCTCTTTTATTTGTTTTTCCGACTGGTCAATAAAACTGATGACGGGCGCCATCAAGCTGGTGAATTGTGCTCTCGATCCCGAACGTGCTGCACATAATGATCGGGGCCTGCGACTACTGAGCGCTCGCGGTGCTGGTCCCGCTCACGGCGGCGCTGCTGGTGTTCCGCGCGGCGGGCTCGGCGTTCGGCGCGCTGGTGGCATCGGCGATCACCGGGACACTGCCGTGGGACGCATTGCTCGACGGGCCGTTTGTCTTCCAGGCTTTCGTGGGGGGTACGGCGCTGGCGCTCATCGACTTCGTGATCGCGCGACGGGCGGCGGTGACCCGGCCCGCCGCCACCGCCGTCCAGCATGTTCGTCCCGACGAGCGATAACCCACCCGATCCAGTCGCGGGCCGTGAGAGCATCGCCGTGACCGAACCCGGTGAGTCGCTATTCAGCCGCGAGGAAGTTCTCGAGGGGCTTCCGGCTCGCCGAGCCGCGGCCCTGCTGTTCCTGATCGAGAGCCGCACCGGATTCCTTGCCGCACGATCGCGGCAGGCAATGGAGCGGTTCCTCACGGAGGACGCCGCCCGGGAACGCGAGCGCGCCTTTGTCGAGGCGTTCGCGCTCGGCCGTGACGCGCCGCATAGGCCGACCGTCCAGGACCTCGAACGCTTTGCGCCGCACTGGGCACCGCTCGTTCCCGCCAACCCGAGAATCCGCGCCGCTCTGGCGCACCTGCTCAGCAGCAAGTATCGGCTCGTCGCGGCGCGTACGGCCGGCATTCAGGCGGCGGTCGGCTGGGGCTTGCCGGACGTGGCGCAGGCCTACAAACGGCTCCATCGCGCACCGATCGTCAGCCTTTTCGCGGAGCGGCCCGCCGCTATGGACCGGATCCGGTGGGCGTGGGCCACTCTCGTCTCCCGGCTCGAATCGCTGCCGCCCTTCTGGACGGCGTTCTCCCTCACGCTTACCGAGACGGTGGGTGCGGGAGTCATGGCTCTTCCAATCGCGCTCGCCTCGATCGGTCCTCTGGCCGGCCTGACGATCGTCGTCCTCCTCGGCCTGGTCAATGTCCTCACGATTATGGCGATGTCCGAGGCCGTTGCGCGGAGCGGGACTATCCGGTACGGCAACGCGTTCATCGGCCGCGTCGTCTCCGAGTTCCTCGGCGGGGCCGGCTCTGCGATCCTGACCGCCGCGACCGCTGCGATCTGCGTCGCCGTGCTCGTCGCCTACTACATCGGCTTCGCGCTGACGCTGGCCGACGCCACCTCGCTGCCGCCCTGGTTCTGGGCGGGCGTGCTGTTCGCCGCCGCCGTCTTCTACCTATCGCGCGGCTCGCTCGACACGACGGTAGCATCCGCTCTGGTCGTTGGCGCCATCAACGTGTCGCTCGTGCTCGCGCTATCCGCGCTGGCCGCGTTGCACCTCAACATCGGGAATCTCCCCGACCTGCGGGTGCCGTTCCCTGACCGACAGCCGTTCGATCCGTCTTTCCTCGGTCTGGCTTTCGGCGTGGTCCTCATCGCCTACTTCGGGCACCTGTCCATCAGCAACTGCGCGCGTGTGGTACTCGCGCGCGACCCGAGTGCCCGTTCGCTCATCTGGGGCACCGCCGCCGCGCAGGTCGTCACCATCGTGCTGTATGGCATCTGGGTGCTGGCCGTGAACAGTGCCGTCCCGCACCAGGTCTTGGCCGCCGAGTCGGGGACTGCGCTTGCGCCGCTGGCCCGCGAGGTCGGCCCCGTCGTCCTCGCGCTCGGCACGGTGTTCGTCGTCCTCGGCATGGGAATGGCCTCGATCCACTATTCCCTCGGACTCTTCAACCTGGTTCAGGAACGGCTCCCAGC
>CAYZXN010000314.1:0-4003 GCA_964482425.1 uncultured Syntrophobacteraceae bacterium | reverse complement strand
GTACGATCTTTAGCCCTCACTCCAAGCGGCCCTGTGATACGAGGGGCCGAAGGCGCCGGCTATACTGCAAATTCCCAGGCGGGCAGATCTATACCGACGAAATTCCGGAGTCTCAATTAATTTTCGCTCGATCAATCTGCTGTTAGTCCTTCTCGGTGTCGCTGTAGGCGTGGCGATCGGCGTCGCCGGCTTTACCTTTGTTTACGCCCAGGGCGCTTCTTATCTGACTGATCGTCCCGCGGCCTGCGCCAACTGCCACGTCATGCGCGAGCAGCTCACGGGTTGGATTGCGTCCAGTCATCGCCAGGCCGCGGTTTGCAACGACTGCCACACCCCGAATCATCTTGCCGGCAAATACTTTACAAAGCTTGCCAACGGTATCGCTCATTCCTGGGCGTTCACGACCGGCCGTTTTCGCGAACCCATCATCATCAAACCTCACAATCTTGAAATCGCCGAGAATCGCTGCCGGGATTGCCATTGGAATATTACCGATGCAATCAATACCGGCCATCCAGATGGATCTGCGGGCTGCATTCGCTGTCACGGGTCCGTCGGACATCCACATTAAATTAAAGGAGCTCAAAAAATGGCTGCAGTATCGGATCCATCGAATCACAAACCGCGTCCCTTATGGCTGATCATCGGAATTGCAGCCGCCGCAGCCGTTGTCGCCGTCGTGGCCACCGCGCTGCTGATTAATATATTCGAGCACAAGCAGGAGGCGCGAAATCCTTTCTACCGGGTTGTTGAGCTGGATGATGACACCGAGGAGCCGGCCCAGTGGGGTAAAAATTTTCCACTGCAGTACGACGATTACCTGCGCACGGTGGACCAGGTGCGTACCCGGTTCGGCGGCAGCGAAGCCCTGCCCAAGACCCCTTCCGAATCGGATCCGCGCTCGGTTGTCGCGCACTCCAGGCTGGAAGAAGATCCGCTTTTGAAAAGAATGTGGGCCGGCTATGCCTTCGCACGCGACTTTCGGGAAGAGCGCGGCCATGCCTACATGCTCGACGATCAAACCTTCACGGAACGGCAGATCGCGGTTAAACAACCGGGAACTTGCCTGCACTGTCATGCATCGGTATACGTGCCGTACAAGAAAGCCGGCGGCGGTGATCTGATCAAAGGTTTCGAGAAAATGAATCAAATGCCATTTAGCGAAGCTCGCAAACACGTCACCCATCCCGTTGCGTGCATCGATTGCCACGCGCCGGACACCATGCAACTGCGCATCACCCGGCCCGGATTTATGGAAGGCATTCGAACTTTGAAAGCGTCCCAGGGCGTGAAGGAGTTCGACGTTAACAAAATGGCAACCCGACAGGAGATGCGCACCTATGTCTGCGCGCAGTGCCATGTCGAGTACTATTTCAAGGGGACGGAAAAGCGCCTGGTCTATCCCTGGGCAAATGGAATCAAAGCCGAAGAAATGCTGGCTTACTATGACGAAGAGAAATTCACCGACTGGAGTCATGCCGAGACCGGCGCGCCGTCGCTTAAAGTTCAGCACCCCGAGTTCGAACTTTGGAGCCAGGGCATTCACGCCAGGTCGGGGGTAGCGTGCGCCGACTGCCACATGCCGTATAAACGCGAGGGCGCGCTCAAGATCAGCGATCACCACGTGCGCAGTCCACTGCTCAACGTCGCCCGGGCCTGCCAGACATGCCATCGCATCCCTGAAGCGGAACTCAAGGCCAGGGCGGAGACGATTCAGCAGCGAACTTTTCAACTGCGCAACCTGGCGATGGATGCGCTGATAGATCTGATCGACGATCTCAAGCAGGCCAAATCCGTCGCCAAAGACGATTCACAACTCAACGCCGCGCGTAATTTTCAAAGACGCGCGCAGTTTTTTGTCGATTTTGTTGAGGCGGAGAATTCCATGGGCTTTCACGCCCCACAGGAGGCCGCCAGGATATTGGCCGAAGCCATTGATGCCGTGCGCAAGGGCCAGGTGGCGTTGCGCGACGGCGGCAAGAATCGCGGCGTCAAGCAATGATTTAAGTTCGGCTCGCGGCGCGTTCGTGAGGGGCTTCGACTCATGCGCGCGTTCACCAAGCTAAACGCGGCTCAGTATGCCTTGCAGGTCAAGGTGCCGCGGCCCCAGCAATCGACACCGCCGGCAATCATGTCGCGCGCGTCGAGGGTCAATGGCCCGAGGGCCGGCGTTAAGGGTGCTCCGGGATAGCTGAGGATCTTGATCTCTTGATAGGGTCCGATGATCTTTTCCGCTTCCGGCAAGTCAATCCAGCGGTCTCGGCTGCCGGTGCTCGTGATCGCATCGGCCTCCGGCGCGTAAAAGAGCAGCGGCGAATCGGTGCCCTCTTTTCCGCCGTATTCATAGGTCACCAGCGTGGTTTTTATGCCGCGACGTTCGCAGGCGCGAATTGTCAGCATGACGTCGACGAATGCGTTACCCGAGCCGAGCCAGGATACTAGAGCGGCGCCGGCGTCCATTTGCGCCGCCACCTGCGCGGTATTGTGCGCGATGACTTCTTTGCCGTGAAAGGTGTCATAACGAATCCTTTCGAGAATCACTCCGGCGAAATTGAGCCGGCTGCGGTGTGCGCGATGGAGTCCGAGCACCAGTGGATGGTTCTGCCAGTCCCAAGTAACCGGGAAATACGCGATGCTACGCGTTGCGTAGGTCGTGAAGGCGCCGTCGAGAAACTCGTTGGGATGGACCAAAGTCGCCAGCGAGTCGCGAATCGGTAAGCCGTAATAGCTCACGCCTGAGTGGACATTGGGGCTATCGGTGAGACAACCCTGAATGAGCACAACGTTGGGCAAATCAGGGTCTCCTTTGCCGAGCTCAAAGATCTCGACGCCTCCACAATCCAGACCCAGCGTGGTTTCGGCAAGCTGCTTGGCGATTTCCAGCGCCGCTCGCTGGATAACCATATGAGCGGCTAATTCGGAGAGCCCCTGCGCCAGGCGTAGATTGAGCACCAAACCGTGCAGCGAGCTCAATGGGGATGCCTCGGCTCCCACACCCCACATGTCAAGGATGGTGCTGCGCTGCACGCCCAGTCCGGCGCGTACTGTGCCTTCGTACTCCGCGGTTACGAATACCGCCATGCCCGACAGGCGATGTGTCCGCCCCGCACCCACGGGCTCGACTGGACCGAGCACGCCGGGAAATACCTGGCCTGCGCCGCTTGTTTTGACGCGCGGCTCGACGGCATCTCGAATGCCGGTGATTCTGACTCTGTCGCCGGGAGAGACAACGTCGAGCCATGCCGCTTCGACACGTTTGTCCCGCAGGAGTGCATGCTCAATCCCAACCCGATCGACCGTCAGCAGGCCCGAAACGTAGCAAGAGCGAGCGCCGAACCTTATCTCGGTGACCGGAAACTCCAGCATTTCAAGACGCATGCTAGCCACTCGCTGCGCGCTCGCCGCATTTGCCGGGATAACGACAAAGAGTTTCGAAGGTCACGCCTAAAAACATTGGTGACTTCAGAGCCCTTCCTTTTCCAATTTACGCGCGATTCGATCGTCGATAAGTTCTTCGACTTTGAGTTTACTGAACTTGGGATCGATCTTGCTCAGCACGCGCAGCGAGTTTTGGATGCCCTCACGCGTAGGACTGATCCGGCGATCATAGAGGAGCCGCATTCTTTCGTATAAGTCTTCGCCGCCCTCGGTGGACGGGAGGCGCAACCACTTGCGCAAGCTGTTCAAGACCGCCGGCTGGTTGTTCCTGTCCTGTATAAACCGATTAGCCTTCGTCAGCGCCCGAAGGGTCTTCTCGGCTGTGTCGGGGGAAGCCGTTTATCAGGCTGTGCCGCGCAACCAGTCCGACGCCCTGGTAAGGGATGTTCAGTTTCGGCACTTCCGCCAACACGCGGCCGCCGTTGCGCTGCACTATGCGGCTGAATGTGTATCCCAATACAGCGCCTTCCACCACTCCGGTCGCCATAGCCTGGGCAAGGACCGACTGATCGCCGACAATGCGCATTTGGATCTTGTCGCGATCGACGTCGAGCCCCCAATGATC
>CAYZXN010000313.1:0-13317 GCA_964482425.1 uncultured Syntrophobacteraceae bacterium | reverse complement strand
AGACTGTCCATTCGGTTCTCGTTGATCGCACCGCTTTTCCTGCCGGTGCCTTTGAAATCCGCTGACGCAAGTCAAAACGAATGATCCAGCAGTAAACCTCCGGAGTGTAAGCTGCCAAAAGTTACGTCGTTATGACGGCGCGGAGAACTCAATTGCGCCGGCCGATCTTTGCATGTAGTTAATGGCTTATGGCGCGACTCCTCACCGCACCGACGATAATTCCCGCGGCAGGCCAGCCGCCAAAGATCATCGAAGAATTCATCGGCCATGTGAATTCCAGAACCGCCGCGGTGAGCATCGCGAAAATGACCAGCCCCTGCGGCTGGCGCGAGCCAGGTCAGACGCCGGAGTTTCAGGAATTTACCATAGTGTTGCGCGGTCAATTACAAGTCGAGACCCGCGCAACGCTATACCAGGTCTCTGCCGGCCAGGCCATCATCGTCGAAGCGGGTGAGTGGGTGCGTTACAGCACGCCCGGCGCCGAGGGCGCTGAATACATTGCCGTTTGCCTGCCGGCATTTTCTCCGGACGCCGTTCATCGCGACGAGGCAGAGTAGGGTCCGCTCAATCCTACTTTTTGATGATGCGGTAGCCGTTGCTGTCCAGAACATTGAAGATCTGGATGATTTCGTTGGTCGGCGCCGGTAACCGGCGCCATCGATAACTGAGCGAATAAACGAGCTCTTCCACTTGGGATGTCCAGTGGAGTCCAGGTATTCTTTATTGAGCAAGATCGTCATCACCAGCTTCTGCAAAGTTGTGACATAGTCGCGATCATTGCGTTCACGTGTCAGAATGACTGAAGGGACGACGTAAGTCTCGCTCGCCTCTGCCCACGAATAATCCGCCGGTCCGATCTTTTTCCTCCGATAGATTTGCTCCAACACCGCGTTGGCTGGTAGCCTTACGAGGAAGAAACTCTTGTCGAGATTCTGAAATGCGGGAACCGGCGCGCCGCCGATAAAGATGATGGCATCGATCTGTTGGTTATTGAGTTTATTGAGAGCTTCACCCGGAGCATCGAAAACCGCTTCCACCCGCAGATCATAACCACTCAGCAACACCTCCGCAGTCATTGCCGAGCCGCTCTTTTCAGGACCGACAGCAACTTTTTTTCCTTCGAGCTGATAGAGCGACCGGATGCTTTCGTTCTTGGTGATGACGTGGACTTCTTCCGGGTAGAGGTTGAGAACGACCTTGGCTTGCTCGAAGACGTTGAAACCCGCCTCCTTACGCATGATTTCGGCGACAACCTTGAGGACGTCCAGTTGCACAATAGCCAGGTCGACCTTGCCGGCGCCCAGTAGGTTGACGTTGTCAAAGGAGCCGTTGGTCGAGATGATCTCGACCGGAATACCTTCTTTTTCGGCAAGTCGTTTAACATCCTGGGCGATCTTGTAATAGGTTCCTTCCGGTGACCCCGTCGCGATGGTTATGGCCCAGGCATGACTATGAAGAAAGAGCACCAACAGGATGAAACAAATGGTCTGCATAGGGTTTCTCCGAGTACTGATAATGCGACGAGTCTGTTCTTCGAAAGACCATAGGCCTTGAGTCTGACTGGTGCAAGGTCCGCCATGCCGTCGCAGTAGCTCAAAATACTCGTGCGACGATGAAAATCCCAACCATTGCGAAGGCTAGGGCGAGCTTGACCGCCACGCCTATGACCAGTCCAATGGTAGCCCCGATGCCCGCGCGGGCAGCGTCATGAAGGCCGCGTTGAGCCGACAGTTCGCCGACGACTGCGCCGATAAATGGGCCGAAAAGCAGCCCGGGAATTCCTAAAAAGAGACCCGCTACAGCGCCGATGAGCGCCCCGATAATGGCGCGCTTTGAAGCGCCAAACTTTTTCGCGCCGAACATAGTCGCCCAGAAGTCCGCTGCAAAGATGAGCACGGCCAGCACCCCCAGCACGATCAAAGTGCCGGCGCCGACGTATGCAAAATCCTCCGCCCAGGCTGCCAGAAAGAGACCGGCAAAAATCAGCGGCGGTCCCGGCAGCGCGGGGAGAACGAGACCGGCCATACCCACCACTGTCAGTATGGCGGCGAGGACCAAGTAGGGTAGAGCGGCTTCCATCGGAGAGTCTCCAAGCAGCGATGTGCTATGGACGCGAAGCCGCGCCCAACCTGGACGCCCGCCGCTGAATTTCGGCCGTCGGCAAACTGCCGTGTTCGCCGATGTCGCTGGCCAACCGCTGCGCGATGATTTTGTATACCTCGGGAGAAAATCCGAAACCGAGGTGGCCGGTAGTGACTTCGATGTGTTCGACGTTCGGTGCGTCGTGATCGATGCAGGCTTGCCAGGCCACCACGGCGTCCGCGCGTGAATAGATTGCTGTCACTGGAGTGTCGAGGCAAACCTGCTTGCGCGCTTCAACCTCTGCTGCCAGCGCGTCGACATCGAAGCCACGGCGACCAAAGGCGCGGGCGATCACCGTATATTTAGGACCGCCGACCACCGGCGTGCCTAGGGTGATTACCTGGCGCACCAGGTCGGGGCGTTCGCGAGCGACCTCGCGTGCCAGATATCCGCCTAAACTCCAACCGATCAAGCGGACGTCTTGCCCGGTCCTGCGCGAGAAAGAGATGAGACGCTTGAGGATGCGGGGTAACAATTCCGTCACGTTACCTGTGTTGCGCCCGAGCCCCCAGCCGCGAACCCGGTAGCCCAGCAATCGCAGGTAGGCTTTCAAAATGGCGGTCGAGCCGTCTCCGGCGCCGTAGCCCGGCAGGATAATGATCGGCTGACCCCGCCCGCGCGGTTGCCGCGCGAGGTCGGGCACGCGAAACACGAGCCGCGGAAGTTCAAAAAAAACCCGGGCCTCACGAAAAAGGCCTGACCGGCGTGGCGCGCTGAGCTTGTCGCTCGAGGATCGATCCCCCGCCACGGCTCCTTGAGTCTCGTCCGTAACCAGGCGATTTATTCGATTCATTTATTCTCGCGCCAACACCGCCAAGGGTGCAAGGAAGATTCTCTTCTGTTTTCCCTAACCATAAGGTTCGTCACTGCTGGTCAGTATATATCGATTTCTGCGGAATCACAGTTTGAATCCTATTCTGATATTTGCGCCTGCCGGATCTTGTGACTTTCAACCCTGAGATGATAGTAGGGTTTTAAAGACTCCTGTCCTCGGGGAAAGGAATGATAATGACCTCTCATCCCACTGGAGATTTAAGCTCGATGCGTGTCGATCTCGTCGGCAGCCTGCTCCGGCCGCCGCAACTCAAAGAGGCCTTTGCCCGGTGGGGGCGCGGCGAAGCAAGCGATCAGGAGCTGCAGAGCGTCCAAGATCAGGCAATCCGGGAAGTCATCGGCAAGCAGGAAGCGCATCGCCTGCCGATTGTTGTCGATGGAGAATTTCGCCGATCCAATTTCATGGAGAGTTTTTCGGTGGTTGCCGGCGTCGAAGAATGGCAGGCCGGCGTCAAGAGCTATCACCATGTACTGGCCCGCAAAGATACCGATCGAAAGTCGGAAAAGGGACAGGATCCCATACTGCTCAATCGCAAACGAGTGACTCAGAAATTGCGGTTGGTGCGGAACCGATTGCTCGAAGATTACCGGTTTGCCCGGAACCTGACGCAGCGGCCGGTTAAAGTAACGCTCATCGGCGCGGACAGGATCACGCAATGCTTCGACAGCGAAAACTCACGCGCCGTATATCCCACAGTTGATGAGTTTGTTGCCGACGTCGTCGTAGTCGAACGCGAGATGCTGGCGCAACTAGCTGCAGAGGGATGTCGCTATGTCGGCATTGACGGCCCCGGTTACACGGCATACATCGATGCGCCGTCGTTAGCGGCCATGCGCGCGCGGGGTGAAGATCCCCAGGCCAATATGGAGCGCTCCATCGAAGCTGACAATCAGGTCATAGCCGAATTTCCGAGGGTAACTTTTGGTATTCATTTATGTCGCGGCAATCGTCAAAGCATGTGGCACCGCGAAGGCAGCTACGATGCCATCGCCGAGCGGCTTTTTAACGGCCTCAATCATTCGCGCTTGTTGCTCGAATACGATACGGAGCGCGCCGGAAGCTTTGAGCCTCTGCGTTTCGTGCCCAAAGGCAAAACGGTGGTTCTGGGACTCATTACTACCAAAACCGGCCGCCTCGAAACCGTCGACGAGCTTAGACGACGAATCGACGCGGCCGCGCGGTATATCCCTCTCGAACAGCTGGCGCTCAGCCCGCAGTGCGGCTTTGCCTCGAGTATTATGGGCAATCTGCTCAGCGAGGATGAGCAGTTCCGCAAGCTTGACGTTATGATCGAAACCGCGGAAAAAATTTGGGGTGGTCAGCTCATCTGATGTGCGCCGGCTGCGCTCAGCGGCCTTTGCTCATCGACCACACGGTTTTTTGCTGAGCGCAGAAGCGGCGGTCGGCATCGACCCGCTGGCGCGATTTTTCCAAATCGACTTCTACGTCGAAGCACTGCTCGCGGCCGCGGAAGCGAAAACCATCGGCGGCCGGAACCTTGACCACGTTCACGCCGGGTTTGAGATTGTAGCTTCGTTCACGGCCGACAACTTCCTTGCCTTCGCGGACCACAATCTCAGTTTCGCATTGCCGTTGACCGTCGAGACGGATACGCACTTTCCAGCCGCGAACGCGCTGTCCCTCGAATACCGGATCCGGAGACATATCCAGATCCTGAATCCTCAACCGCTCGCCGCGGCGACACACGTTACGCCCTTCGGCCGCCATTACATCCGGAACGACAGTCACAAGGGGGGCGCTTAAAAGTCCCGCCAACAAAGCCGCTTTTAACCAAATCATGGTTTTCTCCTTCTTTGTGAATCAACCTATGTTGCTTAGACGTGCGCGGCCCGCCGGTGCAGCAACCATGCGCGCCGATCATTTTATCGGCCCTTTCTGTTCCCCGATGCCGCCTCCGTTTCTTCCTAACGTCCCAGACTGGCCATCAGACGGCCAAAGCCGGCGACGTTTTCTTTGATGTCGATGAGTCTCATGGCGTGCCAGATACATGCCAGGCTGCTGGTGATCACCGGCTTGCCGATCTCGTCTTCCAACAGCGCAACATCGGTGATTGTCGGCCAGCGAGGGCAAGGAATGAAAATGCCATCGGCGTTGCGCGCTTTAGCGTAAAGACGTTTGGCGATCTTATAAGAGGCGTGAACCGGCAGGTCGGTGAGTTGAGCATTCTTTCTGACGCCGTAACCGGCAATCTGCAAAACCTCGAAACCGGACGCTTCAAGATGGTGCTGGAGTCTCTGATTGATGGCATCCTCGTACGGCGTACCGACAACCAGCTTTTTGACATTCATTGCCTTGAGTGCCTCGACTTCGGCGGTCAATCCGGCCGCTACGGGCACGCCGAATTTCTCGCTAAGTTTTTTGCCCATCTCGCGGTCGGCGCCGAATGGGAGTCGGGTGAACAGCGGCGAGCCGCTGAAAATGACGGCATCGCAATTGTTGTCCACAAGGTCCTGGACCGCTTCTTCAATGCGCTGCAGTTGCTTTTCAAAATCGGCGTCCACCAGTTGTCTGACGGTTCCGGTCGTGTTCAACATCATAAAACCTTCCGGAAACATCTTATAAAATTCGTAGACGAGCGTGTCACCGCGGGACGGAGCCACATGGCCGATACGAGCACGCCAACCGTACATATTAAAACCTCCTTTTAGACGGGTTGAAGCATTTCCCGGCGGAACCGAAGTTCAAGCCAATGAAAGCGATAAAGATTCAATCGTTAAGAACCGCTGCCGCAGGATCCTGCGGCCGTTTGAACCTATGCCTGGATCAAACCGGTGATACTCAGCGGTCCGCGAACCGGATCCCAGTGCCGTCGCCATCCTGCGGGTAGTCTAATCGAAGACAACTGCAAGTTACCAGAAGTCACTGCTCCGCTGTTTTCCAGTAACGAACTGCGAATTTTTGTTGACAGTTTTTCTGCAATGCTGCACAATTCCATCCGTTTCATCTTCTTTGTCCGGCTTTTCACCTCATGTTAGAACGTTTGAAAGGAGACTGTAAATGTCTTTTCGCATTTGGACACTGGTAGCAATGATTTCGTTGTTGGGTTGTAGCAGCCCGGCAAATCCGCCCGCCCCTAAGTGGACCACCGAAAATCCCAGCGCGTCATCGGCAAAGCCGAACCCTTCAACGGCGCAAAAACCTGCGGCCGAAAGCAAGGTTGGATCGTCCGCCAGTGGCAGCTTGGATGAGTTGCAGAAGGGGCAGAGCACGGCCACCGCGGCGTCGAGTCCTCTTAAGGACGTCTTCTTCGGGTTCGATAAATACGATTTATCCAACGATGCGCGCGCAGTGCTGAAGGCCAACGCCGACTGGCTCAAGGCCAATCCCTCTGCTCAAGTCCAGATCGAAGGCCATTGCGACGAGCGCGGCACGGTCGAATATAACTTGGCTTTGGGTTCGAGACGGGCGCAGTCCAGTAAGGACTACCTGGAGACCCTCGGCATCACCGCGAATCGGATCTCCGTTATCAGCTATGGGGAGGAGATCCCCGTTTGCAGGGAAACTAACGAGTCTTGCTGGGAAAAGAACCGCCGGGCTCGTTTCGTCGTGACTCCCGCACGTCCGGCATCGTGATCTGTTAATTCCTAAAGCCCGGTTTTTATCGGCTGGACGTCAAGAACTCATCGGCTCGGACAGAATCCAACTTGGCTTCCGGAGGCCCAATCTCTTACGAGATTGGGCCTTTTTTTAGCCGATTCTTTCCTCGCTGCATCGCACGAGATAGCGCTTTCTTGACTTTTGCGCATGAATGACATTGGTAGAAAGGATCACACGGTATCGTCGGCAATGGACAAGGTTACTGCCCAAATACTCGCTTTGGCGGAGAAGAGCAACGTCGAGCAGCGCTGTGCCGCATTAGTGGTGCTCGGCGCCCTCAAGTTACACAACGCCGAGATCTTCAAGGCTATCGGAGCAATGCTGGACCATGCCAACCCTGTCATCAAAGATTACGCCCTGCGCTACTTCGAAGAAGTCCAGCCGAAGCCTGCCATCCCCCTGTTGATTAAGTTTCTCGAAGATCCCGATAAAGAAATCCAGGAAAGGACGGTTCAGCTTTTGAGCCGCTACAGCACGGCGGCGGTCGATGCGCTGCTCAAACACGCTTCCGGCGCATCGCGGCCGTGGCAGATCAACGCAGCGCGCATCCTGTGCACGGCCAAAACAGCCGATGCCTGGCAGGGATTGCTGCAAATGCTGTTGTCCGGAACCGACGATTTCAACAAAATGGTGTGCGATATATTGACGCCGGCAATCCGGGAGATGGATGTCAAAGAGCAGGGGTTTTTGTACGACCGGACCGAGGCTTTTGCCAAGACTTTGGACGAGAAACAACAGCGTCCCGCCGTGGTCTCTGTCATGCGGTTATTCGGCCTGCTCGGCCGTGCCGATTCGCGGCGCTGGCTGTTTCGGTTTATCGGGCCTGAGCACCATCCCGTTCTGCGTTCGCACGCGCTGATTGCTCTGGTGCGCTGTTTGCGCGAGCAGGAGCTGCGTAAAGACGAATACGCCAGATTGTTTCCCATACTCGAAGAGCCCGAGCTGACCGAAGTCCCCCGTTTAGCGCTTGAGCTGCTCGACAGACATGAGCTGCCCGACGATGCGCGGCCGCTGTTGTCTCGCATGCTCGAAAGCCGTCACCCGGACGTTCAGAAATTCGCCCTGCGGAAAATGGCCGACTTCAGCACGCCGGCCACTGTGCGGACATTGATCGAACAGTTAGGCGACGCCGACTACCGGCGTCGCGACGTTGCGGCAGGCTCGCTGCGCAAGATGCCCGAAGCGCGCGCCGCGCTTATAAAGGAGTTTCTGGCGTGCCAGGACCCCAGCAAGGCGTGGAGTATTGCTGAGTTGTTGACGTCGTTTGAAGGCAAGTGGCGCCAGGACACGCTAGACTCGCTATGGAAGCGGCTGCAAGCGGCAATCGGCGCCGAAGATCGCATCCAAACCGCCTTGTTGCACGTTCTGAAGAAGGCCGACCCCGATCACGCCTACGAGCAGCTCGCGGCTCAAGCGGCGCGTCTGGTCAAGACCAAGAAGTACAAAGAAGGGCTGTCATTCCTGACGCTGCTAAAGGATTTCGCCTCATTCAAGCCGGAGGATAAATTTCAGCTGGCGCTGGCGCAACTCAAATTGCATTCTCACACGGTGGCCGTCCATCGGCAGCACCCGGCGGTTGAATTGTTCACCGATGTTTATCGAAACTCGGCCTTTCCGCTGTTTGAAACGCTGAGAAAGGAAAAGAGTCTTGCCCCCGAAGAGATCTTCGCGCTCGGTTTCAGTCTGGTGGAACGACCCGGTGAGGAACGCAACCTGGGGAGGGATCTGCTCGATCACGTGGCGGTCAAATCGCCGCGCAGCAAAATCGGCAAAAGCGCCAAGAACAAGTTAAAGCTGCTGAACTGGTAGAAACAGCCGTCCGGTTTGGCCGCCCGATCTGTGCCTATATCATTGCCGCGCACCGCATCCCGCTGTTTGACTCAAAGGCAACTGTCATGTCTTTTGGCGCCTCCGATGAAACATATAATATGCCCCTTTTGTGAGAAGGCCTTGTAATCCATGCTGGACGTTAGGATAGAAATTTATAAGACGAAACCTCCGCCGAAAACAGGTCAGTTCTCCAACAGCTTTTTCATCCGACTGATGACTTCCGTCGGTTGGACGATGATCTCTTTGGCAGTCTTCTCCAGCTCTTCACCGCTTAGCGGATCCATGTCCCACTTCCGTTTCTGGGCATCGGCCAACAGCGCCGGATCGCTCATGGCTTTGCTAAATCCGTCGCGTAGAATCTTTACCCGGTCCGCGGCCATTCCCGGCGGTGCGATAAACGGCCTACCGAGTTCACCGGATGAAAGCAGCACCCTGGCGAGCCGCTTGGTTGCGTCGGGCGTCTGGTAAGTCTCCATCAACTCATAAACGGTCGGCACATCGGGCAACTTCGGATAACGTTTGCTCCCGCTCTGGGTGACGGCGCGAACAAAGCCGTTTTTGATCCACGTGCGAGTGGGTTCGCGACCGACGTATGCGGAAACCGTTCCGGCGCGGCAGTGCACTTCACCCTTCTCGATGGCCAGGTTCATTTCCCCGCCACCGCCGTAACCGAGCACCATGTTGAGCTTGATTCCGAGCGCCTCCTCGAAGAGCCTCGGTAGAAGGTAACCCAGTCCGGCGCGGGCCAATGCCGCGCACCTTGGCGGATCTTTAGCGTTGCGCATATCGTCCAATGTCTTATAAGCGACGTCGGTGCGCATAAACAGAACCTGATCGATACGTTCCGGAGAGCCTATCCAGGAAAATTTTGGCCAATCAAATTTTACTTCCTTCGCACCTATAAGCTGATCGATATAATTGGCGGGATTGATCAGCCCCAGGGTCAAACCATCCGGCTTGGCGACGTTGTAGATGTAGTTGGCTGCGACGATTGCTCCCGCGCCGGGCATATTTTGCACAAGGACATCCGGACTTCCCGGGATGTGCCTGCCCAAATGATGAGCCACGAAGCGACCCCAGTCGTCCATGGCGCCGCCCGTCGAATTACCGACCACGAGCCGGATGGTTTTGCCCTTGAAGAATTCATGCGAACTCGCATGTGCGCCGATGGCGAGTGTTAGTCCGAATACCCATGATACGAATGCCGAAACGATGATGCTCTTCATAGACCCTCCTTTGACGCGTTAAGGATCAGGATCGAAGGATAAAATCAGTCGCAGCTCTGGCGTTAACTCCTATTTTCTTGTGCCTTGGGGTTCATTTTGCTCTACATCGGTCGAGTACGAGCACACACCTCGAAGCGAATCGGTCATTGTTCAAAGAACGCGAATGCGCGCACTTCGATGCTTTGCCGCGGTGGAGCGTTGGCAGGTGAAGTGGGATCGACGAACGACGTGTGAGGTGTAAACCGCGCGCGGCCGTCCGTCTCTGAATCGTACACTTTGAACACCAGAGCTTCATCGCGCCGCATTTCGGGAAAGTAGAACCAACGATGATTCGGGCTGTACTTCAACCGGTAAGTCTGCCCTATACGGTGCGGGTAGCGGCGTTCGGCAATCAGCAAATCGTCCATCGCGATGCTCTTGGCGTCGGCAACGGCGAGGGGATTGGATCGGATCGGCTGGTTGATGGCGCGCCATACCTGGATGATCGCAAAGCGGCGCCCGAGCAATGCTTCGGCCTCTTGCGGGAAGATCTCGCGCACCCGGTTTGGACCGGACCATTCGGTGTAGTCGTTGTGCGCGGAGAGCACCGGCTCGCGGATGAGCTTTTCCTCGCGCTCGCTCTGGTCGCCGGAGCGCAAGGTGTGATCGAAGATAACCACCCGCGCAGCCCCCGAAGTATTCTTGATCAGCTGCTCGACTTCAGGGTAGTAGCCCGCTTCCAGCTGCGCCGCATCGAAGAAGTCGGCAACCCCGGTTCTGTGCTCGACCAGGACAAAACCCTGCTCGTCCAGAGATAATCGATCGGCGAGCAGGCGGCCGTTGCGCACGGTCATCTTTCTCACCTCGTCACTTCCGGTTTTGCGCCGGCGAATATTGTTCGGTCCAAACGTCTCATTGACGAGTTTTTCGCCGGTGTCCGGCGTGTAGGGAATATCGACAGTCACGGCTTCAATCATAAAATTCCTCCTTGTCTGTTTGGACACGCTATCATAGAGAGCCGTCTGGTCGAGTCGTCCTTGCACCTTTTGTATGCCGCCCTATAACTCCGGTGCTCAACCGCTGTCAATCGCAATCTTCCATGCTCTCCTGTGGCCGCCTGAAACTTCCACTGGTGCGGCAGCCTGATTAGTACCCGTAGCGCATCGACGAAAGTACGCGCCGCCTTGCGGTCAAGCGCGATACCGGAACTTGCCTGCGATCACTTCAACCTCCTTCCTCATTAGTGTATAGGTCATATCGCAGGCGTAATACGAACAACGGTTACCCGGCGAAAATTCTATGAATATCGACCTTCACTCTCATTTCTTTCCCGTCGAAGCTTTCGAGGATCCCGGCAGATACGAAAATCGAGCGCCGAAGATAGTCCTGGATAAGGGGAAATTGTCGGTTACCTCTCGGATCGGATTCCGTTCCGGGCTGGGCGCAGGCGCCTACGATCCAATCGCCCGGATCAAAGCATTCGATCAGATGAACATCGATTTGCAAGCGATCTCACCGTCGCCGATTCTCCTCTTCTATTGGGAAGAGCCCGCAGTCGCCGCCTATTTCTCACGCAAGCAGAACGAAGCGATCCAAGATGTCGTGAAAAAGTTTCCGGATCGCTTCGTCGGTTTAGGCAGTGTGCCGTTACAGAACGTCGATGAGTCGATTGCCATTGCCCGGGAGGCAAAGTCCATGGGGCTCAAAGGATTGGAGATCGGCAATGCCGTCGGCGATACACCGCTCGACGATCCTGCCTTCGAGCCATTTTTCGCTGGGGCACAAGCCCTTGACTTGCTCCTGTTCGTTCATCCGCTCGAAGGAGGTCTGGATGCCGACGATCCTCTGTCGCCGATTCTCGGTAATGTCCTGCAGTTCACTTTCCGCACAACGATGATGATCGAGCGCATGATCTTGAAAGGCATTTTCGAGAAGTATCCCAACCTGCGGCTGTGCTTGTCCCATGGCGGTGGCCTGCTCGCCTTCAACATCTGGCGGCTTGACCACTCCTATGGCCTACGGGCCGGATTGAAGGAAATCGTTCCGCAGAAACCCTCCGCCTATCTAAAAAGAATGTACTTCGACACCATCGTTCATTCGGTTTCAGCCCTGCAATACCTAACAGCAGTCGTCGGCGCCGACCGGGTCGTTCTCGGCACGGACTATCCGATGGCGATGGGAGATTTCGATTCGGTGCGCAAGGTCGAAGATCTCGCTTTGTCAGACACCGAGCGCGAGCTCATTCTCGGTGCTAATGCGCAGCGCGCGTTGAATCTTTAGCGTCAGTCCGGGTTCAGTTCTTTGATCATGAAATTATGACATGAGGGTGATCCGCAATTGCGTTTGTCAGACTGCAGCGAATTGTCGGCCCACTCGTATGCGAATTGCAAAACACCCGCATAATAAGGAGGAATAATATGGCGCAGCACATTCACGGATCGCTTTACTATGAACGCATGGGACGCATGGGGCCGGTCATTGCCTTTGTCCATCCCAACCCAATGGATCAGTCGTGCTGGATTTTCCAGATGGCGCATCTATCGACCTGGTACCGCTGCATTGCCATCGACATCCCGGGATACGGCCGTTCGCCCACGGCTGATGCAGGGCTTACTGTCATCGACATGGCCCAGGCTTGTTGGGAAGCGATCGACGATGCGCTGCCCGGCGAAACGGCGATTCTCGTGGGCTGCTCGGTCGGTTCGGCGATCGTTCCCTACATGCACCACCAGCGCCCGGATCAAACGGCGGCGCTCGTCTTATCGGGTACCGGTTACAACCCCACCAAGGAATTTGCCGGTCGGCGCATAGACGCGTACACGGCCAATGGCATTGACTATCGCTGGAGATATACGTTCGAGGATCTGAGCCCGGCATTCCGGGTAACGCCGCTGGCGCATTTCTTCGCGAATCTTTTTGCCGAGCGCAACGAATTCGCCGATGTGCAAACCATCATTCACCAGTTCAAAGCATTACAGCAGCCGGAACCCGAAGGTCATCATGAGCGCATCGCCTGTCCGACGATCATTCTCACCGGCAGCGAGGATGCCTCCCACCAGCGCGCCTTTGCTCTCCAGGCGCGCATAGCAGGTTGTGAGTTGAAAGTTTTGCCCGGAGCGGGCCATGCCTGTCAGATGGAGCAGCCCTGGCTATTCGATCGCTTCATGATCGAATTTCTGAGCAAGCACGGTCTGTTCCCTGGTGCATCCAAGCCGAGTAGGGCGATCATCTGAATGGCGCGACTAGCCGGTGAATCGTCACTTGTTCGGTCGGTGTCGCGGTGCCAATGGAGATCTTGAAAGCGCCTGCTTTTGCACGGGATGATCGTTGAATTTTTCACGGCTTGAACGGTTTACCGGCTTCGTCACCCAACGGTTCGTTCTCTGGGTGTTGCTGGCAGTGGCGGCGGCACTGATCTGGCCGGCTGCGTTCACCTGGTTTCAGCCTCTCATCGTGCCCGGGCTTGGTTCGATCATGTTCGGTATGGGCACCGCTTTGACCCCGGCCGACTTCAAACGTGTGGCCGAACAGCCGCATGCCGTCGCTGTCGGTATGGCGGCGCAATTTATGATCATGCCTCTGCTAGCCGCTGCCCTCGGTAAAATTCTTGACCTGCCGCCGGCCCTCGCGGCGGGATTGATCCTGGTGGGCTCCTGTCCTGGCGGCACCGCGTCGAACGTCATGACC
>CAYZXN010000312.1:0-7619 GCA_964482425.1 uncultured Syntrophobacteraceae bacterium | reverse complement strand
CAGAGTTCCGGTCACCAAGGGCATGATGCCGTAGCGCGGATTGGCGAATAGCACGGTCCATTCGGTGTCGGTGAGAAATTCGATTATGGAAACATGCTCGAAGAAATTAGCCGATTCATACAGAAGTATGCCGACAATGCCGAGCGTGATGGCGATGGAAGACATCGCCGCCAGGAACAGGAAGAACTCAATGAAACGCTCTTTGAGGCGCCGGACGGTCCGCCCCGCCGAGCTTGACTGCAGGGCAAGCTCTCTGACACTTGCGGCAGTGTTGTCAACGTTGGCGGAGTATTGTGCCATCTCCGGTGGTTCTCCTTCTATGGCGGGGGACGTGAGCTTGTCCCCCGCCTGAGAGGTTTAATAAAACGTTAAAGTTTCGGCTCTGTTTTCATCAGATCGTCAATGGTAACGCCGACATCGGCATGGCCGTTAAACGCTGTGCCCAATTTGCCGCTCTTAAAACGATTGGCGCCCAAGGTGTAGAGCTTATCAGGAAGAGGAACGTACTTCACTTCCCTCACCAGTTTAGGCGCGTTCTTGAGATAGAATTCGACAAATTCCCTGACTTCCGGCTTGGCGGCCGCTTTCTTGCTGACGTAAATATAGATGGGACGGGAAAGCGGTTGGTAGCTGCCGTCGAGCACGGTCTTTTCAGACGGCGCTACGCCGCCCTTGCCGTTGTCGACCGCCACCGCTTTCAGCTTGTCCTTGTTCTCCGCGTAATAGGCGTAGCCGAAGAAGCCCAGAGCGTTGCGGTCGTTGGCGATACCCTGAACCAGCACGTTATCATCCTCACTGGCGGTGAAGTCGCCACGGCTGGATTTGGCCTTGCCGGTGATCGCTTCGGTGAAATAATCAAAGGTCCCGGAATCGGCGCCGGCGCCAAACAGCTTCAGGGGAGCGTCAGGCCATTTAGGCCGGACCTGGTTCCAGTTGGTGATTTTGCCCTGGGCGCTAGGCTCCCAAATCTTCTTGAGCTCTGCGACCGTCATCACGCTTGCCCAGTTGTTCTTGGGATTGACCATGACCGTCAACGCGTCGAAAGCAACCGGCAATTCGATGTATTCCACGCCGGCCTTCTTGCAGTCTTCCATCTCCGATTTCAGGATAGGACGGGATGCATCCTGGATGTCGGTCTCGCCGCGGCAGAATTTTTTGAAGCCGCCACCTGTGCCGGAAATTCCCACGGTAACTTTGACCTTGCCCTTCTTTGCTTGCTGAAATTCTTCGGCCACGGCCTCGGTGACCGGAAAGACGGTGCTGGAGCCGTCGATCTGTACGATTTGCGCCGATGCCGCCGCCGGCAGGTACGCCAGCAGAGCCGCGAACGATATAAATGCGATTAATTTCTTCATCTTTTCTCCTTTTTGCTCTTTTGATAATAGAACCGTATTACGAAAATGTTACAAGCAGTTTAAGCTTGGATGAAGCGCTGCAAGGGCTCCGGCAGCGCGAACTGGGTTTGCTTCTTAGCCTCGAAGAAATCTTCATGTTTCTTTGACGCTCACGTTAGTTATGAAGGATTAATCTGGTGTGAAGCCGTGATTAAGAACGTGTTAAACGCGGCAGCCGCTTGTTAAGCGGGCGTAACAATCCAGTAACGGAAACTTAACGTGGCTGGGCTCGAATACGGTGGTGTTCTTAAAGTTTTGTTTGATAGTATCGTCGTAAATTTTAACCCGGAGAGGACTGCAGATGGCTGGCGGCATGAAAACGTACGGCAAGCACCGGTTTCCAGGTCGGCTATTTATCGTCGAAGGAATCGACGGGTCGGGCAAGAGCACACAGCTGATGCTGCTCCAGAAGTGGCTCGAATCGGAAGGTTACGTCGTTTACTTCAGCGAATGGAACTCGTCTCCGCTAGTGCAGGAGGTCACCAAGCGGGGCAAGAAAAAAAAGATGTTGACGCCCATGACCTTCAGCCTTATTCATGCGACGGACTTCGCCGACCGCACAGAGCACCATATCATTCCTCCCTTGAAAGCAGGCGCCGTGGTTTTGGCCGACCGCTATATCTATACGGCGTTCGCGCGCGATGTGGTCCGGGGGGTAAGCCCGACGTGGGTGCGAGATCTCTACTCTTTCGCGGTCAAGCCTACGGTGGCGTTTTACTTTCGCACGCCCCTGGATGTGGCGATGAAAAGGATATTAGGAGGCAGGGACGCCATCAAATATTACGAAGCCGGCATGGATCTGGAATTGAGCGATGATATCGAGGAAAGCTTCCGTCTTTTTCAGGGCGGCATCATCGCACAATACGAACAGATGGTGGAGGAGTTCGGTTTAGTGGCGATCGATGCCACGCGGTCCATCGAGGAGCAGCAGGCAGAGGTAAGAAAGATCGTGACGCACGCACTGACCGGAGCGAAGAAGACGAGGATTCGCAGATGGCTCGATTTGACTTCTTTGGCGAAGGGCTCCCAGACATAGATCTGGAGGAGTTGAGAGGAAAACTGATTGTTCTGGAAGGCACCGACGGGGTCGGGCGATCCACCCACATCGGCCTCTTGAAACAGTGGTTGGAAAATCACGGTCATGCCGTGCTCGATACCGGCATGACTCGCTCCGCGCTTGCCGGCAAGCGGCTCAAGCAGGCCAAGAAAGGCAACACCCTGGGCGGGATCACCATGAGTCTGTTTTATGCGACGGATTTTGCCGATCGCTTGGAGAACGAAATTATTCCGGCGCTGCGCGCGGGTTTTATCGTTCTGACGGACCGTTACATTTATTCTTTGATGGCTCGCGCTATTGTCCGCGGTGCCGATCCTGAGTGGCTGCGCGAGGTTTATGGCTTTGCATTGAAACCAGATGCGATTTTTTATCTACGAGTCAATATCGACGATCTGGTCACGCGGGTCTTGCAAAGCACCGGGTTCGACTACTGGGAGTCGGGCATGGATCTGCATATGGGCGAAGATATGTACGAGAGCTTCGTGCGTTACCAAAAATGGCTGCTGGCGGAGTTCGACAAGATGGCCGGGAGTTATGGATTCGAGATCGTCGACGCTTCGGGCACCATCGAGGAGGTGTTCGAGCAACTGCGTGAGCGCGTAGATGGTGTAGTTGATCGGAACGGTCATGCCGATTAGCCTGCACGGTTCAAGTCCTCAACTTTTTTGGCGGACGTTTGTTATTATTTGCCGCCAAAACCTCGGCTTGCTTCAGAATACCGGGGATGGCCGCGTCATTTTGCCGCCGCTCGTTTTCCATCGCTGAGATCAGCGTCTGGTATAACCCGGGTCGATTTTTATTAAACCGCCGCCGCTCGATAAATTTTTTGACGAATTGCAACAGCACATGGCGGTCATTCCAGGCGCCAAGCCGGTCCTGTAACGCTTTTAATGAGTCGACGCGTGATGACGCGTTGCTTTCGCCCAGGTCCGCGAGCAGCTCCAAACGGTAGCGTAATCGTTTGCCGGCAAGCCGCAACGCGTGAAGCTGTTCGGGTTGTCGCGTGTTTTTCGCATGGCCAAGAGCGTCGCGCCATTCGGCCATGCTTTCCTCGATGCTCTGGCCAAAACTACTGAGAGCCCGCTGCGATTTCACCCGGTTGAGCAATCTTCGATAGGTGTCGATGAAGTCGATCAGATCGAAGCGACGCAGACCTTGGCGCGCGCGGACAAATTCCTTTGCGCGTAATTTGGAAGCGCCTTCTCGAACTGCGTTCCACGCTTGGCGAGAGGGATCATCCGCCGCGGCACTGGCTAGTTGTTTCAAGAGATCCAACGTAACATCGAGATTGCGACAAGCGCCCCACTGGCGGCGCAAGTTGCGTAGAGCGCGGATTGTTGTCCGGCTCCCACTTCGGCGCGGCTTGGGAAACAGGAGGTTGGTAATTTGCTGCAGGCGCCGGCTCCAGACGCGTATATCGTGAATGGTGTCTGGATGATCGCTGACCAGAAGCCTCGGAGCAATCGAGGCAAACTTTTCTAGGCGCTTGCGAGCAATCTTGAGTATCTGCTTTTGCGAAGGCGTGAAAGGCCCGGCGGGTGCTGTAGACTCGCTCATCGTCGACCTGAAAACCCGGCTAGCCGGCAATCATTCGGAGCTGCTTTGGCGTGAGCATCCAGTGTAGTTGAGCGCTCTGAGGAGGCGCAATCGATGCGATTTCTATGCAGCAGATACCGCCCTTTTTTAACGGAATCTCGAGAGCGGAGTCGTTCTCATGGCTGAGCAGAAAGCCCGCGAAATCGCCCAGGAGAGGCTCATGACCTACCAGCAGTATATGCTTGTGCTCCTTGAACTTGTCTAGCGCGGACAGCAGTTGCCGGGGTGAATTCTCCGGCGACAATTGGGGCATGTCGTTCAAACGTGACGATATGTCGAGCTCGGTGGCGACAATCTCGGCAGTCTGGCGCGCCCGAATAAGGGGACTGGTGAGAATCGCGTCGAAGGGAATTACCAATCGGGCAATCCCCTGGGCAGCTTTGCGCATTCTCTTGATGCCCTTTTTGGTAAGCGGCCGTTCGCTGTCGGCTCCGGCAGCCGGATCGTCCCTGGCTACGGCGATCCCGTGGCGCAAGAGGTAAATATTCATGGCAAACAAATCTTAACCCGAATCCTATTTCGGGAACAGGACCAGGTTCAATGTTCTAGACGACATTGCGCCAGTAGTCCAGAAATAGCGCACAGACCCGTTTATCGATCTCATCCCTCTCATGGCGATAGTTGCGCAATGTCGCCGGCCCGGATGAGCTGCTTAAACTGGATTGCGAGAGCGGCCATCGCTCCACCTTGGCCTTGGGCGGCAGGGGGCCGCATTTTTTATCGGCGTCGCCGAAACTCACTACGAGGTCGATTTCGTTTAGCGGGACATCGTTCATTTTTTTAGACGACTGCCCGGTCAAGCTGATGCCGAGTTCCTCCATCACTCTATGAACGTGCGCTGGGATCTCTGTGGGCGTAATGCCGGCGCTGAAAATTTTTACCTTTGGCGGATTCAGATGTTTCGCGACGGCTTCGGCCATTTGGCTGAGAGACGCGTTGTCCTCACAGAGGAACAATATATTGCGTTGACGGATCGTTTGTCTCATTGGATTCTCCTCTTCGGGTATCGCTTATGCCTTTCGGATCGCCAGTGTCTGGTTGAAGACTTCATTAAAGAGCTCGCCGTTTTGCGCCGCCCACTCAAGCTCATCGCGAATGTCGGAGGAGGCGGCAGCGGTGACCGTCAAGAGTTTTCCTTTTTTTATGGAACATGTAAGCGAGTGCACTTTCTGCTCGTGCTTGTAATCGAACGCATTGGCGAGGCGCAAGATCGAGCTCAATTTTCGCACGACGTCTTGATTGACTGCCGATAGCTGGCTAAAGGCCAGATGCTTTTGACTCGGGTGGGCCTTTCGATGGTAGCGGGCGATATTGGCGATCAGATCGAGATCGAGTTTATCGAAGGAGCGCATTCCCGAGCTTTTGATGAGGTAGTAGGAGTGTTTGTGATGCTTCTGCTCTCCGATAAACAGTCCGATATCATGCAGCATGGCGGCGGCGTTCAAAATCCCGGCGTACCTTTCCGCCAGCCCATGCACTGGATTCATCTGATAAAACAAGCTCATCGCAAGCTGGCTGACGTGCTGCGCGTGGGCAGCGTCGTAAAGGTACTTCTGGCATACTTGCTCGAGGGACTCTGCCCGTTCCGCATCCGGATGCCAGTCGCCGGAGTGTTTGTAATGTCGCTGCAGCAGATCCACCATCAGCCCGTCGCGCAGACCGCGCCGCGAGACAAATAGATATTCGAGTCCGATCACAGACATGATCTCGTGCAACACCATGCCTCCGGCGACGATGATGTCGGCGCGCCTGGGATCGCCGCTGATGAAAGAGGCGCGTTCCTTGACCGGCATCGGCGCGAGCAATTCCAGCAGCGACTTCAAGCGAGAACGCCGCAGAATCGCCAACGATCCGCCTTTCGTATCGCCGGCAACCCGCATATTGGTTTCTGCAAGCGCGGTGACCGTACCGCCGCTGCCGAACGCCATGGTGAATTTCTCCTGTTCAACACGCTGTGCGACCCGTTTCAACTTCTGCTTGACGAGCTGGCGCAGACTCCTAATCTCGCGATTGCGCGGCGGATCGGAAGTAAAAAGCTCTTCGGTCAGACGGACCGCTCCGAGCGGCAGGCTGAACAGGCAAAATATATTGCTGGCGTTGGCGATCGCCAGTTCGACACTGCCGCCGCCGATGTCCAGGAAGAGCCCCAGCGGCAGGTGAAAATGCAGGCCGCTCATGATGCCCAAACTGATCAGCCTCGCTTCATCCTTGTCGGCGATTGTCTCCAGTGGCACGCCAAGTTTATGAGCGTGGCGAAGGAGCGACTTGCCATCTGACGCTTCACGCAGCGCGCTCGTGCCGACGGCGCGTATGGCCTTGACGCGATGACGATCCGCAGATGTCTTGAACTCGGCAAATACTTTGAGCGCTGCTTGGGCTGCGGCGGGATCCAGTCGACCGGTTTGAAACACCTGGTGTCCCAGCCGGACCGGGAGACGCTCCTGTTCGACGACCCGGTAGTGTTTTGGCTGCTCGACCGCCGCTATCTGAAACTTTATGGCGTTGCTGCCGACGTCCATCACGGCGAAATGATCTGTCATTGCCAGATCTTCATAGCACAATGAAGCGCGTTATGGGCCGAAGGTAAGTTACAGATGTGTTAAATTCTTGTGAATTCGATCCGGGCTTTTAGTGCGCCGTTTGCAACGGCTGCGACGGCGATACGTCCTGGCCATCGGGTGAGGACCGGCCTTCAATAACGCCGAGGTGTTCGACCATCTTGCGTTCAATAGGCGAGTATATGATGGCGAGCGTTCTCACCGCGCCGAGCACCAGGGCCAAAAGCGCTAAGGCGGCAATCTGCAACGGCGGGCTCTGATGTTGATAAAGACTGATCATTATTTCACGGAGCAGAAAGACCAGGGTGGCGTCGACGATGAATGTCAGTTTGAGCCGGTGCTCGCGAAAGTACTCGACCAAGCTCTTGAAGAGCTCCATGATAATAAAAAATGTCAATAAATTGGTGACCGTGAATGTGAAAGCCTCCTTCAGTTCACTGGCGGCCATGATTCTCCACACTTCCCAGAACAGTCTCACCATACCCATGGCGAGCACGAGAATGACAAAAAAAATCAGCAATTTGAAAAACAGATCCATGACGCGATTGAAAAAGATCAAAGCATCGAAAGTTCCCCACGCGCGCGTGAAAGTCGCCGCAGGTCTGGCTATCTCGGTATTCATGATTCCTTGTATAAAGTAGCTGAGCAAAACTCCCTCCCATCACATCTTTTTTTAATTCGGCACTACAATACAGATAGAAGGCGCCGTCGGCGGAGACACGATGTCATGCTGTCTAACGAGGAGCGGTTCGCGAGCAAGCTTGACGGTGCAAAAATACAGCGCGACCTGACACCTTCCGATCCTCAGGCTGCTGTTTTTGCCATTCCATCGAGCCGCGCCGCTCACGATTATTCGCGGCATGTACCGGCTTTGGGTTAGATACGAGCCATGCGCTGGCGCGGCCAACCGAATCCAATGTATGTCATCTTTCCCTGCCAGGGCCGCGAGGGTAGAGGGTCCGTGACCGACAGTACCGGGCAAGGACTCAAGCGCGTGACTCGGTCGGTGATACT
>CAYZXN010000311.1:0-4142 GCA_964482425.1 uncultured Syntrophobacteraceae bacterium | reverse complement strand
GTTTTACCGGCATAAAAATTATTTTGCGAATAGGCGTTGACAGCGAATAGCCCAAGTGAACCAGCAAGAGTTAACACCATTATTGATATCCATAAAATATAGTGACATTGAGTAAGGTTTGTGATAGATAGACCTGCATGGGAAATCCAGCAGGAGTGAAGCGAGATTTTGACGCATTAGAGCGGCGGCGGTTTAGAGCTTTCGGTTTGCTCCGAAAAGGCATCAGCGAAGCGGAAGTTGCACGAGAAGTTGGAGTCCACCGCCAGTCGGTCAATCGGTGGGCGAAACAGATTGAGGAGCAAGGACGAGCGGGACTCAAGCAAGCGGGCCGAGCCGGGCGCAAGCCCCGATTAGGCCAGCGAGATCTGAGGCGTCTTGAAGAGAAACTTAAGCGAGGAGCCGAGGCGTTGGGGTATGAAACCAATCTCTGGACCTTGGAGCGAGTGGCGGCGCTGATCGAGGGGGACTTCGGGGTGAAGTACCACGCCGGGCACGTGGGCTGGTTGTTAAAGAAACTGGGTTGGAGCTGCCAGCGCCCTACCGGGCGAGCCGTGGAGCGCGATGAAGGGGCGATCAAGCGCTGGAAGAAGCGGCACTGGCCTGAGCTTAAAAAAAAGCCCAGCACGAGAGGCGCACGATAGTGTTTATCGACGAGAGTGGGCTCAGCCAAAGACCGCACCGCTGTCGGACCTGGTCGCCCAGGGGGCAGACTCCGGTGCTGCAGTATTCGTTTAACTGGAAGAAGCTTTCGGCGATCGCCGGGATTACCTGGTGGAACTTCTACTTTCAGTTGCACCCGGGCAGCATTCGCAGTCCCCAGGTTGTTGAGTTTCTCGCCCATCTTAAGCGCCACATCAAAAAGAAGTTGTTGGTGATCTGGGACGGCTCCAAACCGCATCGTAGCCGGCTGGTTAAAGACTTTCTGACCGGCCAAAACGGCGCCATCTGGCTTGAATACCTGCCGGCCTATGCTCCTGAGCTTAACCCGGTGGAATACATCTGGGGATACTGGAAGCACCACGAGCTTCCTAACTTTTGTCCCAAGACCTTCAACGAACTGAGTTACCATGCCATCAGGGCTCTCAAGCGCATGCGCCGTCGTCCCACACTGATCACGGCTTTCTGGCGACAAGCCGAGTTGTTCTAAACTATTGATGGTCACTATATTATCCGAGGATCAATAATTGGTTAAGAAAAGTGTCCTTCGACATTTCCATTGGGCCGATGAAGCTGAATATCCGATGCCATACGGAGACAGTTTGAACAACGGCGGCCCAGTTGCCGTTCAATCCAACGATGTGCCCTTGCTCTCTGAGATTACCGACGCTCGCAATGCTGACCGGGCCGCCGGAAATCTCCAACGTGTCATCGACATCGAATGCGTAGATCTTCATGGAATGGTCCGTTTCCTAAGTCTCGTTGAGCTTAAAGTCACTCGCGATTTCGCGGAATTGCTCGAGGGCGTATATCCGCACGGCGCCGATGATCGTCAAGCCTACGACTTCCTTGGCCTTCTCGTTAATAGCGAACCACGACCACCCTTCTCCCACGATAATTTCAAGCTCCTTTATTAGGGGATAAGACCAACATTCGGTCTGCGTCCAGATCAGACGCCTCTTACCTTGGATGAAATCAAGAGCTTCCTTGGCAGCGTCAAACATGTGCTGCAGTCGTATTCGGTCCGCCTTCAGCATATCCGACACTCGCGGATGAGAGTACTTCGTCGCGGAAATATCGGCTGAGTTCTTAGGGGGTGCATAAGTCGACTTTTCGGCCTCCTACCAATGTCGATAGTTGCCTCTCCATCCGAGCTAAATCAAAAAGACTAGGCGTTTCGCCAGGACGGAACTCAACGAGCATGTCTATATCGCTGTCCCTTCGAAGCTTGCCCCTCAATGCCGAACCAAATAGTGAGAGTTTCCGTATGTGATTTCTCTTGCAGAAGTCGGCGATTTTGTCGCGTGGGAGCTCGATTTTTTTCTCTTAGCCATACGGGAAGCCATCCTTGTTTTTAAGTTGTCCCAACTAAGTCAGCCCGTTTTGACATCGTTCGGCTCTCTTTCTAAAGGAATCGCAATTCCGGAAACTGTTCCAGGGCGTTTTGATCTCCTCGACGCTTTCCTCGACGAGGATTTCGGCATTGGAAACGAGGTTCGAACTCTTCAACGCCTTTCTCTAGCCCTGTCCAGACTCGCTTTGGCGCGGTTGAATAAGATCATTCACTTATCAACCCAAATCCGGCAGGCTCCGCTTATCTTTCGACGTATTTCTCAAAAGTCACTGCCGCAGCGCTGTACAGTCGCACACCCCAGACTCTCTGAAATCCATCTTAAATTATAAAACTGTATTACAACTGCTTAAGAATCACAGCTCGTTTTTGCTCATACTCTTCTCGTGTCACGAGACCTTTATCTAACAGTCTTTCCAATTCCTGAAGGCGTTCCGCTGTGTTCCGAGTAGATGCAGGGGTCGAGGAGCCTCGGCTGTAACGTCCGGTACTAATCATATTAGCAATGTCGAAGCCGATAACTCTCGCTGTGCGTGAAAGGAGTCTGTCAGCACTCGGCCACCACACGTCCATCCAAGCGAGACGATCAACGGCAAACTCACCAAGCAACATTCCGTCCCGTCGTACGCTTCCCGCTACTCCAAAGCGGGTTGCTCCCACGGGTCCAAACCCACCAAGCAGAACTCGCGAAGTAGTACTGCCTCCTTCAACCATTGTCACACTACCTTCCACAATAACATGGCCGTTCGGCGTCGCACCGGGCGGGGCGATCTGAGCCGTTATACCGGCTTCTTGCAACGCTTCGACAATGGCCTCGGCCGTCTGCAGTCCATATGGCTGCACCGGCTCTGAATAGTCTTTCACATCCGCTCTGCTCGCATCGAACTCGCGCACGTTAACGATCAAACCCTTAACCGGACTGCTCGCAGTAACGGGCGCCATCGATGCCGGGCCGCAGCCTAGCGCCATCATTTCCAGAATCATGAACAAAGAGCAGAAGAAAACACCTCGGCTGCTACTCATCAAGATCATACTCTCCTGACCTCCCTTTCCTTCCACACAGCTACCTCTATGCCTCCACTGTCGAAGCGGGCTTTGTCGCGGTTGACGAATTACGTCCGGCCTTCCTCTCGTCAACGAAACAATACTCCAGGATCGACCTCTCCCCAGGCTTTCTTCGGATCAGCACGATAGTTTACAAGCCAATTGAACTTGAGCTGATTCCCTTTGACCCACTCGGCCAGCACCACATCCCTGGCGTTGTAATATTTTGCAACGTCTCTGAGCCGTCTGATTTCGCTCCGGTCTGGCCGTCTCGCTCCGCCGCCTTTGATTTGAATTAGAATGATCTCGAAGAGGTCGCCGCGTTTGAACGGTGCCTTGGATTTTTGATGGTTCTTTCGGATCGCCAGTAAGTCAACGATCCCCGTCGATTCCCGACCGGCGGGTCCGGGAAACCCAACAAGCTGCCAGCGCTTTGTCGGCTTGACCTTCGCCGATCCCAAGCGCTTTCCATTGGTCACAAACCCAATGTGCCACTTGGTCATCGTCGTGGCCCATTTCGCTGTAAGTTGCGCGTTCTGAGTTGCGGTCGGTTGCATAGACATCTCGTTCCATTTATCGGGATGCGCCTCTCAAAAGTTGAACCCCTCGACTGAGGCCAGGCCAGGCTCCGCGCAGCGGTTGAACCCCTCGGCAAGCTCGGGACAAGGCGGCTGGAACGGCCGTAAGCATGGAACAACTGGAACTCGTCGGGAGTACGTTGAACATGGAACGTTGAACTTTGAACGGCTGTTCTCTAATGCGTGGTTCGCTCGCGGCATTCTTAAAAGCCCTTTTTAACGCCCAAAATCGGCTTCTTAAGGTCTCAAACGGGGCTTTTTATGCGAACTCGTGCCGTTAAATCAAGTGGTTACTTCGGTCCGGAGCGAGACTGGCATGATGTTTCGCTGACGCTGTCGCTTAGCGCTCGAAGCGCAACGCACTCCTCACGCTACCATCTCCATTCGAAGACCGAATCGGTCGCGCGGCGGATCAGGTGGTAAACACACGTGGCAACCTGCTTTCACTCGTTGAGCGGACCAAAGCGCTGCGAGGGCATCCAACAAGTCGTCATCCGCTGCGTCTCTACGTG
>CAYZXN010000310.1:0-3940 GCA_964482425.1 uncultured Syntrophobacteraceae bacterium | reverse complement strand
TAGCATGAGATCAGCCCGATTCGAGTCGTGGATTCCATCGAAGTTCAGATCGTTGAAACCGTCCAAACATTTAAAGTGGTTTCACTGCTTCCAAACTTTCCGGTGGTTCAGCTCGTTAACAGCCGGTTTCCTTGCGCTATGAGCTTCTCGGTCTGGCAGGTTGATGAAAAACGCGGAGTGCAGGCTGTTCAAAAAGAGCTCAGAGCCGAGGCGCGAAAAATCGGCGAGCGAAGGCGTCCTAGCGAGTACGTTGTAGCGAGACGATCGAGCGCAACGAAGGATATGAGTCTTTTTGAGCAGCCTGTTAGGTTATACGAGGCGCAATATTCCTGCGAGCGCGCCCGCACCGAGGAGCCAGAGAGGGTTCAGCGTCTTGCGCAGGACGATGGCGACAGTCGCGAACGTCAGCAGGTAACCGCGCCAGTCATGGCTTACCGTGCGCACCAGGATGGTCGCCCCCGCAAACATCAGCCCGATTGTGATCGGTGTCAGGCCGCGCCTGACGGCGCGGCCGAACGCAGCATTGGGATAGCGCTCGTTCAGGTGACCGACCAAAACGGTAAGGGTGCTGGCCGGTATCAACAGCGGGATCGTGGTCGCAACCGCGCCTTGCCAACCCGCCAGATACCACCCCATCAAAGTGACGTACATGACGTTGGGGCCGGGCGCCACCTGCGCCAGGGTGTAGATCTCGGCAAACTGCGCGCCCGTTAGCAGCTGCTGCGCGTCCACAACATAACGATGGATTTCTGGCAGGATCGTTGAAGGACCGCCGACGGCGACGAACCAAAGGGCCACCAGATGAAGAAACAGCGCGGTGAGTTCCGGGAGTTCCATCAGTCCTTCTCTTTCCAGGCCATGAAGACGGCCAAGGGCGCCAGCGCCGCCAGCACCCACAACAGGGGCCAGCGCATGATACCGACGCTGGCAAAAGCGAGCAGACCGAACAGCCACGGCCGCCATTGCCGTGGCAACACGATGGCCAATTTGATCACGGTCGCAAGCAGTAGACCCGCGGCGACCTTGGACATGCCGGCGAGCGCCTGCTGCACCTGAGGCAGCGCGCCGAAATGCTGGTAGAACATACCCATGCCGATGACCACCAGACAGGGCCAGCCCAAGTACCCAGCGACGGCCACCGCCGCGCCGGTAAAACCGCCGAAACGATGCCCGACCATCACCGTCAGGTTGAGCACGTTGGGCCCGGGCAGGAGTTGCCCCATGGTTAATAAGTCGACAAATTCCCGGTCCGTAAGCCAGCGCTGTCGCTCGACCAGCTCCCGCCGTGTCCAGAACAGCGCGCCGCCGAAGCTGGACAGGGTGATCCGGGAAAAAGCGAGAAAGAGCGCCAGCCGCCCGACACTGGGCCTTGAGGATTCTAATGCTTCCGCTTGCTCCATGTTGTCTTGATTACCTCATCGCGTGGCGTTTGTCGCATCCGTTCAGACGCCTAGATAGATCGTCTTGGCTGCGCTTAAAGTTCCAACCGTGCGTCTGAATTTCAGCACGATACGTGCGGCGTTAAAAACGTGCAACCGCCGATCGCCGTGGTCATAATGCCCGCAGGGCGGCGCGCACCGGAGGTCGTGAAGATATTGCGCATGAGCGACATGGCGGGTGCCGTCCTCTACGCGCCGCCACATCCATAACCGATAGAATTTCAGCGCGAAAGCAAACCCCTTGTCGATTTTCGCTAGCGGCAGCGACTATATTATGCGAAGCCATGCCATGACGGAGGAGAGATTTTATGAGATATCTGTGCCTGATTTACTATGACGAGAAAGATCTGAACGCGCTGTCCAGGAGAGAGCGGGAGACTTTGTCTAAAGAATCCTTCGGCTACTGCGAAACGCTGCGGCAGAAGGGCCAGTTTATTGCCGCGGAGCCCCTCGAGCCGGTTCATACGGCGACTACCGTACGAGTTCGGAGCGGCAAGACCGCCGCTACCGACGGTCCGTTTGCCGAGACCAAAGAGCAGTTAGGCGGATTCTTCATGATCGACGTCGCCGACCTGAACGAGGCCATTCAAAAAGCCTCGAAAATCCCGGCGGGACGGCTGGGCAGCGTCGAAGTGCGGCCGATCAAGGAAGGCGGCTGCGCCTGACCTCACGGAAGTCTCGTGTCTGAAAACGATCGAAACGAAATTGCAGGGAGCACCGGCTTGCCGCCAACCGCCGACAATCCCGCCGCTCACACCCGCGACCAGGTGGAAGCGGTCTATCGTTCCGAGTCCCGGCAGGTCCTTGCCACCTTAATCCGCCTGCTCAAGGATTTCGATCTCGCAGAAGACGCGCTGCACGAGGCCTTCGCCGCGGCGATGGAACAGTGGCCTCGGGATGGGGTGCCGGCCAATCCCCGCTCATGGCTCGTCTCCACAGGCCGCTTCAAGGCCATTGATTCCATGCGACGGCGCGCCCGCTTCGACGCCTCCCTTGCGGAGATCGCCGAGCGACTCCACTCGGCAACCAGCGACCCGGCAGACTACGACGACGAGAGCGTGAAAGACGACAGGCTGCGCCTGATCTTTACGTGTTGTCATCCGGCGCTGTCGCCGGATGCGCAGGTGGCCCTGACCTTGCGCGAGGTCTGCGGCCTCACGACTGAGGAGATCGCGCGGGCTTTCCTTGCATCGCCGTCTACGCTGGCGCAGCGGATCGTGCGCGCCAAGGGAAAAATCCGCGATGCGCGCATTCCCTATCAGGTGCCGGCACCGTCCGATTTACCGGATCGTTTGGACAGCGTGCTCGAGGTGATCTACCTGGTGTTCAACGAAGGGTATTCCGCCTCTTCGGGCGCGTCGGTCACGCGTTCCGATCTCTCAGCCGAAGCGATTCGCCTTGGCCGGCTTTTGCTGGAACTGCTGCCGGAGCCGGAGGCGGCCGGCCTGCTCGCGCTGATGCTGCTGCAAGAATCGCGGCGCGCCGCACGCACCTCGCCGGCGGGCGATCTGATTCTATTGGAAGACCAGAACCGCTCGTTGTGGAATCGCGAATACATCGCCGAGGGATTGGCGCTGGTGGAGCGGGCACTGTCGTCGCGCCGCTTCGGTCCCTACACGCTTCAGGCCGCGATCGCGGCGGTGCATGCCGAGGCGCCTACTGCCGCTGCGACGGACTGGGCGCAAATCGTCGGATTGTATGATGTGCTCGCACGCGCGGCGCCTTCTCCGGTGATCGAGCTGAATCGTGCGGTCGCGCTAGCGATGCGCGACGGAGCGCTGGCGGGACTTACCCTTATCGATGGGATCCTGGCGCGCGGGGAGCTGGCCAACTATCACCTGGCGCATTCGGCGCGGGCAGAATTGTGTCGCCGGTTGGGCAGAACGGCTGAAGCCCAGGTTTTTTACGAGCGAGCCCTCGCCCTCACCCGCCAGGAACCGGAGCGCAGGTTCCTCGAGGGGCGACTGCGGGATTTGAAATAAGCCTCCGCGCTCAGCCGAGGCCTTAAACTTGTTGAGTGAAAGTTAACCTCATTCCCATCATTCCGGCGCATGCCGGAATCCAGTGGTTTCTGTAATGGAACTGACTGCAAACCTGGATGCCGGCGTCCGCCGGCATGACAAACTTTCGCTCCGTCGGAAGTATGCCCTGAGTTCCTTGAAGGGGTGACGGATTTCAACGATTCCGAGAAGGACATTAAAATTCGCCCTTCAGCGACCCCGTTGTCGATTTCGCGCTGCGTTGAACGACTATTGGATAAAAGAGGAGAAAAAATGAAATTCATATGCCTGATCTGTGCCGAGACCGTGATGGAGCAAATGGCGCCGGCCGATGCCGAAAAGCATTTCCAGGAGTACGCCGAGTTCACGGCGGACATTAAAAGGAACGGCCACTTCATCGGCGCCAATCGCCTGACCCCTGCCGATACGGCGATCACCGTGCGGGTGCGCAACGGCAAGGTGTCAACTACCGACGGGCCGTTCGCCGAAACCAAGGAACAG
>CAYZXN010000309.1:0-20930 GCA_964482425.1 uncultured Syntrophobacteraceae bacterium | reverse complement strand
GAAGTCGGTAAAGGCTGGCGCGAAGCGGATGGGGATGTCATCGAGGCCATCGATTACCTGGAGTATTACGGCCGCGAGATGTTGCGGCTGGCCGAGCCGCGCCTGACTCAACAGCTCGCCGGCGAAACCAATCTTTACCTGTACGAGTCGAGAGGCGTCGCGGTCATCATCGCGCCGTGGAATTTTCCGCTGGCGATCCTCACCGGCATGACGGCAGCGGCGCTGGTCACGGGCAACTGCGCGATTATGAAGCCGGCGGAGCAATCGCCGATGATGGCCGTTCATCTGCTCGACATTTTACGCCAGGCCGGGTTGCCCAAAGCGGCCTGCCAGTTGCTTCAAGGCGGCGCAGAACTGGGCGCCCACCTGGTGCGTGATCCGAAGATTCATCTCATAGCGTTTACCGGCTCGCGTGAAGTTGGCCTGGAAATCCTGCGGCAGGCTTATACTCACAGCCCGGGTCAGGAGCATGTCAAGCGTGTGGTCTGCGAAATGGGCGGCAAAAACGCCGTCATCGTCGATAACGATGCCGACCTCGATGAAGCCGTCATCCATATTCTTGAATCGGCGTTCGGCTACCAGGGGCAAAAGTGTTCGGCGGCTTCGCGCATCATTCTTCTCGACCAGGTGCACGATCGTTTACTGCCGCGACTCGTCGAGGCGGTGAGGAGCCTCAAGGTCGGCGCGCCGGCGGACCCGCGCAATTTCACCGGCCCGGTCATCGATACCGAGGCGCGCGAACGGATCGTCAAGTATATTGAGAGCGGTAAGCAAGAGGCGCGCTGTGTGCTTGAAATGCCCGCGCCGCAACAGGGTTATTTCGTCGGTCCGGCGATCTTCAGCGAGGTCGAGCCGCAAAGCCGCCTGGCTCAAGAGGAAATCTTCGGGCCGGTGCTGTCAGTCATCAAAGCGCGCGACTTCGAGCAGGCACTCGAGATCGCCAACGGTTCGTCGTTCGCGCTGACCGGGGGGTTGTTTTCGCGCTCGCCGGCGCATATCGAGCAAGCGCGCAAAGAGTTCCGCGTCGGCAATCTCTATATCAATCGCGGCATCACCGGCGCCGTAGTCGAGCGCCAGCCCTTCGGCGGCCTCAAGCTTTCGGGCATTGGTTCCAAAGCGGGCGGTCCGGATTATTTGCTGCAGTTTCTCGAGCCCAGGACGATCTCCGAGAATACGCTGCGCCACGGCTTTGTGCCGCCGGAACAATAAACTCAAACCGTTAAAGACGTTCAAAGCGTTCAAATGGTTCAAGCAGTTGGAACTGCCCGATAACTGTGGAAAATCGAGACAGACAAGTCGCCCATTGAGTTAAGATGAAAGCGGACCTTGACGACCAAAAAGCGGGACATGCCGTTGATTCGACCTATCGGTCGCCATGGTGGCTGCCGGGCGGTCATGTGCAGACCCTCTATGCGCATTTTCTCAGCCGGCCTAACGGTCTCAGCTTACGGCGCGAACGCTGGGGGACGCCGGACAGCGATTTCATCGATCTGGACTGGCTCGACTCGAGCGCCGGAGATGCCGATCTGATCGTGCTCTTTCATGGTCTGGAGGGCTGTTCGAGCAGCCACTACGCGGTCAGTCTGATGGGCAGCGCGCGCCGGCTCGGCTGGCGCGGCGTGGTATCGCATTTCCGCGGCTGCAGCGGCGAGCACAACCGGCTCGTGCGCGCCTATCATTCCGGCGATTCAATCGAAGTCGATTGGATTCTTCGCCGCCTCAAGGACAACAATCCGACGTCCAAACTTTACGCGGTGGGCGTTTCGCTGGGCGGTAATGTGCTCTTGAAGTGGCTGGGCGAGCAGGGCCATCGCGCCCGCGAAGTTGTCGAAAGGGCGGCCGCTGTCTCCGTGCCTCTGGATTTGGCCGCTGCCGCAAAAGTGTTGGATCGGGGTTGCCGTAAACTGGTCTACACAAGATATTTTCTGAAAACTCTCAAGCAAAAGTCGCTCTACAAGATCGCCGAACACGGCTTGGCCATCGATTTGCCGGCGATTCGAGCTGCTTCCACTTTTCGTGAAGTCGACGATCTTTTCACGGCTCCGGTGCACGGTTTCAAAAATGCCGAAGACTATTGGGCGCAGTCGAGCAGCAAGCCTTGGCTGGCGCACATCCGCGTGCCGACTCTGGTGATCAACGCGCGCAACGATCCCTTCATGCCTGCCGCGGCATTGCCCAGAGTCGAAGAAATTTCCGCCTCAGTGACCTTGGAGTATCCGCCGTCCGGGGGGCATGTGGGGTTTGTTTCCGGGCGTTTTCCCGGATCATTGGATTGGTTGCCGCAGCGAATCTTCAGTTTCTTTACTGCACGCTGACTTCCAACTTTTTACGGCGCACCAGCTTCACTACAAAACCAGCTTGCGCCAGACCGAAGTTCGTACTTCACACTTCGATGACACGTAGGTTTGATCAATGTGGGCTTTTCAAGTCTGCTTCGCAGGATACGAGCAACCGTCGAAGCTCAAAGCCTCTCTATTGTTTCTACGAGGGATAGGGATTCTCGAGCGCGTGTCGTTCCATCAACGCGTGAAGATCGACCATGGTGAAGGCGCAGTATTTGGGATCGTAGCCGAGCTTTGTCGCTGTCAGTCCTTGTTCGACGATGCGCTGCAGGATCATCCGATTCAACGGACCGTGGCCCATGTGCTCTTCGTGCTGCACCAGGTCAGCTTCCGCGTGGGCGGTGAAATAAATAACCTGCTTTTTGCTGAGGCCGTAATGCGCAACCAGCGCTTCGCCCCACTGTTTCGCCCAATGACCGAGTGTTTCCTCATAGACGTGTGCACCCCACAGCTCGATGATCGAACCATCGTAAAAAACCCGCCTGCAGTAATCGCTGATGGCCCGCCCGGGCGGCGAAGCGGGTTGCTCGAACAGCTCTTCCTTCGAGAGCCCCAGGGCGTTAGCGGTTTGGAGCAGAATGAGTATGTGACCCGGAGGCTTGGGCCAAACCAGCTCTTCGGCGATCTTGTCGGTAAAGGCCGGAAGCAGATCGTAGTTCTGGACAAAAAACGGCAGGTGAACGTAGTAGGAGACCGCGTTCAGTGCCACCACTTCAATGGAAAAAAGCCCCCAGTCTTTGAAAAACCGTCTCACGCAGGGTAACGGCAACGTGCCGTCTCGCAGCTGTGTCATGAAGGCGCCCTGGTTGATCTTGCGATCCCAGTGCTCGTACAGCTCACTGTACAGAGTGTCGACGTAATTCTTGGCTTTGCCGGATTCCATCACTTGTTTCTAGCGTAAATGCGGGGCGTTCCGCTGGGGACGACCTTTTACATGGGTAGAAATTCTTGTAATGTTAAAACCCAAAAGGCACCCGGTGTCAAACCGCGTGCGCTCAGCCGCCGGAGGAAAAAAATGGAAGCTCGGAAATCGGAAGAGTTCCTCAACCAACTGGTCGAGACTCGAGAAGCGTTCTGGGAGAAAATGAACGCGGAGCGAAAGAGTTACGGCGCGGAAAAACCGCTCAACCCGGCCATTGTCATGCGCCGGCTCCAGTTCGGGGTGGTAATGGAACGTAAAGCGGCGGAAGTCACGGCTCGTTGGGTTGGACAGATTCCGGATCTCGATCTCCAGCAGCCGATGTCCGAATATGTCGCCAACGAGTTGAAGCACGCGGCCATCCTTCGCAAACGAATTGCCGAGTTAAATGGTGACCCGGACGCCTTGTGGAACCAGCCGCTGACGGAGTTAAAAGAGCTTTGGGATTATCATGCCGGTTTGGGATCTCTGTGCGAATTGATCGCCAGCGTGCAGTTCGGCCATGAGGAGTTTTTTCCGCGAACATCGAAATCGTTTATCGAGCGGGTCCAATCCATCGATCCGCAGACCGCATCTGTCTATCGCGATACTCTGCTTGCCGACGAAGAAGGGCATGAGTGGATAGCGCCGGAAATCCTCAGACGTTACGCAAGCGACGCAGAAACCCAGCAGAAGTGTTTGGCGGCTCTAAAGCAAGGTTGCGAGCTGTTCGGCAAAGCAATACAGAGTTTCAATAAGAGTCTGCCCGGATGAGCGACGGCGATCTAGCCCAGCGGGGGTGGGTGCTGGAACGGCTTAATGCTTCGGCTCGATTCTTTTACCGTAGGTTACTTCACCCTTATCGACCCGCAGCGAGAATCCACAATCAGGATTGGTACAGGCCCATGCTTTGAACATCACTGAGGCACCATCCTGCCCATAGTCGGATAACGGGATGAGAATCCCATTGTTACATTTTTGGCATTTCGGCAGGTCCATCTCCACTCCTCCTTTTCGCTCAACAAACAACAACTAACCGCCTGATAAAAAAAGTCTAGTCGACAGAAATAGTGAAATCAAGCAAGCTTCCGGAAGGAAGAAGAGAGTGCCGGTTCAGCCGGCGTCCCGGCCTTCGAAGCACTCTGTTAGAGACGAAAAGATCTATCACTGGCCATAAAATCGACGCGCGTTTTCCTCCAAAAGCTTTTTCCGCACCGGCGCCGGAATATCGTCTCGATCGTGCAGGTGGCGTGCGGTTCCTTCGGTACGGTCCGCGTGGGGATAATCCGACGAAAATATGAAGAGATCTTCACCGACTTCACCGATCACACGCGGCAAAAAGGATTCATTGCCCTCGCAGCCGAAAAAGATCCGTCCCGTGTTCAAGTAGTCGCTCGGCGGGTGGCTGAGCAGATCGCGCGCGCCGTAGCGCGGGTTGTCGAAATGATCGTCCATCCGTTCGATGTGGGCGGGCACCCAACTGATGCCGCCCTCGAGGAAGGCAAACTTGAGATTCTCGTAGCGATCCAGCAAGCCCGAACAAAGCACGCTGGTGAGACCGGCCATGATCGGAAAGATTCCCGCCAGGACGCGATTGGGAAAATGATGCTCGAAGAGCTTGTCGACGACCGGAAACTGCAGGCTAAAGTGCACGGCGATCGGCAGCTTCAAGCGATTGGCTTCGGAAAAAAACGGATCATGGCGCGGATGATCCAGCCGCGTGGCGCCCGCGGTCCCGTTGATCATCACCGCCGTCATGCCGAGCTCTTGGATGCGAGGGAGTTCTCTAGCGGCACCATCAGGATCCTGCAACGAGACCACGCCGACGCCTTTCAGCCGGTCGGGCGCTGTGCGGCAAGCTTCGGCCAACCAGGTGTTGTAGGCGCGGCACACGCCCATCGCAAGTATGCCGTCAGGCCATGCATTGATATGCAGTAGAAAACTTGGGTAGAGGTACTGTACATCGATGCCCTCTTTGTCGAGGTCTTCGAGGCGTTCCTGCAAATTTGTCAGCGTCTGGCTGCCCGCCGAAGCGCGGCGCGCGGCCTGGATTTTCTGTCCAGGAGGGGCGGCGGTTCCCGGAGCGCCCGCGCCTTTAATCGACGGCCGCTTGTAGGACGTTTGCCCGTCAGCCACCCAGAAATTGTGTCCCTCTTCATCGCTCAGGAGGCGGGGACGATAGTTGCGCAGCTTGGGTTCCATGTGTTTGGCAAATATCTCTTCGGTCTCAAAAAAATGTCCATCGCCGTCGATAATCATGCTCTGTTCACTCCTGAATAGATCTTGTTTTTTGCCGCCATAGCCGGCGCCGAGCTACCTCATTGATCCATCCTATGTTAAACGCTGCGAAACTTTGTCCGGACTCAATCCGGCCGACCACGGATAGGCCTTTTCGCTGTGCACGAGTTTGGATCTGACCATCAGTTCGGCGTAGCTGACGCCGACCGCTTTGGTATTGATCACCGGGACCCCCAGGTGCGGTTCGAGCTCGTCGGGTGTGACCACGTAGGGGTAGATTTTTCCACCCAGCGGGATGATCGCCTGCGCTCCCTGCTCGACGAGCTCCTTGCCGACTGCCAGTGTACGTTCGACAACGACATCGTGATACCCGGATAGGTCGCCGGTATCGTAGAGGCCGACGGTTTTGATGCCGCTCACGAAGGCGGTCATGCCATAGGTTTGCACCATTCTCATGGTATGCGGCATGTGCGTCGGCAGCGGTACGATGAGACCAAATCGGTCGCAGAGGGTGGCCGCGAAATGCAGCGAAGCGCGCAGCAATCCGATGACCGGTATACGCACGGCGAGCCGGCTGGCTTCGACGCCCGGATCGAAGGTGTTGCTTTGAATCACCGCATCGAATCCCTGTTGCTCGGCTTCAATGGCTTTCTTGACCAGAGCTGGGGTTTCCAAAATGTGGTGCAGACCCGATAATGCTTTGCGTTCCTCGAGCAGACTGAGCACCTCCCCGCCGCCGAGGTCTTCCGGATAGGCGAGCTCGAAGGTTGTCTCCGGAGATGCATAGCCCTTCAGAAGGCGGCCGATATGGGCTTCGAGCTCCGCCGAGTGACGCTTGCAGGAATGGTTCAAAAACATCATTCGCATGGGATTCTCCTTGTAACCGGCGCGCCGGTTTATGCAGAAGGATTCGAGAGGGACGCAATAAAGCCGCTGTCATCGAGTTCGCGGACGAAGCGGTCATCGACAAAGCGCCGCGCATCGGCGTTTCTCGCTTCAGGAACCTCCTTGGCCATGAAGTCGAGCAATACCTGGAGGGAAGAGACCACCGGGTAGGGAACAAGAGGCATGCCCGGCCGAGTAAGATCGTAGGTTTCCTCGGCTACGGTCCGATCGGCGATGCCGCTATAGTCGGCCTGCACTGCAATCGTGAACTCTCGATCGCTGCGATAGCGGTGCATGCCTTCGACGTAAGCTTTGATAAACTTCCGGGTTATCTCCGGGTTATTCTCGACATAGTCCCGGCGCGCGGCGATTCCTCCGAGCGCATAGTTGAGACCATATTCGGCAAAATCGATCACGTAACTGCAACCCATTCTCTGGGCCTCGATGGATTCCGGTGGGGTAATGACAATGGCATCGCAGCGGTCGCTCATGAGTGCCGAGATGCCTTGATCGGCGCCTCCCGCAAGGGGCTGCTTGCGCAAGCCATCGATTCCGTCGGCCGCCAACTTATCGATGATGAAATTGACCAGAGCGTCATTTAAGCCGCCGTCGCCGACAAAACCGATTTTCTTTCCGGCTAACTGGGCGCGGTTGGTGATGCCCGGTCTGCCCATGATGAATTGCTGGTTGATTCCGCCCGTGAGAAAAACCAGATCCGCGTCGCCTTTCACATTGGCTCTCAACGGTGCCGGCGCCGCCATATTGCCGAATTGGATTTCGCCTGAGAGCAAACCGCGAACGACTCCTCTGGCGCCGCCCATGATGCGCGGCTTGTCGATTTCCAGACCATGTTTCTGGAAAAGGCCGGCGGTCCACGTCACCATCATGGGCCCCGCGCCCTGTCCGATGGTGGCAAAGCCGGCGGCGAGCTTAATCAAGTCAGTCATGCTGCCTCCGTTCCCAAGAATCATTCCTATCATAAGACAACGTTGAGAAGTCAAGTTGGAGTTTTCACGTTTGTTTCTATCAGACGTCAGCGAAATTATCCTTCGCCTCTTAAGGCCAGTCTCACCAATTGTGAGGATGTGTTGCGGCAATTCTCGTTGACACCAAAATTGTGTCGGCGTATGATCAAATTCCGTGATGCGCTTTCATAGAAAGCCATTGCGGTTTTTTATTTTTGGTTCGACGAGAACTCAACCTTGACCTTTCGTTTCTCAGTCATCGCATCATCGAAACGCGCTTTATGGCAGTAGTGGCGATCATCCCGGCGCGCTACGGGTCGACCCGTCTTCCGGGAAAGCCACTCGCTATGATTGGCGGTAAACCGATGATCCAGCATGTCTACGAAAGTGCTTGCAGAGCGAAAGAACTGGCCCGAGTCGTGGTAGCTACAGACGACCGGCGCATTGAAGAAACCGTAAAAGGCTTCGGCGGCGAAGTCGCGATGACTTCCAAAACTCACTCGAGCGGGACGGATCGTTTGGCGGAAGTCGCGCGCAAATTCAAAGCGGAATTATTGGTGAACGTGCAGGGCGATTTGCCCTTTATCCAGGCCGAAACGATCGCCCGCGCGGTTCGTCCAATGAATCGGGACCGCGCGATCCCGATGGCAACGGTTTGCACGCCGATTTTCGACGAGGATGAGTGGTTGAATCCGAACATCGTGAAGGTGGTCACCGATCGCAAAGGATTCGCGCTCTACTTCTCCCGCTCGCCGATCCCGTATTCGCGCAATGGCACGATCGATGCGGGCGGCGGCAGGGTAACAGCGCGGACGAAAGCGCGCCTGTGGGGCCGCCGCCATCTGGGACTGTATGTCTACCGCCGTGAGTTTCTTTTGAAGTTCGCGCGTTTGCGTCCGACGCCGCTGGAACAGGTCGAAAGTCTGGAACAGCTGCGCGCGCTGGCGTATGGCTATAGGATTCATGTTGCGGCCGTGGAGGAGCCTTCGGTGGAAGTCGATACTCCGGAGGATTTAAAGAGAGCGGAGCGTTATTTGCGCGACCATGCGAGCTGAAAGGAGCCTATGGCGACTGTAAAAACCAAATTCATTTTCGTCACCGGCGGCGTCGTCTCGTCGCTGGGCAAAGGATTGGCTTCCGCTTCCATCGGGGCGCTGCTCGAGAGTCGCGGGCTTAAAGTGACGATGTTGAAAATGGATCCGTATATCAACGTCGATCCGGGCACCATGAGCCCATTTCAGCACGGCGAAGTTTTTGTCACCGACGATGGCGCCGAGACCGATCTCGATCTCGGACATTACGAGCGCTATGTCTCGACCTTGATGGGACGGAAAAACAACTGCACCACGGGTCAGATTTACGAGACCGTCATCGCCAAAGAGCGGCGCGGCGATTATCTCGGCGGCACCGTACAGGTCATTCCTCACATTACCGATGAGATCAAGCGGCGAATCTTGGCGGCCGCGGAGGGGTACGATATCGCCATCGGCGAAATCGGCGGTACAGTGGGCGATATCGAGGGACTGCCGTTTTTGGAAGCGGTGCGACAGTTTGCCTGGGACTGGGGCCGGGAAAATGTGCTCTATATTCATCTGACCCTGGTTCCATTCATCACCGGCGGCGGCGAGTTGAAGACCAAGCCGACGCAGCACAGTGTGAAAGAGCTCACCGGATTGGGAATTCAACCCGATATACTGCTCTGTCGAACCGATCGCTTTCTCGATAAAAAGATCAAATCCAAGATTGCCCACTTTTGTAATGTCGCGGAAAACTCGGTGATCACGGCTAAAGACGTCGAATGGATCTACGAAGTGCCGCTGATTTTTCACGAGGAAGGTCTCGACGAACGTATCGTCGAGAAGCTTAATATCTGGACCGGAGCGCCCAATTTACGAAAATGGGAGCATATTTCTCACGTTCTCAAGAGCCCGAAAGAGTCGGTGCGAATCGCCGTGGTTGGAAAATACATGAGCCTTAAAGAGTCGTACAAGAGCCTTTTGGAGGCTCTGGTTCATGGCGGTATCGCCAATGAGGTCCAGGTCGATCTCGATTGCATCGAAGCGGAAAAGATCGAGCAGGAAGGGGCCGAAGCCATTCTCAAGCAGGTCGACGGAGTTCTGATCCCCGGCGGGTTCGGCGACCGCGGCAGCGAGGGCAAGATCGCTGCGATCCGCTATGCGCGCGAGACTCAGATTCCGTTCTTTGGGATCTGCCTGGGCATGCAGATGGCCGTGGTCGAGTTCGCCCGTACTGTGTGCGGTCTGGAAGGCGCGAACTCGAGCGAATTCGACCTTCAGACTCCCCATCCGGTCATCCACCTCATGGAAGAACAGAAGAGCATCGACACCAAGGGCGGGACAATGCGGTTGGGTAGTTATCCATGCGTGCTGCAAAACGGAACCTTAGCCGCCAAGCTGTACGGCAGGGAGAAAATCTCCGAGCGCCACCGTCATCGTTACGAGTTAAACAACAGTTATCGCGCCGAGTTTGGCGCCAAAGGCATGGTCCTGAGCGGCTTGTCACCGGATAGCAATCTGGTGGAGATCATCGAGCTGCGTAATCACCCCTGGTTCCTCGGCTGTCAGTTTCACCCGGAATTCAAATCGCGTCCAATGGACTGCCACCCGCTCTTCAGTGGTTTTATTGAGGCCGCGGCGCAAAACCGGCAGGCGCTCCGTGAAATTCGTCATATGAAGGTCGTACGCACGTAACTACGTCTCCGCTGCATTCGACAACTATGAAGCTGGTCAAAATAGGCGATTTTGAAATCGGCTCGGGTCGGCCGCTGGCCGTGATTGCCGGCCCGTGCGTCATCGAAAGCCGGGAATCCGCGCTCCGCCACGCAACGATGCTCAAGGAGGCCGCGGACCGCGCCGGCGTGCCGTATATTTTCAAGTCTTCCTATGACAAGGCGAACCGATCCTCGGTCAGTTCGTTTCGAGGTCCAGGTTTGCAAAAGGGCTTGGAAATTCTTGCTGAGGTCAAACGGCGCGTCGGCGTGCCGATTTTGACCGACGTGCATGAATCGGAGCAGGTGCCGGCTGTCCAGCAGGTTGCGGACGTGCTGCAAATTCCGGCGTTTCTTTGCCGGCAGACCGACTTTGTGATTGCGGTAGCGAAGTCGGGCAAGGTAGTGAACGTCAAGAAAGGGCAGTTCCTTGCGCCCTGGGATATCGCCAATGTCGTTCAGAAGATAGCTTCCACCGGCAACGACCAGGTGTTGTTGACCGAGCGCGGAGTTTCCTTCGGCTATAATAACCTGGTTTCCGATATGCGTTCGCTCGTAGTCATGCGCGAGTTGGGCTGTCCAGTGGTATTCGATGCCACTCACAGCTTGCAGTTGCCGGGCGGCCTGGGTCATGCCTCCGGCGGCGAGCGCAAGTATATCCCGGCACTGGCGCGCGCCGCTGTGGCGACGGTCGTCGATGCGCTGTTCATGGAAGTTCATGAAGACCCGGATAAAGCTCTGAGCGACGGTCCGAACTCATTGCCCTTAGCGGATTTCGAGACCTTGCTGCAGACCCTTAAACAGATCGATGACCTCGTGAAAAGGTAGTGCGCCGGTGAAGAAAGAGGATATTCTGCAGCGCGCCCGAGAGGTCCTGGACATCGAAGCGCAGGGTCTTCTGTCGTTGGCCGATCGTCTCGATCACAACTTCCTCGAAGCCGTTGAGTTGCTCGGCAGTTGCCGCGGTAAAGTCGTTGTGACCGGGATGGGCAAGTCGGGCCTGATCTGTCGGAAGATTGCCGCGACCATGGCCAGTACGGGCACTCCGTCGTTTTTTCTCCATTCAGGCGATGCCATTCATGGGGACCTCGGTATGGTTATGGCAGGCGACATCATTCTTGCTGTTTCCAACAGCGGTGAAACCGAAGAAATTGTAAAGCTCATTCCGCATTTCAAGCTGAACGGGCTCAAGATGATCGTCATGACCGGCAGACAGGACTCGACCCTGGCACGAGCAGGCGATGTCGTTCTCGACGTCGGGGTCAAACAGGAGGCATGCCCGCTTGGTTTGGCGCCCACGGCAAGTACCACGGCGACATTGGCCATGGGCGATGCGCTGGCAGTGGTTCTGCTCGAAACCAAAGGCTTCAATGAAAAGGACTTCGCGATGCGCCATCCCGGAGGCATTCTGGGCAGAAGGCTTTTGATGCGTGTGGACGACCTGATGCATCGCGGCGATCAGCTTCCGTTGGTAACTCAAGACACCCCGATCAAGGATGCTCTTTTCGAAATCACTTCAAAGCGACTGGGCGTCACCGGTGTTGTCGATGGCGACGGAAAACTGACCGGCGTCATCACAGACGGCGACCTGAGACGCGGCCTGGAGAACAAAGGAGAGATATTCAGATTTAAAGCCAAAGATCTGATGACCCGTAATCCCAAGACTATCGCCGCCGAATCGCTGGCTGCCCAAGCCGTAGCGCTGATGGAGCAGCACACGATTACCTGCCTCTTCGTTCTTCAAGACAACCGCAAGCCGCTCGGTGTGATTCACCTCCACGATTTGCTCAAAGCCGGGATCTAATCTGGTTGTGAAGCGCATTGCCTCCGCGGTCCGCCGAAAGGCCGAAAAAGTCAGGCTACTTCTGCTCGACGTGGACGGAGTTTTGACCGATGGGCGGATCGTCATTGACGATCGGGGGCGCGAAACGAAACACTTCGACGTGCGCGACGGCCAGGGCATCGCGTTGCTGATGCAAGCCGGAATCTTGGTGGGGTTTATTACGGCGCGGAAGTCCAAAGTGGTAGACTTTCGCGCAAGAGAGTTGGGCGTCAAGATCGTTCATCAGGGAGTTCAAAGCAAAGCTCATGCCTATCGAGCGATACAGCAGGAAACCGGCATCGCCGAGGCGCAGATTGCATACGTCGGCGATGACATTCTCGACCTAGCGATCTTAGATCGCGTGGGGTTGGCGATTACCGTAGGAGACGGGTGGCCGCAGCTCTTTCCTCTAGTGGATTATGTGACAGAGGCTTTGGGCGGGAGAGGGGCGGTCAGGGAAGTCGCTGAATTGTTGCTTAAATCGCAATCCAAGTGGGACCTGGTCACGAGACGTTACCGAGCCTCGCAGTAGCTACCGGGCGTAGAATCAAGGTAAAAAGCAAATTTCATGCCTATTGCTTTACAGGATTTTCAAACAATGGTACTTTCATATCGACCGGCAGGTTGATCGAATGCGCAAGACTAGAAGATATTTCTTGTTGGTGGTGATTTTCATCGCACTGGGGGGTGTCGGTTACAAGGTGACCGAGGCCATTTGGGTTAACAAGCTTCGTGAGATAAGGGAAAACCCTCTACAGGCTCTAGACTACCTGCCCGAGTCGGCACTTCGGATCAAAGACTTTCATCGGGCGAAAGTCGAAAATGGCCGGACCGTCTGGGAACTGCTCGGCGATGAGGCGAGCTACAACAGGGACCAGCGCGAGGCGGTCGTTAAGAATCCGCGGTTCATTTACTACGACGAGAAGGGAGAGACCGCCGAAGCGTCTGCAGAAGTAGCGCGCGTGTACCTGAACGACAAAGAGCTCGAGGAAATGCAACTGGAGGGCGGCATCGAGCTGCTCTACAATGGCTACACCTTGAGATCCCAAGAAGCTGTTTACCTGCCGGCCAAAGAACAGATTTTGATGCCCGGGAGAACGACGCTGGTGGGTGCAGGGTTAGAATTAGAGGGATCTCGTATGGAGGTCGACCTGGGAGACGGTAAGGTGCGCCTGCTCCAAAACGTGAAGACCAAACTGGAACCCGACAAACTGGCCAAGCAAGGCCGTTCCGGCAAGAGTTAGGCGCGAGGGGCGATGTATTTTTGGAGTTTGCGGTTCTTGTTGGTGGTTTTTCTTGTCGCTTTTGTCGTCACTCCGACGTTGGGCGCTTCGCGCGACAGCGCGAAAAGCAAGCAAGGCGAAGGCGCCTTCGAGCTTAATAAGAAAGATCCCATCTACATCACCTCGGACTGGATGGAAGTCGATCAGAAGAAGAACACCATTACGTATAAGGGTCGCGTCGTGACGGTCCAGTCGGATATGACCATGCGCAGCGAGACTTTGACGGCAGTCTACGATCCTGAAATGAAGCAAATGAAGCAAATCATCGCGGAAGGAAAAGTTAATGCAACTCAGGGGAACCGGATGGCCACGGGAGATAGAGCGGTGTTCGATGAAACCGCCAAGACGGTTACGCTCACGGGTAATCCGGTCATGCGCCAGGGTAACAGCCAGGTGACCGGCTCTCGAATAATTTATTATATAGAACAGGATCGCGCTGTAGCCGAAGGCAAGGACCAGGTCAGGGTGCAGGTAACGATTTTTCCCGATGAGTTGCAGCAGAAAGACGAAGCAAGGGACGAAGCGAGCTCGAGCAAGGGTAAATGAGTGTTTTGAAGGCGGAGGCGGTCGCAAAGAGCTATAATGGCCGGCGCGTTGTCAACGGAGTGAATATAAGCATCGAAGGCGGCGAGGTGGTGGGTCTGCTGGGGCCGAATGGAGCGGGTAAAACAACGACGTTTCACATGATGGTTGGCTTGGTGCATCCGGACGAGGGGAAAGTGCTGTTGAACGATCAGGATCTGACCGAAGCGCCAATGTATCAGAGGGCGCGCTCCGGGATCAGTTATCTGCCCCAGGAGTCTTCAGTATTTCGGCGCCTAACGGTGGAAGAGAACCTGCTCGCCATTCTCCAGACGCTCGATCTCAGCAATGCTGAAAGACAAGAGCGCTGCCAGGCGTTGCTGAACATGTTCGGGATAGCACATCTGGCGAAAAACAAAGCTTTCAGTCTTTCGGGCGGCGAACGGCGTCGGGTGGAGATCGCCAGGGCGTTGGTATTGTCGCCGTACTTCATCTTACTGGATGAGCCGTTTACCGGTGTCGATCCCATTGCGGTGGCCGAGATCCAAAAGATTATCCGCGAGCTGGTCACGCGGGGTATCGGGATTTTAATAACCGATCACAACGTGCGCGAAACTTTGGGGATATGCGATCGTGCCTACATTCTGAATCAGGGCGCTATTCTCGAGCAAGGAACTCCGGGAGATATCTCATCGAGCCCGAAAGCCAGAAAATTCTACTTGGGGGAGGGTTTTAGGTTCTAGTATGGCTTTGGAAATTCGACAGGTTCAAAAGCTCGCTCAACAGTTGGTCATGACGCCTCAGCTGCAGCAAGCCATCAAGCTGTTGCAGCTGTCTCGTGTTGAACTGGAAGAGATGGTCCTGAAAGAACTACAGGAAAATCCTGCGCTCGAAGAGGGAGCGGCGGAGGAACCCGATAACGGAGAGCAGCCCAGAGCGGAGACTCAGAGCGAAGTGACCGATGTGCTCACTGAGACGGCTGTCAACCGCGAGCTTTCCGCCGTTGATAAGATCGGTACGCTCGATTGGCAGGAATACCTCGACACTCACTCCAATTCGATTCATGGATCGTTGACCGCTGAAGCCACCTCGGATGATGGCGATGCTCCACCATCGTGGGAGAACAGCTTAACCAAAAAAACCTCCCTCGAGGATCACGTACTTTGGCAGCTTCGCCTTTCCAAGATTTCGGAACGGGAATCGATAATCGGCCTGTACATCATCCAGAACCTGAGCGAGAACGGTTATTTGGCAGTGACCCTGGACGAGGTCTGCGCGGCTACCCAAACGATGCCCGAAGAAGCCGAGGCGGTTTTGAAGCGAATTCAGTTCTTCGATCCGGTCGGCGTCGCGGCGCGGGATTTGCGGGAATGCCTGCTCGTTCAGCTGCAGAACCTGGATCTGGGCGGGAGCTTAGCCGCCCGCATCGTCTCCGACTACCTAAACTTTTTAGAGTCCAAGCGTTACGAAAAACTTGCCCGTGATCTGGGAACCACCATCGATGAAATCGCCGATGCGGCGCATTTGATTACGTCGCTCGAGCCCAAGCCGTCCCGGGGCTTCGAACAAGAGGACGTCCGGACTGTTCTGCCTGACGTGTTTGTGGAAAAAATTGCCGGCGAGTATGTGATCTACCTCAACGATGACGGCGTACCGCGTTTGCGCGTCAGCCCTCTGTACCGGCGCATGGTTGGCCAGGAGGGTGTGGCGGAGGAGCAAGCACGTCAGTATCTCCAAGAAAAAGTCCGCGCCGCCACCTGGCTGATCAAGAGTATCCAGCAACGCCAGCAAACTCTTTACCGTGTCACTCAGAGTATTTTCAAATTTCAGCTCGACTTCCTCGATCATGGCGTCAGCCAGTTGAAACCCATGGTGCTGCGGGACGTGGCAGAGGACATTCACATGCACGAATCCACCGTGAGCCGGGCGACGGCCAATAAGTACGTGCATACCCCGCAAGGGTTGTATGAGCTCAAGTTTTTTTTCCAGAGCGGCTTAAAGGGTGGCAACGGCGAGGATGTGGCCAGCGAGAGCGTCAAAGAGAAGATCCGCGGCATCATCGCCGGCGAAGATCCCCGTAAACCTTATAGCGACCAGCACATTGCCGCACTGCTGTCGGACAGCTCCATCGATATCGCGCGCCGCACCGTGGCCAAGTACCGGGAAGCCATGGGCATCCTTCCGTCTTCGAAGCGGCGTCAGCCTTTTTTTCGGAAATAGCAGGAGAAGAGAGACCACACGATGAGCGACGTGAAAGTGTCTGTGACGTTCCGCCACACCGAACCCACCGAGGCCCTGAAGCAATACGCGGAAGAGAAACTCCATCGAATCGGCAAATATTGTTCCCAATCCGTTGACGCCCATGTAGTACTTTCAGTGGAGTCCAAAGAGCGCCAGATCGCTGAAGTCGATCTGCATACTCACGGCACGACGCTTCATGGCAAAGAGGAGACTGAAGACCTGTATTCAGCCATCGATCGGGTCATGGATAATCTCAAGCGGCAAGTTCAGAAGCAGAAGGACAAGACAAAGCTCGAGCCAAGGAGAAGACCGCAGGAGTGAAGATTACCGACTTTTTAACGCCGGAGCGGATCGTCGCCGACCTTGCCGGAAGAGAGAAAGCCGAAGTGCTCAATGAAGTGGCGGATCAACTCGCCGGCTGCGACTCTAATCTCGATGCTGCCCAGGTTTTGCGGGTTTTGCAGGAGCGCGAAAAGATCAGCACAACGGCCATCGGCGAAGGCGTAGCGATTCCGCATGGCAAGCTGCCGGAGGTGCCGCGCGTATCGGGGCTGTTCGCGCGCAGCTTGGCGGGAGTCGATTTTGCCTCACTGGACGGCGCCCCAACGCATCTGTTTTTCGTGCTGATTGCGCCCCAGGATGCCGCCGCGGATCACTTGAAGGCGCTAGCCAGAGTATCGCGCTTGCTCAAGGACCCCGCGCTGCGCAGCCGTCTCCTTGAAGCCAAAACGGGCGAGCAGATTTATGACATCATCGCGACCGAAGATCAGAAGTTTTGATCTCGTATGGCCGGCGGCCTAGAAATTATCATAGTCACGGGTCTCTCGGGTTCCGGTAAAAGCGTCGCCATCCGCGCTCTCGAGGACAACGGCTATTTCTGCGTAGACAATCTCCCCGCGTTGCTCATTCCCAAATTTATCGACCTGTGTGAAGGCTATGACGAGGGAATTTCTCGTATCGCGCTCGGCGTTGATTTGCGCGGCGGACAGTTTTTGCAGGGATGGCCGCAGGTTTTGGCCGGTATGCGCGCGGCGGGTCACCACGTTCAAGTGCTTTTCTTCGATGCTTCCGATGAAGTATTGATTCGACGCTTCAGCGAGACCCGCCGGCCGCATCCTCTCGCTGGCGAAGAGCCGATTCAGGAAGGCATTTCACGTGAGCGCAAAGCCCTGGAGGCGATGCGCGAGTTGGCCGACAAAGTGATCGATACCAGTGACCTCAACGTTCATCAACTAAAGCGCGAGATGGAGGAACAGTTCTGCCAGGCGCCCTATTGCCGCAGCATGAATGTGTTTCTGACTTCTTTCGGTTACAAGTACGGTATCCCGCATGATACCGACATGATTTTGGATGTTCGCTTCCTGCCCAATCCGTACTTCGTCGGCGAGTTGCGCGGTAAGGATGGCCGGCAGAGCGAAGTGGAAGAATATGTGTTGAAAAATGAAGAGACGCGGTCCTTTCTCGACCGGCTGTTGTCGCTGCTTGAATTCACTTTGCCGCTCTACGAGCGGGAAGGGAAGAGCAGCCTGACTCTGGCGTTAGGCTGCACCGGTGGGCGTCATCGCTCCGTTGTTCTCGTAGAAGAGCTGCAGAAAAGGTTGGGCGGCGGATTCCGCATCCATGTCAAACACCGCGATATCGACAAGTAAGATGGGCAAGGTGGTGAAGAAGATCGAAATCAAGAACAAGCTCGGACTGCACGCGCGCGCGGCCGCCCTCCTCGTACAAACGGTAAACCGTTTTTCTTCGCAGGTCAGCATTGCCAAGGACGGGCAGACCGCCGACGGCCGCAGCATCATGGGTGTGCTGACATTGGCGGCGACGCAAGGAAGCAAAATCCAGGTGGAGGCGGTCGGGGACGATGCGGAGCAAACCGTCAAAGCCCTCGAAAAGCTTATCGACAAGAGGTTCAACGAGAACGAGTAAGGTTGAATCCCCACTTCTTATCCGTTATATCAAACTGATTCATTTTCGGTCCAATCGCCCTCTGGAGGTTCATCTCATGGCTGGCAGAGATTTTCTATTCACATCGGAATCGGTTTCCGAAGGTCACCCGGACAAACTGTGCGATCAGATATCGGACGCTGTGCTCGACGCTCATCTGGCGCACGATCCGGACAGCCGGGTCGCATGTGAAAGTCTGGCCAAGACCGGCATGATCGTTATCGCCGGAGAAATTACCAGCAAGGCGAAAGTGAGCTATACCGACATCGCCAGGGAGGTGGTGCGCGACATCGGCTATACCGATTCGGCCATGGGATTCGATGGCAATACCTGCGCGATCCTGACCGCAGTGGAGCAGCAATCGCCGGATATCTCTCAAGGCGTAACGGAAGGCGAGGGACTTCATAAAGAGCAGGGCGCGGGCGATCAGGGGATGATGTTCGGCTACGCTTGCGACGAAACTCCCGAGTTCATGCCGTTGCCCATTCAAATGGCCCACAGCCTGGTGAAGTATCTCGCCAAGATCCGCAAAGGCGGGGAAGCTTATTTCCTGCGCCCGGACAGCAAGTCCCAGGTTACCGTCGAGTACCGCGACGGTAAACCGGTTAAAGTTAAGAGCGTGGTTATTTCCAGTCAACACAGCCCTGACGTCGAGTACGCCAAACTCCGGGAAACCATTATCGACGGCGTGATCAAGGCGGTGATTCCCGCCGAGTATCTGGGCAAGGACACGGTCTTCCACGTCAATCCCACCGGCCGCTTTGTGGTTGGCGGCCCGCAGGGCGATTGCGGCCTGACCGGCCGCAAGATCATCGTCGATACCTACGGCGGCATGGGCAGGCATGGCGGTGGCGCTTTTTCCGGCAAGGATCCGTCGAAAGTCGATCGCAGCGCCGCGTACATGGCTCGCTACGTGGCCAAAAACATCGTCGCGGCGGAGTTGGCGCAGAGGTGCGAGGTTCAGCTCGCCTACTGTATCGGGGTCGCACAACCGGTGTCTGTCCTGGTGGACACCTTCGGCACCGCAGCGATTCCGGAAAACACGATCGCCAAACTTGTGCAGGAGATTTTTAGCCTAACGCCCAAAGGCATTATTCAAGCTCTCGACTTGAAGAGGCCGATCTATCGTTCCACGGCATCCTACGGCCATTTTGGCCGTACGCCGGAAGACGGACACTTCACTTGGGAAAAGACCGATCGAGTCGAAGATCTTAAAAAAGCGGCGGCGCGCGCTTAAGCGTGGGTCGGGCGGGAGGAACTTTTCAGCATGGCATCCAAGAAGCATGACATCAGGGATATTGGTCTGGCACAAAGTGGTAGAAAGCGAATTTTGTGGGCGGGGCAGGATATGCCGGTTCTGCAACGCGTTCGAGAGCGGTTTCAAAAGGAAAAACCATTCCAGGGCATGCGCTTCTCGGCGTGTCTCCATGTGACGGCTGAAACCGCCAATCTCGTGCAGGTTCTAAAAGCGGGCGGTGCCGATGTGCTTCTCTGCGCTTCCAACCCGCTGTCGACTCAGGATGACGTGGCGGCGTCGCTGGTGCAACACGACCGTATTGCCACCTACGCCATCAAAGGCGAGAACAATGAGAGTTATTATAGCCATCTCAGGGCCGCGCTTGAGCACAAGCCGGTCATTACTATGGATGACGGCGCCGATCTGGTTTCGCTGTTGCACACGGATTATTCTCATCTGGCGTCCAATCTGATCGCCAGCATGGAAGAAACCACGACCGGGGTGATTCGCTTGCGCGCCCTGGAAAAAGACGGCGCGCTGAAGATTCCCGTGATCGCGGTCAACGATGCCGCAACCAAACATTTATTCGATAACCGCTACGGTACCGGCCAATCCACCATTGACGGCGTGATTCGCGCCACCGACATGTTGATTGCCGGCAAGCGGGTCGTTGTGGCCGGCTATGGCTGGTGCGGCAAAGGGGTGGCGTCGCGGGCGCGCGGCATGGGCGCGAAAGTCGTTGTGACGGAAGTCGATCCGGTGCGCGCTCTCGAGGCGGCGATGGACGGCTTCGAAGTGATGAGCATGAAAGAAGCCGCCCGCGTCGGGGATCTTTTCATTACCCTCACGGGCGATATGCACGTGATCTCCAAAGATCATCTCAAGGCCATGAAAGACGGCGCGGTGATCTGTAACTCCGGTCATTTCGATATCGAGATCGACCTCAAGGCGTTAAAAAAACTTTCCACCAGAGTTGAAAAAAATATCCGCAACTTCGTCGATGCCTATATACTGCCGGGCGGCAAGAGGATTTTTCTGCTCGGTGAAGGCCGCCTGGTTAATCTCGCGGCCGCCGAAGGCCATCCGGCTTCCGTCATGGACATGAGCTTTGCGACCCAGGCGCTGGCTTCGGAATGGGCGGTGAAAAATGCCAAAAAGCTCAAGCCGCAGGTTTATGATGTTCCCAAGGCTGTCGAGGATTGGGTCGCCAAACTGAAACTATCGAGCATGGGAATAAAGATCGATATACTGACCAAAGATCAGCAGAAATACCTCTCGTCGTGGTCGCACGGGACTTAATCTCGCTCGCACCCGTTTACTCGTGACTCATTTACAATCATGGGCAGGCATGGGTCTGTCCCTCGTACTTTCTTGAACCCGAATCTTAGTTCGGGATTAACGTAAACAGCGAGGAGCAAACCTTACGTCGCCGTTGGTGACGTTGTAAGTTCTAAAACAATGGCTGTGAGGAGGGCGAAAGAGACTTTAAAATCGAATGCCCGGGTGTCTTCACTACTCCGGGTTTGCCCCTCGTTTTCACGCCACTTAGGTGGAACGGCGAATCCGGGTTGAACCGCGCGGCTTGACCTCAAGCGCGTCCTCCGGGTAATAATGCATCGAGGAAATCGTCATGTTAAGAACGCCAGGAGGGTCTATGACTTCTACGTCCCAATCTGCAGTGCAGCGATTTATCACGTCGGCGCGCGAGCTTTTTGCGCAGGAGCAAGATGTGGCGCGCCGTTGGGAAAGAATGACGCCGCTGCTGGAGGTTCTGATCGGCGATCCGTCGATAAAGGAGCAATCCAGAAACTGGCCGGTTTGCCGG
>CAYZXN010000308.1:0-4155 GCA_964482425.1 uncultured Syntrophobacteraceae bacterium | reverse complement strand
GTCAGGCGCCGCCGGATCGAGCACGATTTGAATAACCCGGAGAAATGAGTCGTCTTCTACAACCAGGACAGGCGGAGTTGATAAAGCCATCGACTTGCTCAAATGCGCGGGCGCCGGTTCGACGAGTTCGGCTGAGAATCGCCTGCCGGATGCTTGCCGCCTATCCCTATCGTAACCTCCGTAAGATTTCCACATCGCGTTCTCCGGGCCATTGCGTTAAAAGAAGATTGCTGTGAACGTGCGGCCATGAGCAGCGAGGTAGGAAGGCAAGAGCGGCAGCTGTGGGCATCTGAGTTCGGGCGGTTCGGAATGATGCAGATCGCAGTTGGATTCTCTCATATGAAAATTTTAACAAGCAGATGAAACGCCGGAGGTTTTATGGCAGAAGAAACAGCAGAGCAGAAATTAGCCAGGCTCGAGGCGGAGAACAGATCTCTGCGGCAACAAGTCGACGAACGAAAACCGGGGCATTTGCGGCTCAAGGTCAGTGAAAAGGGCGGCTTATCGATTTATGGCCTTGGCAGATTTCCCGTGACTCTGTACAAGGAACAATGGATCCGGCTGCTCGATTATGCCGATGAAATTCGTCAATTCTTGAAAGACAACGATCAACAGCTGAAGGCCAAACAGTAGACGGCGGCGCACGCATCAGGTCTGGAAGTAGAATTTTCCGATTATGCGGCAGCGGTATAGGCAACGGAGGTTTCCATGAGCGCAAGCAAGACACCGATCAATCTTTTCGAGTTCGAAGACATCGCCAGGGAGCGCTTGCCCAAAGGGGAATACGACTATATTGCCGGCGGTGCCACCGACGAGATCAGCGTCGAGCGAAATCGCCGCGCTTACGAGTCCTGGGCGCTGCGCCCGCGGGTTTTGCGCGACGTGAGCGCTCTGGACCTCTCGACCACCGTGCTGGGAACAAAGGTAAATCTGCCGGTGCTGATCGCGCCGTGCGGCGGCCATAAGAAGGCGCACCCGGACGGTGAGTTTGCTACCTATCGCGCCGCAGTCGCGCGCGGCACCGTCTTGGCGGTCAGCGCCAACTCAAACACCTCGTTCGAGGATCTCGCCAAGGCCGCCAACGGACATCTGTGGCTGCAGTTGTATCCGTTCCGCGACCGCGCATTGACCAAAAGCTGGCTCGACCGCGCGCAAGGCGCCAGCTATGAAGCCATTTGTGTTACTTTGGATTCGCAGTGGCCGCCCAAGCGGGAACGCAATATTCGCAACAACTACCGGCGGACCCGAGGTGTCAACTACGGACAGGCTGCGCAGGGCGCTGGGGCGCCGAGACCTGCGGGCGCGGAAGGGGGATCCGACCCGGCCGCCACCTGGAAGGATTTGGAGTGGATCAAATCGCAAACCGCTCTTCCGGTTGTCGCTAAAGGCATCATGACCGGTGAAGACGTCGAGCTGTGCTCCGAAATCGGTGCCGACGGTGTGATTGTCTCCAACCATGGCGGCCGTCATCTCGACAATACCCTGGCTACCGTTGAAGTCTTGGCCGAGGCAGCTGCGGCAGCCAAGGGAAAGCTCGAGGTGTTTTTAGACGGTGGCATCCGGCGCGGCGCCGACGTGGTTAAAGCTCTGGCGCTCGGCGCCAAGGCGGTGTTCATTGGCAGGCCGCTTTTCTGGGGTCTGGCCGTAGACGGGGAGCAAGGAGTGGTCCGCGTGCTCGACATTCTGCGTGAGGAAATGGAGATCACCATGGCGAAGTGTGGCCGTCCGAACATTGCCAGCATCGACTCGACAGTTCTGGTCAAAGCGCCGCGCTTGTGAGCAGACGATGAACAGCCGCCAGCAATTTTGGAGAGCTTGCCGCTCCAGCACTGCCACCATTACTAGTCACGATCAGTCGGAAAAGGATTGACGCTCGCGAGCTCGGGAAATTTCGCCAGCATCGCTTCGCCGGGGATGGCTCTTAGTCGCAATCCCAACTCCTGGGAAAGCATGATCGCGTTGGCAGCCGAGTTGGCCCGGGCGTGATTGTTAAAAAAGGCAAATCCCTTTTTGGTTCCAGGCGCGCTTGAGGCGGTTTTGATACGCTGCGCGATTTTTTTTACTTCATCGCGGGAGTAGTAATAATCGTAGCGCTGCCAGGATTCTTTCGGCCGCCACCACGCCTTGGCATTGCGCCCATGCGCCCGAAAGTAAAATATTTCCCCGATGCTTTCGAAGTTCTGGTGAATCGAAGTAGAGAACTTCGGTTCGTCGATAACAACCCCGCTGGCGCGATTCTCGCTCAGAAGCGCCCTAATGACTGGGCCTGTGCCACTCCAACTGTTGTGGCGAAGCTCGACCGCCTTGGGATAGTTATAGAAAACCCGTAGTACCTTTTCTACTTGTTCGATGTTTTTGGCCGTGCAATGAAAGCCGGCCGGATACTGCAAGAGCAGCGCGCCCAATTTTCCGGCATCGGCCAGCGGCTCCAGTCCGGCACGGAATTGATCGATATCGGCTTGGGTCAGGCGCTCCCATTGTTCCTTGACGCCCTTCCGCCCGATCTTCATCGGATGAGTAAACTTCTGCCAGAGCTTCACGGCAAAAGTGAATTCAGGCGGCGTTTTGGCTGCCCATGATCGAGTAGACGCCTGGGAAGGCGGTCTGTAAAACGTCGAGTTCACTTCCACGGTGTTGAAGATCTGCGAATAGTGCTGCAGCTCGTCGAACCACTTCGGTTTTGCTTCGGGATAAAAGGCGCCGAACCAGCCTTTCGGAGGCGCGCCCGGGTAAGAATAGCCTGAGGTGCCGATCAATAGAGGCTTTTGCATCGACTTGAGTCCGCAATCGCGAGCACTTCTCTTGCTTCTTCTTTCATAGTGGCCGTTGCACTCTCGGATGCAAGAGCTCGAAAGCAGGACTGGCAATTCGCGCGAAAATGCCTCATCATTTTTTTCTTCCCACCGATGAGCCGAAAGATTATCAACGTTCGATCGAGCCTTCGAGCGTCATTCAAGGACGGTATTTGCGCCGCTTTGATGGCGGGTATCACCGAGCATTACGCCATCCCGCTGGCGCTCTTCCTGGGCGCCACGGTACAACAGGTCGGTTTGCTCACGGCGCTGCCGAATCTTTTCTCGTCGCTATCGCAGTTTCTCGCCGTGCAGATCGTTCACTGGGTTGGCGGCCGCCTCAAATTGCTTGTCCGTTTAGTGTTTTTTCAGGCCGCGCTGATTCTTTGCGTGGCTGTTCTTCCGTGGCTCGGTGCTTCACGACGGGTGGACTTGTTACTGGTGCTGCTGATCTGCGCCGCCGTGTGCGGCGGCCTGGCGGGGCCGGCCTGGGGCAGCCTGATTACGGACTACATCCCCGCCAGCAAGAGAGGGCGATACTTCGGCTGGCGCAACAGAATTGTCGGTGCCATCAGCCTCGTCAGCATTATCACCTCCGGGTTGTTATTGTACTCGTTCGGCGAAGTTTCGTACCGAGCAGGTTTTTGCATCCTGTTCGGCCTGGCGGCGCTGGCCCGCTTCGCATCAGGTTATTTCATCAAACAGATGGACGAGCCGCCGCACAAAAGCGACCCCGCCGCCGATTTTAATTTTCTCATGTTCGTCGCGCGCTTTAGAGAGAGTAATTTTCTAAAATTTGTTGTTTTCAGCGGGTGTTTAACGTTTGCTACATATCTCGCCGCACCTTTTTTCGCGGTTTTCATGCTGCGTGATCTGCAATTCAGCTATCTCACTTATATGGGGCTTCAAGTCTGCTCGTCTTTTGCCGCGCTGGTGGCGCTGCCTCTTTGGGGACGACATGCGGATCTGGTCGGTAACGTAAGAGTGCTGCGGTTGAGCTCGTTCTTGGCCGCGCTCATTCCTATATTCTGGATCTTTTCGCACGACCCCGCGTATCTGATGCTAGTCCAGGTTTGGGGAGGATTTGCCTGGAGCGGGGTTACCCTCAGCGCGGCTAATTTCATTTACGATGCGGTGACGCCGCAAAAGCGCGTTCGCTGCATCGCGTATTTTAATGTCATCAATGGCGCGGCGCTCTTTTTTGGGTCATCGCTCGGTGGGTTTCTGGCCTCGCGCCTGCCGCCGCTTTTCGGCTATGGTCTTCTCAGCCTGTTTGTCTTGTCGTGTTTCTGCCGTCTGTTTTTTTACCTCCTGCTGTCACGCTCTTTTCGCGAAGTCAGGCCGGCGCACGAGGCATCCATTC
>CAYZXN010000307.1:0-5252 GCA_964482425.1 uncultured Syntrophobacteraceae bacterium | reverse complement strand
TCCGATGAAAGCCGGAGAACTGGGATGGTGGTTTGCCGAGCTATCGTTGCCCAACGCAAATGCCGATTATTCGTTTGTGCTTGATGGCCGCGAGGCGCTGCCCGATCCGCGCTCTGCCTGGCAGCCGCGCGGCATTCATGGTCCGTCGCGGGTGGTCGATCACGGCTCATTCGCATGGACGGACGAGCATTGGCAGCCCCGGCCGCTTGGCGCGGCAGTTGTTTACGAGCTGCATATCGGCACTTTTACTACCGCAGGGACCTTTGCGGCGGCCATCGACAAGCTCGATTATCTGGTCGACCTCGGCATTACGCACCTTGAGCTGATGCCGGTGGCCGAGTTTTCCGGCAGCAGGGGCTGGGGATACGATGGCGCCGATCTCTTTGCGCCGCATCATACCTACGGCGCTCCCGACGATCTCAAACGTCTCGTCGATGCGTGCCATCGCCGCGGTCTGGCCGTAATTCTCGACGTGGTTTACAACCACCTGGGACCGGCTGGAAATTATCTGGAACGGTTCGGGCCCTACTTCACGGATCGCTATGCAACGCCGTGGGGGCAGGCGATCAATTTCGATGGGCCGGACAGCGACGAGGTTCGGCGATATTTTTGCGATAACGCGCTCATGTGGCTGCGCGACTATCATTTTGACGCGCTCCGTCTGGATGCCGTTCACGCCATCGTCGATACCTCCGCCGTGCATATTCTCGAGCAGCTCGCCTGCGAAGTTGCCGATCTCGAGGCGCACGGCGGGCGGCATCTGGCGCTGATCGCGGAAAGCGATCTCAACGATCCGCGGGTAGTGCAGCGCCAGGCTCTCGGCGGCTACGGTATTCACGCGCAATGGAGCGATGATTTTCACCATGCCTTACATGCGCTGTTGACCGGCGAGCGGGACGGGTATTATGCCGACTTCGGATCGCTTGGCGATCTCGCCAAAGCGTTGAAGCGGGTGTTTGTTTATGACGGCCGCTATTCCGTGTTTCGCCGGCGCCGCCACGGCAAATCCCCGGGCGGATTGCCGGGGCACTCGTTTCTGGCTTACCTACAGAACCACGATCAGATCGGCAACCGCGCGAAAGGGGAGCGCAGCGTGCATATCGTGAATGTCAGGCGAGTCAAGATCGCCGCAGCCCTTATTATGACCGCGCCCTTTGTGCCGATGCTGTTTCAAGGCGAAGAGTGGGGTGCCAGCTCGCCGTTCCTGTATTTCACCGATCATGAAGAACCGGAGTTAGGCCGCGCGGTGACCGAAGGCCGCCGACGCGAATTTGCCGCCTTCAGCGCGCACGCCGAAGATGTGCCGGACCCACAGGAACGCGAAACATTCGATTGTTCCAAGCTTTCGTGGGACGAGCGAGATAAAGAGCCGCATGCCGGGTTGCTCAATTGGCACCGCCGGCTGATTGCGCTGCGCCGGCAACTTGCCGCACTGTCGGACGGACGCTTGGATCGAGTCGAAACGAGTTTCGATGAGAAGGCGAAATGGTTGGTTCTGCAACGCGGACAGGTCGCCGTCGCTGTGAATCTAGCCGGCGAAAGCCAGCGCGTGCCTGCCGGCGCCGGCCGCGATGCGCGGATTCTGTTGGCTTCGGATCCACAGGCTGGAGTGGTCGGCGGTGAGGTTTGGTTGCCTGCTGACTCGGTGGCGATCCTCAGCAGGACTGAGAGCGCCGCTATGGCGGCGGGGCGTTGAACATGGCGAAGCACGCCAACCCGGATATCATCGCGCGTTATGAAGACGCTCTGGGCGACTGGCGCGAAGCGCCGCAGGAGACCATCAAAGCCTTGGAGGCTGCGCTCGAAGGGCCGACCGAAGCATCAAAGCCAGCGCCCGTGATGGTGTTGCGCCGCGGCCGGCGCAAAGCGATACGTGCTCCAGCGCAAGTCACCCTGGAGGACGGCACGGTGCTGCGCTTCGGCAAGGCACTGCCAGGGGATTTGCCGATCGGTTACCACAACCTGCGCTATCTTGACGACGAACATGCCAGCAGGCTGATAGTCAGCCCGGGGGTTTGTTCCTTGCCGGAGCACCTGCGCATCTGGGGCTGGTCGGTTCAGCTCTACGCGCTGCGCTCCGCCGGCAGCTGGGGCATGGGCGACTTCGCCGATCTGCGGCAGTTGGGACGGTGGTCGGCGCGCGAGTTCGATGCCCGGATACTTTTGCTGAACCCGCTGGCGGCGGCGTCGCCGATCGTGCCGCAGGAACCGAGCCCGTATTTTCCGAGCAGCCGCCGTTATCGTAATCTGCTTTATCTACGCATTGAAGAGATACCCGGCGCGGCGGAACTGCATTTGGATCTGCAACGCTTCGCGTCGGCCGGCCAAGAGCTTAATCGGGAGCAACACGTCGATCGCGATGCCGTATTCAAGCTCAAGAAGGACGCGCTGAAAATTATCTGGTCACATTTCTCAGGAGATCCCGGCTTCGAGCGCTTTTGCACGGAGCAGGGCGATCCGTTGGCTCAGTTTGCGGTTTTTTGCGCGCTAGTCGAGCAGCATGGCAGCGGCTGGCATAAATGGCCGGAGGAGTATCGCGATCCGAATTCCGCGGCGGTAGCCCGCTTTGCTGAGAATCATGCGCAGCACGTACGCTTCTATCAATGGGTGCAGTGGTTGCTTGACCAGCAGTTGGCAAAGGCGGCGGCGGAAATTCCTCTAATGCAAGACCTGCCCATTGGAGTTGAACCGGACGGCGCCGATGCCTGGGCTTGGCAGGATGTGTTCGCCGATGGCGTTACGGTCGGTAGCCCGCCGGATGAGTATAATACGAAAGGTCAGGACTGGGGTTTGCCGCCGTTTGTCCCATGGAAGCTTCGCGCCGCCGGTTACGAGCCGTTTATTCAAACACTCAGGGGCGCCTTGCGCCATGCCGGCGGTTTGCGCATCGACCATGTGATGGGATTGTTCCGGTTGTTCTGTATACCACAGGGCGCCGATCCTGCTGCCGGCGCGTATGTGCGCTATCCGGCAGAGGAGCTTCTCGCAATCCTGGCGCTGGAAAGCGAGCGCGCCCGCGCTTATATCGTCGGTGAGGATCTTGGAACTGTCGACGAGCGCGCGCGCAAGCAACTGGCCAAGGCTCGAGTTCTTTCGTACCGCCTTCTCTGGTTTGAAGAGGATCCTCCGGCCCGATATCCCGAGTTGGCGCTAGCCGCGGTGACCACGCACGATCTGCCGACGGTTGCCGGCCTGTGGAGCGGCGCCGATCTAAAGCTGCAGCAGCAGCTCGGACTCGAGCCGAACACCGAAGGAACATTGAAGATCCGCAAGCGCCTGCGCTCCATGACCGGCGTTGCCGACGAGGCTCCGATGGAACAGGTCATCGAACGGGCCTATGAGCTACTGGCGCAGGCGCCATCGGCCATATTGACCGCCACTCTGGAGGACGTTTCGGTCCAGGAAGAGCGTCCGAACATACCCGGAAGCGCGGAAGCTTCTTGGTGCCGGGCGCTGCCCGAATCGCTGGAGCATCTGAAGAGTAAAAGACTTCCGCGCGTCGTTGCCCAACGGCTGAGCGAGCGCTGACGGAAGAGTCTCGCGCTTTCAGGCGAATGATTGAAACCTCTGAAAGCATATCCATTGAGTTAGCGCCGAGCGCCACTCCTCACTATACTCGCCTGCGGTTTATGGTATTGTAGCCGGGCGCTATGCGCGGCAATTCTTTTCTTCCATTGAACTGCCATTCGCCCAATGGAGGATATCATGGCGAAGGTGACTTTTGTTCTCGGCTTATGCGGTTCCGGTAAGTCTTATCTTGCACAGCAAATGGGCCGACACACCGGAGACCGAGTCTTTGAGAACCTGTTATCCGACGCCAGCGCCTTGCCGGTGCTACTCGCGTGTTTGAAAGAAGGAAAAGATTGCATCGTTGACGACGTGCGGTTTTGCCTGCCCGAATATCGCAATGAGATCTTACACCAACTGTCGCAGATCAGCGGTGTCGAGATACATTGGATTTGTTACGAGAATGACCTGGAGAGCGCGAATTGGAATGTGATGCAGCGAACCGATAAGGGCGATCCGCAAGGACATCTCGACATCAATTTACGCTTGCATGCGCACTACGGATACCCCGCCGGTGCTGAAATAATTCCCATCCAACGAATTTAATCTGCTGGCGCCGTATGTGGCTCGGTAATTCCTTAAAAATTGACGTTTAATGCATTAAATGATAGTAGCTGGGCCATTTGGGGCAGGAGCGCGACGCCGTCAGTCGAGGGAAGGAGTCCGGCATCATGAAGCAAGTTCGGGCCATTGCTGCTTTACTATTGTGGATGACCGCAGTCGTTTTCGCGTCCCCTGCGGGAGCGCAAAACTACAACTGGACCGGCTTTTACGTTGGCGCGCAGGCAGGCTTAGGTAAGCCGCGTGATGTTGTCCGTTACGGCGGGTCGAGTACCGGCGATCCTTACAACGATGACAACGAGAAGATTAACCACCGGGAAGATGGTTTTGTCGGCGGCGTACAAGCCGGATATAACCTTCAGCTCGGCTTCCTGGTCCCCGGCGTCGAAGCGGATTTCGGTTATATGGGATTCAACGGCAGTCGCTTTTCGCCGCCGCAGTACGACCCCAATCAGGAGACCCGCGCGGTCAGCTCCGGTGGCCTATTCGGGACGGTGACCGGGCGTTTGGGCATTGCCATCGACCGTGCGCTGCTTTACGCCAAGGGCGGCTTCGCCTATGCCCGACCCGAGCTCGGCGTCGACGACAATGTCCCGCCGTTAACCACCGACACGCGAACACGCAAAACTTTCACCGGCTGGACCATCGGCGGCGGACTTGAATACGCGATCGGCGATCACTGGACCTTGAAGTCGGAGTACCAATTCATGGACTTGGGGCGCAAGTCCATCTCCGGGGTCGCCAGCGACGGCGTCACCGATAGATGGAAGCACGAGGTGACCGCGCATATCATCAAACTTGCCTTCAACTACAAGTTTTAGCTCTGCGTTGCTGCGCACGGCGTCGCCAGTTGTGGCAACGGCTGGAACACCAAGCGACGATACGCACGAATCAAGCGCATCAGCTTGCTGAGTGTTAGCGGTCGGCCTGGCGGCTTTGTTCCTTGCCTCCCAGCAAGCCTTTGAACAACGAGCCGATGGCGGCGGCTGTGCCGGCGGCGCCTTCAAGGCCGCGCTGTCCCAACGAGCCCACCCCTTCGGCGAGCCCCTGGATGCTGACGCCCAATTGACTCGCCATGCCGCTGGCAACTCGGGTGGCCAGTGTCTCGTTCAAAGAAAAATCGA
>CAYZXN010000306.1:0-6647 GCA_964482425.1 uncultured Syntrophobacteraceae bacterium | reverse complement strand
AAAAAAGGCAGGGAACCGAAGACGCGGAAAAACTTGCTTTTGAACCAGTTGGTGATCATCGTACCCGGGGATTCCAAGCTCGCGCTTTCGCAGTCGCGGATCCAGTCGAGCTTGCTGCCTTTCTCTGATAATTTATCGCGGTAGGGTTCGGCATGAATGATGATGGCTAAGCATTTCGTCTTTTTAATCATTTTGTTGTTGACCATGGTTGCGTGCGGCCGCAACGAGCGGATGGATGCCCTTTATGCCCAGCGTTGTCTCGGCTGCCACGGCCCCACCGGCCGCGGGGACGGCCCGTTGGCGGCGGCGCTACCGGTTCCTCCACCGGATTTTAGGGAAACGGTTGAGCGCAGGAGCAATGCTCAAATACGCAGAGCCATTGCCGAGGGGTTTGGTGTAATGCCGGCATTCAGTCCGGCACTGCGCCAGTCCGAGATCTCGGATATGCTTCAGATGGTGAGATTCCTCAGCCGTGAGGGCCGGGACACGCAGTGGTGGGAAAGGTTTGACACTCTCGTAGTTGCCCATTGTACTCTGCCGTGGGAGATGGTGCTGGGCTACGATGAGCCGCTAGACGAAGAAAAGCACCGTTAAACGACGTTGAGCGGTGGTCTCCAGATCACGATTCTAAAGCCGTCTGAATCAACTTGACAAGGCTAGGGCTTAAAACTAAACTCAAACATGAAGTTTAGCTGAATAAAAAATCATGGCCCTAGATGCAATCGAACAACTTGAAGCGAAGATTAGTCGGCTTGTCGAGCAGCACGACAAGGCGAAACGAGAGAAAGATTTGATTGAAAAAAAGCTTCAGCAAAAAGAAAGCGAGTGGCATCATCTTAAGGGACAAATACGTCAATACGAACGCGAGCGAATTGAATTTCGCGACAAGCTGGACAAGATTATCAGCCAGTTTGCATCGCTTGATATTTCCTCGGACTGAGATGGAGTAAGCTGTGAAGCGATCTATGAACGTAGAAATTCTCGGTCAAAGTTTTACGATTAGCAGCGATGCCGAGGAGGGTTATATCCTGCGGGTTGCTGGTTACGTTAACGATAAGATGCAGGAGTTATCCCGGGCGTCAAAACCGGCGGCGAAATCAAATGTAGCGATGTTGACGGCACTTAACATCGCGGATGAGTATTATCGTCTCAAGGAAGCTCATGAGACGATGTTAAAGCGGATCAATCAACTTTCAAAACAATTGTCAGTTAAACTAAGCGAGGAGGGTTAGTCCCTATTATTTAAGTGTCTAATTCCCCTGCTGTGCTCGTGATCTTTGGAGACACCCGGAACCAACGAAAAACAATAAGGTAGCCGGAACTCGCCGTCGAAATTGCGCCGCAAGGTGCGGAGAATTGAGCCGGCGATACGGCGACCCCCTGGTAAACAGGTTCAAGTTGATCCATGGAAACGGCATTTGCGGGGGAATTCTAAGCAAGGTGGCGTGGAAAAGATGAGGATTTGGGGAGCGAGGATAATTCAAAATCTAATTTGTTGGATTTTTCAGGCTTGGCAGGGTTTGCCTGTGCGGCGGACCCTTATGGAATGGTTTGATCGAACATTGGACTTGGCGCCGGCTACCACAACATGGATGCCTATGACGATTTTGGCGGGAGGGCGACTCTCTCGAGGACCCACCCTCTCCGTTGGGCGATCAGACTATAGTTGATTAGGTTTCTCCCTCCGTCCCTTCCCCCTCGTCTTTCGATCCCCGCTGTGTTTTTGCCGTGGGGAATCATATGGATCAGAGTAAGCGTGCGTTGCGCGTAGCGGCACTCTCCAAACGAGATTCGCTGCCGTTCCAGCGTTATGAGACGCTCAGTCGTTCGATCCAGGATCGAGTTCTAGGAACCGACTTCTATCGATTCGCCAATGTTGTGACCCTCTATAGCTCTGTGCGGAATGAGGTGAGCACAGAGATTATAAGGGGTGACGCATTGCGCTCCGGCAAAGCTGTCTTTTATCCTCGGATGGGTCCGGGGCACGACGGGCAGTTCGTCCAAATCCAAACGGTCGACGAATTAGCATCGGGTAAGTCAGGAATTCTTGAGCCCACTGGCGGGAAGCTATTGGACCATTCCAAGGGCATTAATCGATTGCTTGTTGTGGTCCCAGGCGTTGCCTTCGATTTGAGCGGCAATCGTTTGGGCTGGGGGAGAGGCTGGTACGATCGGGTGCTGCGGAAGCTCGGCGCGGGAGTGATGACAGTCGGACTGGCCTATGAATTCCAATTGGTCGATTCCATGGCAGTCGACCCGTGGGACGAAAAAGTTCAGTATATCGTTACTGAAAAAAGGATCATTGAATGTCAGAAAATTTCCGAGCAGACCAAAGCGGTTTGCTAAAAACTATCTTGTAAGAAAGGGGGTGCTGTTGGTGGAACAAAGTCTCTTTCTCGTCGTTATAGGATTACTTATCGGTGCTGCCTCTTTCTTCATTATCACGCGAGTACGGGGAAAGCAGCAGCAGTTAGAGCTTCAGGCGGCGCGGAATACTGCGGCTCGCATCATTGATGAATCGAAGAAAGAAGCCAGCGCGATAAGGAAAGAAGCTGAAATACACGCCAAGGATGGTATTCAGCAAGAGCGTTTAGAATTTGAAAAGGAGGTACGAGACACAAGGAAAGAGCTTCAGGCTCAGGAAAAGCGGCTGGTCAGTAAGGAAGAAGGCTTCGACAAACGTGTAGATTCACTTGAAAAGCGAGAGAATGAGTTGAGTCGCCGTGAAGCTTCGTTAAAAACAAAAGAAGTTGGGTTAGAGGATAAATCAGCCGAGTACGATCGCCAAATTGAGGCGGCAAGAAAACAGATTGAGCAGGTTGCGGGCCTGACCCGAGATGAGGCCAGGAGAAACGTAATCGAGGAGATGGTTGAGGAAGCCAAGCACGAAGCGGCCAAGCGTATTCGTATCATTGAAGAGGAAGCGAAAGCTGAAGCCGCGCGTAAGGGCCAGAAGATCATTGCTTTAGCAATTGAGAGACTGGCGGGTGATTTTGTCGCTGAACGTTCCGTCACCGTTATGCCTTTGCCGAATGATGAATTGAAGGGAAAGATAATCGGTCGTGAAGGGCGCAACATTCGGGCGCTGGAAGCGGCTACGGGCATCGATCTCATTGTCGACGATACCCCTGAAACGGTCGTGATCTCAGGGCACAATCCGATTCGCCGCGAAATAGCACGGTTGTCTTTGGAGAAGCTTATTTCTGACGGTCGAATTCATCCAGGCCGGATCGAGGAGGTGGTGCGCAAATCGGAGCAGGAAATCGACGAAGCAATTCGCGAAGCGGGTCAGAAGGCGATCTTCGATGTCGGCGTTCATGGCGTTCACCCGGAGATCGTGAAGCTTTTGGGAAGGCTGAAGTATCGATACAGCTATGCCCAAAATGTTCTGCTCCATTCCATTGAAGCCGCGTTTATCTGCGGTTCGATGGCGGCCGAATTGGGACTGAACGAAAAACAAGCACGGCGTGCCGCATTACTGCACGATATCGGCAAAGCCGTCGATCATGAAGTGGAGGGGTCGCATGCGATTATCGGTGCAGAGTTGGCCCGTAAATACGGCGAATCTCCAAAAATTGTCAATGCAATAGCGGCTCACCACGAGGATGTAAAAGCCGAAACCATACTGGCGCCGTTGGTTGATGCGGCCGATGCGCTTTCGGGCGCGCGGCCGGGGGCGCGTCGCGAGATGATGGAAAGTTATACACGCCGGCTGGAAGAACTTGAGCGCATCGTCAACTCGTTCAAAGGAGTTGAAAAATCCTATGCGGTCCAGGCAGGACGAGAGATTAGAATCATGGTCCAGCACGATCTGGTATCCGATGATGAAGCCGCGCGTATGGCGCGGGAGATCGCTAAGAAGATTGAAAATGAAATGACTTATCCGGGCCAAATTAAGGTTACTGTTATTCGCGAAATGCGGGCGGTCGACTACGCAAAGTAAAAGGATTTGACATGCGTGTTTTGATTCTCGGAGACGTAGTCGGACGTCCCGCGCGACGGGCTATTCGAGATTTGGTCCCGTCATTGGTGGAGCGGGAAAAAGTAGACCTGGCGATTGCGAATGCCGAAAACGCTGCCGGCGGGATTGGTGTTGATATAAAAAGCGCGAAAGAGCTGCTGTCCGCGGGACTGAATGTCCTCACCTCAGGTAACCACATATGGAAGAAAAAGGAGATTTATCCATACCTGGACGAGCACTCGCATCTGATTCGTCCGGCGAATTATCCGGCGGGTGCTCCGGGCCGAGGTTGGTGCACGTGGCAGAATGAAAGTGGTTTGAAGGCCTTGATCGTTAATATTCAGGGAAGGGTGTTCATGCCTAACCATGTGGAAGATCCATTCCGCAGCGTTGATGCCATCTACAGAGAATGGGCGCACCATTCGCCAGTAATCATCGTGGATATGCATGCGGAGGCGACCTCTGAAAAAAACGCTATGGGATGGCACCTGGATGGGCGAGCATCGATCGTCTACGGCAGCCATACCCATGTGCAGACCGCGGACGAACGAATTCTTCCGAGAGGGACCGCTTATATTACCGATGTCGGCATGTGCGGGCCTCTGGATTCGGTTATTGGAATGGAAAGGGAATCGGTGATCAAGGGATTTCTTACTCAGCTGCCGCGGCAGTTTGAAGTGGCTCAGGACAACGTTGTGCTCCAAGGAATCATCGTGGATGTTGATGATAAAACCGGCAAGGCCCAAGAGATCAGGCGCTTGCGGGTTCCTGGGTGACGGGTGCCGACGATGCTAGAACTCGAGTCGCAGTTGGAAGTCATCAAAAGGGGGGTCGTGGAAGTTCTTCCAGAAGAAGAACTGAAAGCGAAGTTAAAGACGGGCCGGCCGCTGAGAATCAAGGCGGGGTTTGACCCTACGGCGCCAGACTTACACCTCGGACACACCGTCTTAATCCAAAAGATGAAGCAATTTCAACAGCTGGGGCATGAAGTGGTTTTTCTCATCGGTGATTTTACTGGCATGATCGGCGATCCATCGGGAAAATCGGAGACGCGCAAGCAGCTGACCCGTGAGGAAGTTCTGAAGAACGCTGCAACATACAAGGAACAGATCTTTAAAATCTTAGACCCGCTTAAAACCGTTATCGAATTTAATCACCGCTGGATGGAAGAGTTGGACGCCGCTGCGCTGATTGAGCTAAGCGCCAAGTATACTGTGGCACGAATGCTTGAGCGGGAGGATTTCAAGCAGCGTTATCAAAAGCAGCAGCCGATCAGCATTCACGAATTTCTTTATCCGCTGATGCAAGGGTACGATTCGGTTGTCCTCAAATCAGATGTGGAGCTAGGGGGGACGGATCAACGGTTCAATCTCCTGATAGGCAGGGAGTTGCAACGTGAATACGGTCAGGAGCCGCAAGTCGTCTTGACCATGCCGCTTCTCGAAGGTACCGACGGCGTCAACAAGATGAGTAAGTCGCTGGGCAACTACATCGCCATCAATGAATCTCCTGAGGATATGTTCGGTAAAATAATGTCAATTTCCGACAAGTTAATGTGGCGTTATTTAGAGCTGCTCAGCGATACCGACCTGCAGCGCATCGCGGCGATTAAAGCAGAAGTTAAACTCGGAAAGATGCACCCGATGAATCAAAAGAAGGAACTGGCCGAGGAGCTTGTGAGTCGTTTTCATGGTTCAGCTGCAGCGCAAGGTGCCCGGCATTATTTCGAGGCCAGGCACCAAAAAAAATCCTTTCCAGCCGATATCCGGAAGAAATTTACTGTTTCTGAGCCGATCTGGATTTGCCGGCTACTTGTCGATCTGCAATTCGCCGCATCCACAAGCGAAGCGCGCAGACTGGTTACGCAGGGCGCAGTAAGGGTGGATGGGCAGGTGATTCGGGATGTCGGCTTCAACTTTGAAAGCGCTCTGCACAACGTGGTCGAAGTGGGGCGAAATCGAATAGCTCAAAGCGCAACGTGACCTGATGTTGGAAGACACAAGCAAGTTTATTTAGGATTCCTGCGACGACTAAAGCAGAGAAGCCGTTCATTCGTATCGCTTTGCAAATTTTATCTTGCCCCTAGTTGACAATGCCCGATCTAGTGTCTATAAAACTATTTCGCCCGTTGTGCGGGCGGCACTTCCGGTCTTTGAAAACTAAATAGTAGCAACTGCCATTTAAAAAGCAGTGACGGTTTAGGGTTTCCGTAAAGCCAATTGAGCACAGCTATCGTACTCACAGTCAATCACAGCCTAATGGCTGGTTGAAAGATTTAACTGGAGAGTTTGATCCTGGCTCAGAACGAACGCTGGCGGCGTGCCTAACACATGCAAGTCGAACGAGAAAGGGGCTTCGGCCCTGAGTAAAGTGGCGCACGGGTGAGTAACACGTGGGTAACCTGCCTCTAAGATTGGGATAACCTGTCGAAAGATGGGCTAATACCAAATAAAACCACAGTTTCTTCGGGAACAGGGGTCAAAGGTAGCCTATGCTTGCAAGCTATCACTTAGAGATGGGCCTGCGCACCATTAGCTAGTTGGTGGGGTAACGGCCTACCAAGGCAAAGATGGTTAGCTGGTCTGAGAGGATGATCAGCCACACTGGAACTGAGACACGGTCCAGACTCCTACGGGAGGCAGCAGTGGGGAATATTGCGCAATGGGCGAAAGCCTGACGCAGCAAC
>CAYZXN010000305.1:0-4718 GCA_964482425.1 uncultured Syntrophobacteraceae bacterium | reverse complement strand
AAAATCGCCGAGGAAGTCTGCCAGAATTTCGAAATCGACTATGCAACGGCGCTTCAAGACGTTCTCAATACCATCGAACAGCTCGACAAAATGAAGCTTCTCAAAAACAGTTAAACATCTAAGGGCAAACAACAGGAGGTGTGTCATGGATAATCAACGATTCGACCGCAGGGTTTTCATCAAGAAGTCAGCCTATGCAGTGCCGCTGATTTTGTCGTTAAAGGCGATGCCGTCATTTGCCGCGTCGGGATCGGGCAGAGGTAACAATGGCGTCGGTAACGGACCGGACCCCCAACCGTTCGGTAATCCCCCCATCAATGATGGACTCGGGACCGGACCAGGCAACCCTGGAGCCCGCAACCGTCGATAGTTCCTTCTTCTGTGCGCGCCGCCGGGTGTTCCCGGCGGCGCATAGCAGACTTAAAGTTTTGTAGTTGTGATTTCTCCCATACAAATGAGCAGGGCCGTTTTGCGCCCGCGGCAGGAGCGCGTCAAGTTTTGCCAGATGCTGTTCTTGCGCGTGTGCGGGGTAGGCGTGGCGATCGACTGCCGCGAACCGCTGCTACGCGAGTTGCTGCTTGCCAACTTCGGCTGCTTGCAGCAAGACGCTGCCGGTTTGTGCCAACTGCATTACCGGGCCGGCCGCCGCGGGCGCGGCTTTGTCCTCGCCCGCGACGGGCAGGAGCTCCACGCCGCCAATGACGGCGATTTCCTGTTCCTGTTGGAAAAGGACATGACCATCGAGCTGCAAAAGCTCCGGCGCGAGTTCTATTTTATTCACGCCGCGGCGCTGACCATCGACGGCAAGGCTTGCTTGCTACTGGCTCCGTCGGGACACGGCAAGTCGACGACCTGCTGGGGATTATTACATCACGGCTTTGGTTACCTGAGCGACGAGCTGGCTCCGCTGGATCTGGGAACTCTGGAGATTCAACCCTATGCGCACGCGTTGTGCCTGAAAGACGAGCCGCCGGCTTCTTATCCGCTGCCGCTGGGAGCGCTGCGGACTCAAACGACGTTGCACGTCCCGGCGGCGTTATTGCCTGTAAGCGTGGCTCCGGTGCGGCTAGCGGCGTTGTTTTTTCTGACCTACCGGCGCGAAGCGGTCGCTCCGGAGATCTGCTCTATCAGCAGGGGCGAAGCGGCAACGCGCCTGTTCGTACAGGCTCTCAATGCTTTGGCCCATGAGCAAGACGGGCTCGATGGTGCCGTTGCCATCGCGAGCAAAGCCCCATCGTTCTATGTCACCTCAGCCGAGCTCGGCCGTACCTGCCGTTTGATCAAGCAGACAATGGAAGAGTGCAATCTGACGCTGTGAGGAATTATGGCGCACCTTCAGTGTGACACCCTGAACGGGGCGCTGACGTATGAGCGCTCGCCGCCGCTGGTTTCCTTGCTGCAAGCGATCGCCGGGGCGCGCTGCGACCTGCCGCTGGAATGCTTCGATGATAAGCAAGTCGCCTGGGCGATTCGAACCGGCCTCGGCCCGTTGTTTTTCCGTGCCGTTAAAGGGAGAGCAGAAAACGCCGCATCGCCACACTGGAACTCGCTGCAGGCGGCGGACTTGACAGCGCGAGTGCTGATGGGGAGCCACTTTGAAGCCATGGCGCAAATCATCGACCTCTGCCAGGAACAAAGAGCCCCTGTGATTCTCCTTAAGGGGATCTCAGTCGCCGGCCAATGCTATCCGGAGCCGCACCAAAGGCTGATGCGCGATCTGGATTTCCTGATCGACAGGGACTCTGCGCCTGCGCTTGAAGCCCGGCTTAACGAAATCGGCTACCGGCCCAAGAGCGGCGCCCGTGCCGCTGATTATCTCAACCACCATCACCGGACGCCCCTTTATCACTCGGAAAAGAATGTCTGGGTCGAAATTCATCACCGCCTGTTTTCCTCGCGCAAGAGCGCCAGCCGGGTGAGCGCCTTCGGAGAGGAAAACGTTCGCACGCAGCTCCTGCCCTGTGTATTTGCGGGCAGACAAGTCTACCGCCTGAGCGACGAGTTGCAACTGCTTTATCTTGCCGCGCACTGGGGCCAGGATTTTAAACCCATTGGAGGAATGATCGCCATGATTGACGTGATTTTCCTCCTGCAACGTTGCGGCAGCGAGTTGCAATGGCAGCAAATCCTAGAGTGGTCAAGAAATTCCGTGGCGTCCACCTATCTTTATCTATTACTGAGTTACCTGCAGCGTTATCGGTTGGTCGAGGTTGCGCCGGAAATCATGAACGAGCTCTCCAGCTCGCAGCCGTCGTTCGGCCGGCTTGGCCTGAGAGCGGCGCACTCGATTGTTGACCGCTACGTCGTTGAGGGCGCTGCTTGGGGCAGACTCTTAAACGCTAGGAACGTCGATAGCGTGTGGAAAACTTTGACTCTCGGCAAATCGCCATCGCTGAATCTGGCGCTGTTGCCGGTCAATTTATTTTTGCCCGATCGCCTGCGAGTCAGGTAATCGAGAGCTGGAGCGGTTAATGCCCCACGGGCAAATCCAAAATCGTCATCGTCAAAGGAGGAACCTTATGGAAAATGTGGAAGGAATCCTGCCGCTATCCAGAGAGCAAAGCGGCAGTCATCGAGTACCGTATTCACGTGAGTTGAAAGAAAAAATTCGCCAGCGGACAGCGAAGGTCGGGGTCGTCGGGTTGGGCTATGTCGGTTTACCTCTGGCCCTCGAAATGGCGCGCACCGGTTTTGAAGTCACCGGCATCGATCTGGTCAGAGAAAGAGTCGACTCAGTCAACTCGGGTATTTCCTATATCCCGGACGTTGGGGGCGAGGCTCTTCTGTCGATGGTCTCGACTAACAGGTTCAGGGCAACTCAAGCTCTCGCGGCGGCGGAGAAGCTCGATACGATCAATATCTGTGTGCCGACGCCGCTGCGCAAGAACAAGGATCCCGACCTGTCTTATGTCATCGCCGCGGTGGAAGCTATACGCAATCACATCCGGCCGGGACAACTGGTCATCCTCGAGAGCACCACTTATCCCGGAACCACCAGAGAAGTGGTACTGCCGATCCTGGAAGAATCCGGTCTCAAGGTCGGCCGGGATTTTTTCCTGGCCTACTCTCCGGAGCGGGTCGACCCTGGAAACCAGCACTATACCACGCGCAATATCCCGAAGGTGGTGGGCGGCGTCACTCCGAGATGCGCCGAGATAGCCGTGCTGTTGTACGAGCAGTTTGTCGAGAAGGCGTTGCCGGTGTCGTCCACGGACTGCGCTGAGATGGTGAAGCTTCTTGAGAATACGTTTCGCAGCGTCAATATTGCACTGGCCAACGAAATGGCAATGACCTGTCATACCCTCGGCATTGACGTCTGGGAAGTGATCGAAGCGGCCAAGAGCAAGCCGTTTGGATTCATGCCGTTTTACCCGGGGCCGGGCCTTGGCGGCCATTGCATTCCGGTGGATCCTTATTATCTGACGTGGCGCGCCAAGATGAACGGGTGCGAGCCACGGCTTATCGAGCTGGCGGGGCATATCAATAACCAGATGCCGGCGTTTACCATCCAGGGCATCGCCGACGCTTTGAACGAGCGCCGCAAGTGTTTGAGAGGAGCGAAAATCCTCGGTCTCGGCGTAACCTACAAACGCGATACCAACGACGTTCGGGAATCGCCGGCTTTGCATGTTCTCGAAGGTCTGCGCAAGAAAGGCTCGTCGATTTACTTTTCCGACCCGCACGTGTCGTCGATTTCAATCAGAGGTCAAACCCTCAGATCGGTCGATCTGACGGAGGATTTGCTACAGTCGATGGATTGCGTGGCGGTGCTTACCGATCACTCGACTTTCGATTACTCCATGATCGCCAAACACAGCTCGCTCGTTTTCGATACCCGCAACGCATTAAAGGATCATCTAGGCGCCAAGGTGGTTCGTCTCTGAGAGTTGTACGGCGAAAATGAACCAACGTTTTTCAAAGTCTTTTCGATAAGCCGCTGGCGACGTGAGGCAATAAATGAAACAGCCGACGATCGAAGAATTGACGATTGAAGCTATGCAGCTTCTTTCGATGGGTACCGAGGAGCTGTACATGATCCTGGGATCTCAGCTGCTGGTATCGGCTAAACCAAGCAGGGTAGCCGGAATTATGACCTATCTCTCGGCGGCAAAGAAGGCCAGAGAAGCGAAAGAACTATATACCACGTTGCCAGAATCGCCCGCCGCTTCGGACTGGAGCGCGGGTTTGGAGTTGATCTATAACGACTTGATTCAGGACGGCGTCCGTTTTGTCGAAGAAGTGAAAGATGAGTTACGCAAAGGCGTTTGCAACGAAGACATCTTTGCGCTATCAGAAAAGATTGATACCTCGAGCATGCAGATCATAGTGATGGTGATCGGCGCGGTTTTGAAAATGCCTGTCGAGTTCGAAAATGTTTCGGCAACGTTGGCAGCGATTCTCTGCAAGTCGGGGTTGAGAGAGTTTTGCAGGTAATCCCATACAATGCTCGGGAGCATTCTTCCGACACTTGCGGACAAGCACCGGCGCATGGTAAACAGCGGCGTGTCGTTGTTGATACATTTCAGCCCGGCGGGTGTCATTTGTGCGACAAGCCGGATTAAAATCGGAGGTTTATCGATCGCAAATGGCCAGATCGCTTGGTGGCATATTACTTGCGCGTTAGTACCGGCATGAGACACATGAGTCCGAACTGTGAGCACTGCGGCGAGTTGTACGCTGGCAACGCTTATCGTGTCACCAGCGAAGAAGACGGCGTC
>CAYZXN010000304.1:0-9750 GCA_964482425.1 uncultured Syntrophobacteraceae bacterium | reverse complement strand
TATAACTTCGCTGGCAGTGAAAATCGTTCTCATCCAACCACCCATTCAGGATTTTTACGACACGGACGTTCGCCTGCAGCCGATCGGTCTGTCTTGTCTTAAAGCGGCGATCAAAAGACACCTGCCCGGCACCCAAGTCGTTATCAAGGACTATCATGCCGGCTGGGGTCGGCGGACCGTCGCGGTACCGAAAGAGCTGAAATATTTGAGCGACTTTTATGGCATCGCGGATAAGTCGCCGTTCTCGACTTTTCACCGCTATTACCATTTCGGCAAACCGTTTGACGAGATCGAACAAGAAGTTGCCGGGTTGAAACCGGACGTCGTTGGCATCTCTTCTCTGTTCACACCGTACTATCGCGAGGCGCTCGAAGTTGCCGCGCGGGTTAAAAGACGGCTTGCCGTGCCGGTCGTGATGGGTGGATCGCATGCTTCGGCGGCGCCGGAATCGCTGCTCGTATCGCCGTCGGTCGATTACGTTATTCGCGGTGAAGGTGAGAGGCCAATGGTTGAATTTCTGCGTTATCTGAACGGCCAAAAGCGCATCGAGAACGTGCCGAACCTGAGCTACAAGCAAAACGGTCGACGCTGCGGTAATCCGATTGCCGACAATTTTGCCATCGACGAGCTGGCCGTTCCTGATTTGAGCGACGCGGCGAACTCGACCTATCGATTCGGCGGCAAGCCAATGGCGTTCATGATCACCTCGCGCAGCTGCCCCCATAAATGCTCTTTCTGCTCGGTGCACACGACCTTCGGCAGCAGATATCGCCGCCGCTCTCTGGAAAACGTGCTCGGCGAGATTGAGTTGCGCTACCGCCAGGGCTATCGCATCATCGATTTCGAAGACGATAATCTGACTTACTATAAAGCGACTTTTAAAGACCTTTGCCGCAAGTTGATCGAATACTTTCCTGACCGCGCGATGCAGTTTGTCGCCATGAACGGCATCAGCTATTTAAGCCTTGACGATGAACTGTTGGAGCTGATGTATGAGGCGGGATTCTCGCACCTCAACCTTGCGCTTGTGTCGTCGGATAAGTCCGTGCGTGAAACCACCAAGCGGCCGCACACGTTGGAAGCCTACTTGAGGGTCGTTTACAAAGCGCATGCGCTCGGTTTGAAGATCGTCTCCTATCAGATTCTCGGACTGCCCAATGAGAGTCTAGAGAGCATGATCCAGACTCTGGCCTTCAACGCGCGGCTGCCGGTGCTGCTCGGCGCTTCGCCTTTCTATCAGACGCCCGATTCACCCATCACGCATGGCCTGAAGCTCACTGAACAGGACTACGTGCGGGCGCGCCTGACAGCCATGGCGATCGAAAATGATTCTTTCAAACGCGAAGACCTTTACACTCTTTTGGTCACGACCAGAATTATCAATTTCCTCAAAGGCTTACGGCTCGATGCTCCGGGAAGGCTGGCCGATTTGCTAAGGCATTCATGGCCCGACCCGCGCACGCGTATTGGCTTTGAACTGCTTCGAAAGCTCGAGGGATGCGGCCGCCTTCATTTCTGGACGGCTGACGGGTTGGTGGAAAACACACATTTTCGAACGGAGCTATTACTGCGCGTGCTTTCTGAGGCGCGAAGTATCACTTGCCAGGACGGCCAATTGATTGACATCGGCAACGCTATGCAAGCCGCCAAACGATTTGAACGCTTTTCACGATTAACGGGTTAACGTTTTTAATTTTTGAACCCGCTCTGTGTTCCTGTTTGTCAATTTGATTGACGTTGTACTATACATCTGGATCACTGCTGCTACCGACCTGACTGAACCAAGGAGGCATTATGTACAAGCGGCTCTTCAGTTTACTCGTAAGCTTGATGATTTCTGTCATTGCAGGTTTGGCGCATGGGCAGCCTGCATTGAAAATGATGATCCCGGCCAATCCCGGCGGCGGTTGGGACCAGACGGGCCGCAATCTGGCGGCGGCGATGCAGAGCGCAAAGCTCGTATCATCCGTCCAGTTTGAAAACAAGGGCGGCGCCGGCGGCACCATCGGTCTGGCTCAATTCATCAACTCGGCCAAAGGCGATCCCAATGCCGTTATGATCGGCGGCATGGTCATGGTGGGTGCGATCTATCTAGACAATTCACCCGTGGACCTGAGCAGGGTTACCCCTGTGGCGCGTCTGACGGGCGAATACGAGATGATCGTTGTGCCGGCGAAATCGCCGCACAAAAATATGGCCGACTTGATCAAGGCGTTGAAAGCCAAACCCGGCGCCGTCTCATGGGGCGGCGGCTCCGCCGGCGGCACTGACCACATACTCGTGGGCCTGATCGCCAAGAACGCGGGTGTCGATCCTAGTAAGATAAACTACGTGCCGTTCAAAGGTGGCGGTGAGGCCATCGCAGCCATTGTCGGCGGTCACGTCACGGCGGGGGTTTCTGGCATCGGCGAATTTGCCGAACAGGTAAAAGGCGGTAGGATGCGTGCCCTAGCGGTATCCAGTTCCACTCCCCTTGACGGCGTTGCCACCCTCAAAGAACAGGGCATTGCCGTGGAGCTTTCCAACTGGCGCGGCGTTTTTGGCGCGCCCGGCATCACAACGGCGCAAAGAGACGCACTGGTAAAGCTCGTTCGTGGCGCTACTGAATCGGCTGCCTGGAAGAGCACGCTCGAGAAACTCGGTTGGTCGCCGATCTTTTTGAGCGGCGATGATTATAAAAAGTTCATCGAAGAAGACACCAAACGCATCGCCGGCATTATTGATTCGCTCGGCATCAAGAAAAGATAGCCAGAAAGCCAACGTCAATGAAAGCAAAGCCCACAGAGCTTGCCCTCTCGCTGGGATTACTTGGCCTGGGAATCGCGGCGGCCATAGGCGCTGCGAATATATCGGGCGGCAGCGGTTATGCCCGGGTTGGGCCCAACGTGGCTCCGGCAGTTATCAGCGGCGGCCTCATTGTGTTGGGCATCTGGCTGCTTTATGAAGCTTTCTCCGGCGGCTGGCGCAACGCCATCCCGGACCAGCCGCAGGACCGCGGCGAGCACCCGTTTTCTGCTGGCGCTTTCATCTGGGTCAGCCTCGGCCTTTTTGCGCAAATGCTGCTGATTCATCGCGCCGGTTTCGTGATCGCGCAAGCGGCGCTTTTCACCTTCGTCGCGCGCGGTTTTGGTAGCAAAAAATTGGCCCGCGATTTTGCTATCGGTCTTGCGGTTGGCCTGGCAGTTTTTCTTTTCTTCGTAAAATTCCTCAACGTTCACTTACCGGCCGGCTGGTTCGAACCACTCCTTGGTGGTGCCGGGATCTGAGAAAAATGGCTGAGACGTTCAGCTCTCTGCTGCATGGCTTCAGTATTGCGCTGACGCCGATCAATCTCTTATGGGGATTCATTGGCGTTCTGCTCGGAACCTTTGTCGGCGTTCTCCCCGGAGTGGGGCCGGCGCTCACGGTTGCGATGCTTATGCCGCTGACCGTGAAGCTCGAGGCCACAGGCGCCCTGATCATGTTCGCCGGTATCTACTACGGCGCTATGTACGGCGGTTCGACGACAACCATACTACTCAACACGCCCGGCGAATCCGCCTCCATCGCCACCGCTCTCGAAGGCAATCTCATGGCTAAGAAAGGCCGCGCGGGCCCGGCCCTCGCAACCTGCGCCATTGGCTCCTTTGTAGCGGGCACCATTGCGACAATCCTGGTGACCTTGCTCGCTCCTGTTGTCGTCGAAGTCGCACTGCAGTTTGGTCCTGCGGAATACTTTGCGCTCATGGTCTTCGCCTTTACGACTGTATCAGCGGTCATCGGCAGCTCTACGGTGCGCGGTTTGACGAGTTTGTTTTTGGGGCTGCTGCTTGGCGTTGTCGGCATCGATAGTCAGACCGGCAGATCGCGTTTCGCCTTCGGCGTGCCCGAGTTGCTCGACGGCATTGATGTGGTTGTGCTGGCGGTCGGACTCTTTGCCGTGGGCGAAGCGCTTTACGTTGCCGCCTACGCCAGCCGCCTGCAGGAAAAGCTCGAGCAACTCAAAGGCTCGTTGTGGATGTCGAAGGAGGACTGGAAAAGATCCCTGCCCGCCTGGTTGCGGGCAACGTTCATCGGTTTTCCCTTCGGCTCGATCCCGGCGGGCGGCGCCGAAATCCCGACGTTCCTGTCCTATGCCACGGAAAAAAAACTATCCAAGCATCCCGAGGAATTCGGCAAGGGCGCCATCGAAGGGGTCGCGGGGCCCGAAGCGGCCAACAATGCCTCTGTCACGGGTGCGCTGGTGCCGCTGCTTACTTTAGGCATTCCGACTTCGGCGACCGCGGCAATCCTGCTCAGTGCGTTTCAGAATTACGGCATCCAGCCGGGACCTCTACTCTTTCAGATGCAAGGTGACCTGGTATGGGCGCTGCTGGCAAGTCTCTATATCGGCAATGTGCTGCTGCTCATTCTCAATCTTCCACTGATCGGCATATGGGTCAAAGTGCTGACGATCCCGAAGCCGCTCCTGTATGCCGGCATTCTAGTTTTTGCCACGTTAGGTGCCTACAGTTTGCACCAATCCGTGGTCGATTTGGTGATTCTCTATGTGTTCGGCTTACTCGGGTTCGTGATGCGCCGCTCAAATATTCCGGTGGCGCCCGCCGTGATCGGCCTAATCCTAGGGCCGCTTGCGGAAACCCAAGCGCGCCGGGCCCTGGCGATCAGCCAGGGCGATCCGGCGGTGTTTGTGACGCAGCCGATTTCGGCGGGTATTTTACTCGTTGCGTTCCTGTTGCTGGTTGTTCCCGTGGTGATTCGAACGCGGCGGCGCATTTAAATCCGCCGATTCAACTACGCTTTCTCCAAACCGATGGAAAACATCCGTTCCAGATCATGGCGCGAATATACACGGAAGGCGATGAGCGTCTCGGAGGCGGTGATACCGGGCAAGGTGCGGATGTGCTCGGTGACGATGTCGGCAAGTTGCTCGTTGTCGGCCACCCGGACAATGGCGGCCAGGTCGTAGCGGCCGGCGATCGAGTAAACTTCACTGACACCGGCCATGTCGGCAAGCGCTTGCGCGACTTTGTTGATCTTGTCCCTCTCCGTGGTCAGCAAAACGATGGCCGATAGCATGGCGGGCCTCCTTTTAAACGGTTCGGTACTCTAGTCATCCCGGGCTCGCCGCCGGCTCGAGGGAGCGCAGCAGCGGCTCCAAAACCTGCCAAACATTTTGTGCGACGATCTCATGACCTTTAGCGGTAGGATGAATGCCGTCGGGAAGATTCAATTTCCGCACGCCACCGACGCCTTCCAGAATGAAAGGAATCAGCGAAGCGTTGTTCTTTTTCGCTAGATCGACGAACATGGCTTCGAAGTCGCGACTATATTGAACGCCCATGTTGGGCGGAACCTTCATCCCTGCAAGTACAATCTTGATCTGGGGATAAAGTTTCCTGGCGCGCTCGATAATGGCCTGAAGGTTCTTGCGCGTGACCTCCACGGGCAAGCCCCGCAACCCGTCATTGGCGCCTAACTCGAGCACCAGGACATCCACCCTGTTTTTCAGCAGCCACTCCATTCTGTTCAGACCGCCGGCACTGGTGTCGCCGCTTTGGCCGGCATTGACGACCTTAAATTTCCAGTTGTTCTGCCGGATACGCTGCTCGATAAGCGCCGGAAAAGCCTGGGCGAGCTCGAGGCCGTATCCGGCCGTGATGCTGTCGCCGAGAAACAGGATTGTTCGTTGTGCCGGCGCGGCGGCCGTAAGACTTAGCGCCACCATTACTGTCAATGCCGTCCAAAATGACCTTCTAAGCGCGGCGCGTTGTGTTGCAGTGTTTAAAATTCTAAACTGACGTTTATTTTTCGGTGTCATAGCGATTCATTTCAATCCTGCCGCCGATACTCCTATAGTAAGAAGTCGTTAGATCATGAACAATTCTATTTTAACCGTAGAGCATTTGAACAAGGTTTTTAAGAGCGGCGATCAAGAGGTCGCGATTCTTCACGATATCTCCTTTGAGGTCGAGCGCGGCAGTGCGTGCGCTGTTGTTGGCCCTTCCGGCAGTGGCAAGACCACGCTAATCGCTATTTGTGCCGGGCTTGAACGGCCCACTGAAGGAGCGGTAGTTGTGGACGGCACCGCTGTGCATTGTGCCACCGAAGAGGAACTTTCCAGGCTGCGAAACCGTTCCGTGGGTTTCGTGTTCCAAAGCTTTCAACTGCTTCCTTCGTTGACGGCCCTAGAGAATGTCATGGTGCCGGCAGAGATACGCGGCGAGAATCACGCCCGCAGCCGCGCCGAAGAGTTGCTGCGCCAGGTCGGTCTCGGCGCGCGCATGGGACATTATCCGATACAGCTTTCGGGCGGAGAGCAGCAACGCGTGGCAATCGCGCGGGCGTTCATAAATCGACCCAAGGTGCTTTTCGCCGACGAGCCGACCGGCAATCTCGACACAGAGACAGCCAAAGAGATCGTCGGCCTGATTTTCCAGCTCAATGCCGAGAGTGGCACAACATTGATTTTGGTGACCCATGACGGGGAACTGACTCAGCATGCCGATCGGGTCATCAGCTTGAAAGGCGGCAGGCTGTTTTCCGACACACGGAATGAAAGCACAGCTCCCCATGGCGCTCATGTGTAGGCGCTGGATCTGGGCGATGGCGCTGAGAGACGCGCGTCGGCGGGTAAAACCCATGCTGCTGGCCATGACTTGCGTCGTTCTGGGTGTGGCGGCAATCGTCGCTTCATTCTCGTTTCGCGACAATCTACAATCCAGCGTTCAGACCCGCGCCAAAAGCCTGCTCGGCGCTGATCTGGTGGTGCAGAGCCGCGAGCCGTTCTCGGCGGAAGCCGAAGCCCTGCTGAAGTCTATCGGCGGGGAGCAATCGCGTCAGATCGGCTTTGCTTCAATGGCCTTGTTTCCTGAAAGCGGCAGATCGCGGCTCGTCGAGGTGCGCGCCATCCGCGGCAATTTTCCTTACTACGGCGCTCTCGAGACCGAGCCGCCTTCGGCGCAGCAAGAATTTCAAACCGGCGCCAATGCGTTGGTCGACGAAACCGTGATGCTGCAGTTTAACGCGGGCATCGGCGATCACGTGCGCATCGGCGAGCAAGACTTCCGAGTCGCCGGGAAGTTGATCAAGATTCCCGGCGAATCGCTTGCCTTTTCATTGCTCAGTCCGCGAATCTACGTGCCGCTCGACCATTTTGATCAAACTCAGCTCCTGCAGAAGGGCAGCCGGGTTCGTTACCGCGTCCTTTTCAAACTGCCCGAGGGGATCGATGCCGACCTATTATCGCAGAGTCTCGGTCCGGAGCTCAGCCGCCTGAACCTGGAAGCGGACACGGTGAGCCGGCGAGCGGCTGCGGTCTCCAGATATACGGATAATCTTTCGCGATACTTACAGCTGGCGGTGTTCGTCGCTGTGCTTCTCGCCGGAGTCGGCGTCGCCAGCGCCGTTCATGTTTATATCAAGGAGAAAACCGCATCGGTTGCGGTGCTGCGCTGCCTCGGCGCCAGTCCGGCTGACACCGTCGGAGTTTATCTGATCCAGGCGCTGCTGATTGCGCTGGCAGGTTCGGCGCTGGGCGCGCTTTTGGGCATTGGCTTACAAGCACTGCTGCCTATGGCGTTTAAAGATTTTTTGCCGGTCGATGCGGTGATCTCCTACAGCGTGAGCGGAATTGTGACCGGCGTGGGCACCGGGTTCGGCGCGTCAATTCTTTTCGCTCTCATTCCCATTGTGTCGCTAAGAAGGATTTCGCCGCTTCTCGCGCTTCGCACCTCGTACGAAGCAGAAGACCGTTCTCGCGATCCTATTCTCTGGCTAATATTCACAATCATTGTCGTTGTCATTTTCGGGTTCGCTCTGGCGACTACCGGGCGATGGTTGCATGGATTGAGCTTTACGGCAGCGGTACTGGTCGCGTTCGGATTGCTGGCCTATATTTCACGAAGTGTTTCACTCCTGTTGAAGAAGTTTGTGCCGCATTTTCTGCCGTTTCCCTGGCGCCAGGGATTGGCCAGTCTGCACCGGCCGAATAACCAAACCACCGCGGTCATGGTCTCCATAGGGCTTGGCGCATTTCTGCTGATTACCCTCTACAGTGTACGCGGGATGTTGCTGAGCCAGGTCGCTGAGCGCGGCGGCCGGGGAGATTACAATTTAGTGCTGTTTGATGTTCAAAAGGACCAGCGGCAAGAAGTCGCTAAATTGCTCGAGTCGTTAAAGCTCGGCGCTTATGAAGAAGTGCCGATCGTCACCATGCGCCTTACAGCCATCAAGGACAAAAGAGTCGAAGATATTCGCGCCGACCCAACGTCCAAGATTCCGCGTTGGGCCTTGCGCCGCGAATACCGCTCAACCTATCGCAGTTACCTGGCGGGCACCGAAAAGATCATCGAGGGGAGCTGGCAAGGAAAAGTAGCTGACGATGCCGAGCCAATCCCCATTTCACTGGAAAAAGGCATCGCGGAATCGTTGCAAGTAACTCTCGGCGATCAACTGGAATTTGAGCTTCAGGGCGTTTCGTTGCCGGTTCGAGTTGCCAGTATCCGTGAGGTCGACTGGCAGCGCGTCCAGCCTAATTTTTTTGCGGTGTTTCCCACAGGTGTCCTTGAGACCGCACCGCAATTCTATGCGATTGTCACGCGCGCCGATTCGAGGCAGCTGTCGGCTGATCTGCAGCGCGCCGTCGTGGAAGACTTCCCCAATGTCTCGATGGTGGACTTGACCCTCATCCTTGATACCCTCGACTCGATACTAGGGAGGATTTCCAGTGCTATTCGGTTTGTCGCGCTGTTTACTATTCTGACGGGTCTGGCAGTTTTGATCAGCGCGGTCTTGAGCAGCCGGGCGCAACGGCTGAAGGAAAGCATATTGATGAAAACTCTCGGCGCGCGGCGACGTCAGATCGTCACAGCCATCGTCGCTGAATACCTTTTTCTGGGAGCGATCTCCTGCGCCACTGCCGCGGCGTTGGCTACGGTCGCCACCTGGGGATTGAGCTTTTATTTTCTCGGCACGATTCCAGATATACCGTGGACGCCGATGCTGGCGATCGTAGCTGTAGTCACCGGCGCGACGGTGATCGCCGGGGTGATTGGGTGCTGGGGAATGTTTCGCCGCTCGGCTCTGGAAGCGTTGCGTGTGGAAACTTAGGCGCAGAGATAATTAGAATAGTAGCAGCCGGAGTACGGTTGGAACTCTCGGGGCGTTGCGATGATCAAGAATCGGGACGCATTCGCTGTGATTCGGTGTGTCCCCGGCGGGCGGTCGGGTGGCGCAGGAGATTCCGGAGTTTTGCCAAGCCTGCCAAAAAACTAGTTTTCACCGGCCGAGGCGGTTCATGTCTATCGAACTCAGGTAGAGCCCTGTCAATTACAGTACGGGCCATCCGCAGGGCCCAAGTGTCGGCCTCGATTTTGTTAACGCAGGTGAACTCAATAATCGAAAAATAATGTGCAAAGCTCTGAAGCCATAACTGGCGCCAACCCGCCTCTGTATAGATCCAAAAGGCGGCTTCCGGCACCCACTTTCCTGGCTTGACCTGATAAGAAACGGCGCGAATTCGACAGCCTCTATGTTCGGCGGTGCGGAAAATTCCGTTATGATCGTTATTATGCTTGAGCTGTGGATGCATGACGTGAGTCACGGTACGGCCGTCCCTGAAACGTCTCCTTTGTCGTGAAAATACACCCGCGTAAAACAGGGCAAAACCTATACCGGCGGGTTTGACGATTTCTGGCGCTGATTTACTCGGAAAAGACAATTAACCGGAGCAAAAATGTGCAATCACGGCGTGAAATTTTTGAGTCACTC
>CAYZXN010000303.1:0-33446 GCA_964482425.1 uncultured Syntrophobacteraceae bacterium | reverse complement strand
CTTTGGCGGAGTGAAGGACACAGGCAACGGCCATCGCGAAGCGGGCACTACCGTCTATGATATTTTTAGCGAGTGGAAATCCATCTACGTGGATTATTCAGGTAAGCTGCAAAAGGCGCAGATCGATAATGCTGAATAATTCGAAAACAAAAATTCTGGCGGCGCTCTCGCCTCGACAATCGATTAACAGCAGGGTAACGGAGAACATTTAATAATGCAGGTACCCTTCATCAAGACAAAGCCTCCCGGTCCAAAAGCCAGGGCTGTTATCGAACGAGATCACCATTGTACTGCACCCGCCTACGGGCGGGTTTATCCACTCGTCGTAAAGAGGGGACAAGGCATGGCCGTCGAAGATGTCGACGGAAACCTGTTTCTTGACTTTATGGCGGGCATCGCCGTCGCAACCACTGGCCATTCCCATCCTCGCGTAGTTCAGGCGATCGAAGAACAGGCGCGCAGATTTTTGCATATCTGTGGCAGCGATTTTTATTATGAACCGATGATGGAGCTGGCGGAAAAATTGAGCCGGCTGGCGCCGGGTGCCGGACCCAAGAAGGTTTTTTTCACCAATTCAGGCACAGAGACGGTAGAAGCCGCCTTCAAGCTGGCGCGCTTCGCTACAAAGAGGCAGCACGTCATCGCTTTTCACGGCGCTTTCCATGGCCGCACGATGGGATCCTTATCGCTGACGGCCAGCCGTTCGTCGCATCGGGCGCATTTCTCGCCATTGGTTCCCGGAGTTCACCATATTCCCTATTCTTTCTGCCATCGCTGCCCGTACCATTTAACCTATGGATCCTGCGGCATCGCCTGCGTAACTGACATCGAGAAGATTTTGTTCCGGCACGAGGTCGCGCCCGAGGAAGTCGCGGCGATCTTTGTCGAGCCGATTCAGGGCGAGGGCGGTTACATCGTGCCGCCGCCGGAATACCTGCCGATGCTTCAAGATCTGTGCCGTCGATATGGGATTCTTTTAATCGCCGACGAGATCCAGTCGGGCTTCGGTCGGACGGGCAAAATGTTCGCCTGCGAGCATTGGGGGATAGAGCCGGATATTATTTGCGCCGCCAAGGGTATTGCCAGCGGTATGCCCTTGGGGGCCATGATCGCGCGCAGTGAAATCAGTACATGGACTCACGGTACTCATGGGTCGACCTTCGGCGGCAATCCGGTGGCATGCGCCGCGGCACTTGCTACCATCGCGTTGATTGAAGACGGGCTGATGAAGAATGCCGCAGAAGTGGGTAGCTTTCTCATAGATCAACTCGCGCAGCTCAAGACGCGAAACGCAGTCATCGGCGACGTTCGCGGCTTGGGATTGATGATCGGCGTGGAGTTTGTAAGCGCGAACGGCGCCGGGGTGCCGGATGCTGCTTTGCGGGATCGAGTCATGATGAAGTGCTTCGAAAAAGGTTTGCTGCTGCTCGGCTGTGGCGAGAGCACGCTACGGTTTTGCCCACCGCTCCTTGTGAGCAAGGAAGAGAGCGCCACTGCCGTCGAAATTTTCGCCGCAGCGGTCGATGAGCTGGGCTGAACGCTATCTCCTGTTCAGATCAGGCCGGCATGGCGAGATCTCCGCAGCAAAAGTGAATCGGCTTTTGCTTGTTTGTCCCGACACTTATTGAAGTTTGTTCCGCAACTCTTCCAAAATTCTGGCGAGTTCCTCGTCGTCCGGATTCATTTCAAGAGCGCCGCTAAACTCCTCGATCGCCTTCTGCAGCATGCCCTTGCTCATATAGACTCGCCCCAGGTTGATGTAAGGAAAATGTCGCGGCTCATAACGTTTTGCTTGTTTGGCTTTCTCGAGCCAGGGGATCGCCTCATCGAATTTTTGCTGCTGCATGAGGTAGACACCGATATCGTTGTAAGGATTGCCGAACTGCGGGTCGAGCTGAATCGCGATTTCGCATTGGGCTATGGCTTCGTCGATTCTACCGTGGAAACTGTAGGCCCAGCCCAGGTAAGTATGGGCGTCGGCGGTGGCGCAGAGAGCGATCGACTGCTTGTATAAACGAATCGATTCGTCGATTTCTCCGGCCATCTGGTGATTCATGGCTCTCTGCACAATCTCCAATGCCTTCGTATGATCCTCAGAGCAGGTCATGGCTCTAAACTCCCCATGCGCCGCTGATTTGAATATTGGCGCCGTTGATATAGCGGGCTTCGTCAGAGATCAAGAAGCGGACAAGGGCGGCCGTTTCTTCCACTGTCCCGAGATCGCCCGCCGGAATGCGCTTCACCGCCGCATCCAACTCTACTTTTGGCGCGCTGCCGGAGTCGATGAAGCCGGGCGCGATGCAATTGGCTGTGATGCCGTCCCGCGCCACCAGGCGGGCCAGTGACCGCATCAGAACCACTAAACCGACTTTGGCAATGTAGTGAGCCGTCAACTGCGGTTGGCCGACGAGTTGCTCGGCGTTGGACATGCTGAAGCAGATAATCCGGCCCCATTTTTTTTTCGCCATGAATGGAACGACCGCTCGGCTCAAGTAGAAGACCGGATGAAGGTTGTTGTCGAACATTGAATGCCAACCCTCGTTGGTTTCGTCGAGCAAGGAAACGCGGCGATAAGGACCGGCGCTGTTAATGAGCGCATCGATGCCGCCCCATTTTCGTACCACGTCCTGCACCATCGTCGTGGCCGCGCTGGGATCTGACACATCGCATTGGATGGCCAAGCCGGTTGCCCCCCGGCGCTTTATTATGTCGACGAGTTCGCGCGCCTCATTTGCGCTGGTGCGATAACACACCGCCACGGACCATCCGTGCGAGGCCAAATCCAAAGCCACTGCGCGTCCGATTCCACGGGCGCCGCCGGTAATGAGGGCGATTCTGTTTGTCATTTGCTCTCGATGGTTTCATGATATCAACAATCGGCAACCAGCTTCCAGTCCCCATTGATAGCCGCCGGATCGCGCCCACATCCCGCCGCGTTCACAAAATCAGTAGCAATCGCGTCTCATTGTGTTAAACTCCGGCCATGACTACCGAAGCTCTCACATTCGAGAGTCGCCCGACCTTGAAGAATCCCGTGCTGATTTTGTCCTTTGCCGGGTGGAGCGATGCCGGCGCTGCCGCCACCACAGCCTGTCGCTATATGTGTGATCAATTGCTCGCCCGTAAATTCGCCGGTATTGATCCGGAAGAGTTCTACGACTTCTCTGTACAGCGTCCGGTCGTGCGCTTAAACGATAGCAAGGAACGGGAGATTCATTGGCCTTCTTACGACTTCTTTTACGGCGCCGGTATCGGCGCTGAGTCGGATTTCGTGTTCGGGGTCGGCGTGGAGCCGCAACTGCGCTGGCGGACATTTACCGAGACGATGCTGCGGTTCATCGCCGAAGCGCGTGTCGGCATGCTGGTGACCTTGGGGGCGTATCTCGACGAAGTGCTTTACACCCGGCCGGTTCCGCTGTCAGGCTTTTCTACGGATCCCAAGCTGATGGAGGAACTCGATCTGGTGCCGTCTCGCTATCAGGGACCCACCGGCATTATCGGCGTTTTGAACGAGGCCTGCCGCACGGCTGGAATTCCTAGCTTGAGCTTGTGGGCCGCGTTGCCTCATTATCTTTCCGTTACAGCCAATCCGCGCGGGACGCTGGCTTTACTGTTGCGACTCACTCAGTGGCTTGGCATTCGGCTCGACATGAGCCCGTTGGAACGCGCCGCCGCAGATTTCCAGGCCAAACTGAACGATGCGGTTAACGCCGATCCAAAACTCTCCGCTTACGTCCGCGAACTCAAAAAACGCGAATTCGAACAGTGAAGCTCTCCGTTCTGATTCCGGTTTACAACGAGGAGCGTACTCTCGAGGAAGTTGTCCGCAGGGTGCGTGCCGTCCAGTTGCCCAAAGAAATCATTCTTGTGGATGACGGTTCCAAAGATCGAAGCAGGGAGATTTTGGCGCGATTGCAGAAAGAACACGAGCACGCGCCGGACCCGCTGAATGATGTCAAGGTTCATTTGCAGCCGTACAACCAGGGCAAAGGGGCCGCCTTGAAAACAGCATTAGCGTTTGTCACCGGCGATGTGGTGATTGTCCAGGATGCCGATCTCGAATACGATCCGCAAGACTATCCCGCGCTTCTCCAGCCCATAGAGCGCGGTCTCGCCGATGTCGTTTACGGAACGCGATTCGCGGGCGGCGGCGCGCACCGCGTGCTGTTCTTTTGGCATTCGATGGGCAACAGAATGCTCACCTTGATCTCCAACATGTTAACCAACCTGAACCTCTCCGACATGGAAGTCGGTTATAAGGTGTTTCGGGCCGAGGTTCTGAAAGGCATCCACTTAGAATCGAGCCGCTTCGGTTTCGAACCCGAAATCACCATGAAGCTGGCCAAGAGACGGTGCCGCTTTTACGAGGTGCCGATTTCCTATCATGGCCGCACCTATGAAGAGGGAAAAAAAATAACCTGGAAAGACGGTTTTTCGGCGCTCTACTGCATGTTGAAGTTTCGCATCAAGGACTAGGGAAACTGCCGCGCAGTTTAGCCGATTTTTTTCCGTCGGCGAACTAGAAGCGGCAGTATTTTGCTCGCCTGAGATCCAATGAACACGGCTAACCCCGCGCGCCGTCGTTCCACAACTCATCCATATAGTCTCTGAGTGCTTCCTTTAACGGAAAACGGGGCGTGTAACCGAGCTCGGCTTTGGAGACACTCAGGTCGAGCGGAATATTCTTTTTTCCATCGGCTCTGACCTTTCCAGAAACCGTGACCTTGACGTTGGGTGATAGTTCTTTTATGAGCTGCGCGAGATCTTCGGGCCCTGTGACCACACCCGAGCCGGCATTATAAATCCTTTGCCCGAGATTCTCTTTTTGGCAGGCAAGAAAAACCGCCAAGCCCACGTCCTTGCCGTAAACGTACTCGTTTAAGCCGTAGGTGTTCGCATCGAGCGTGATAGGATCACCCTTGATGATACTCAAAGCGAGATCGCGCATGACTTTACCGACGGTTGAACCGCCAACGTAAAAGCCGCGCCCAAACACGCCGCCGGGTCTGATAATCGCCGTATCCAGCTTGTACATGGCAGCATAGGCATGAACGAGATGCTCGGAGCAGACTTTGGTTGTCGCATAGAGATTATGGCCGCCGATCGGATGGGTCTCTCGAACCAATGTGTCATCGATCTTAGCACGGTCGTACACGCCGAACGTGCTGATATAAACGACCCGGCGCAACCCGCGCAGACGGGCCGCTTCCAAAACATTGACGGTTCCGAGGATATTGTTGGTGGCGCCGGTATAGGAGTTCTCCTGTACCCGGGAGCCGATCAGACCGGCGGTATGCACCAGAGTGTCCACATTGGAGCGCTCCAGCGCGCTCAACAGCGCCGGCAGATCGCGCATGTCGGCTGCGACCACCTCAACGCGATCTTTGCCGCAAATTTTCTGAATGTAGTCGCGGTTAGGAGAAAGATCGAAGAGAACGACTTTGTTGCCTGCATCAACGGCATGCCGTGCGGTATGGGCGCCGATGAGTCCGGCACCGGTAATCAGAATATTCATAGCGTGTCCTCCTGCTATCGCTGAATACACTAGGTTGGAGAAGCGCAGCTGTCAAACAGTGAAAACCGCTTGTCTAAACCGCCACGGGGGACTATGCTAGGCCCCACTTCGCGCCGTTAGCGATGTGAAAGGAGAGATGTCTCATGAACATGCTAAGTTCTCAACACGGATATGCCTGGAAGAGTGTGGCCACGATGGTGTCTGTGTGGTTCGTCATGCTGGGCGTCAGCAGCGGCGCATTCGCGCAATCGGTCAAGATCGGTAGAACCGTCGGTGGCAGCGGCTTTCATATTCCGTCCTACGTTGCCATAGACAAAGGATTTTTGAAGGCGGAGGGTCTGGAAAGTAATTTCATCGCTGCCACGGCCGGTGTGCTGGTCAGAGCGACCATCGCCAAGGAAATTGAGTTCACGCCGATACCCGGCGGCGGATCGGAAGCGATGCTCAAAGGCGCGCCGCTGGTATTTTTTGTCGGTGAATCTTTGATCTCACAATGGACGCTGACGACGACGCCGGATATCAAGCGGGTCGAGGATCTGCGCGGCAAGACCTTGGGCCTCGGCCGTCCCGGCTCCGCAGATTACAGCGAAATCGTCATCACACTCGGCAAGCACTTTAAGATGCAGCCTGGCAAAGACTACAGAGTCATCAGCTTCACCGGTGAGCCGGACCGTATCGCGGCGCTCATTCGAGGCTCAATCCACGGCGGAGTTCTTTCTTTCCCTCATGCGGCGCGCGCGGAGAAAGAAGGCATGAAAATTCTCATGCGAACCGGCGATTATATTCCGCGGTTGGGCGGGACCTTTCTGACGCACAGGGATTTTATCAAAGAGAAACGCGATGTCGTGAAGCGATTCACTCGGGGCATCATCAAGGCGACGGATTATATCAGGGAAAACAAAAAAGGCACGATGGAGGTCATCCAGAAGTATTTTGAAATCAATGACGCTAAAGTGGTCGAAAGCATCTATAATCAGGTTTACGACAAGTACAGTCCCGAAATGCCGCCTGATTTAATCAAAGATCTTTTTGAATCCCGCACCACGCCGGAGCTTGGCTGGCCCCAGGGAAAGCCGCTGCCGGATCTGGACCAGTTCGTTGACCGAAGTATCGTTAATGAAGTGCTGAAAGAGATGGGGAGGAAGCCGGGATCAAAGTCCTAATCCTTCGACGGGAGACAACCGAATTGAAGTAAGCGGATATTTGCTAGAGTCGCGGGCAGCTCCGTTTTTCGCGTCGTGGACGGGAACCTGCGACTCAGGACTCGCGTGCAGAGAGCGAAATTTTCAAAAGCTCTTCGCCATCTCAGGCCGCCAACTCGCCAGCCGCGATTCCACGTGTTTAACGGCGAGGGTTAGGGTCACTGAAAGCGCCATGAAGATGGCCACCCCAACGAAGACCACATCCACCTTATAATTTGTCGCTGCTGAAGCGATCATGTAACCCAATCCCTGGCTCGAACCAAAAAATTCGCCAACGACCACTCCGAGTATCGCTCTGCCGATAGCCAGCCTTAGCCCGGCGATGATGTAAGGTACCGAATTTGGCAGCACCACGACCTTCATCAGTTGCCACTCGCTGGCGCCGAATGATCTCACTACGTTGACCAGGACGCGGTTGACGTTCTTGACGCCGACATACGTGTTGATCAGCAAAGGAAACACCGCGCCCGCGAAGACAATTAAAATCTTGGACCAGATGCCGATGCCAAACCAGAGAATCAACAGGGGCAAGAACACGATGCGCGGCGTCGCGTTGGCCGCCGTCACATACGGATCCAGCAAGTTTTCCAGCGTTGACGACCTTCCCATGATCAGCCCCAGCGGCAGTCCGACGATGATGGACAATCCCAATCCGGCAAGAAAGGCGACGGCGCTGACGTAAAAGTGTTTCTCGATTTCGCCGTTAAGGAGCAAGGCATAGAAGGCGGCGGCGATTTTCGACGGCGTCGTGAAGAAGAGCGCCATTCCCCTGGGTAGGGTGTACCACAGCGGGATGCTCTCCCAGACCGCCAGGAGGAACACGATAAAACCGGCTCCCAGCAAAAGCGATTCGTGCTCTCTTAGTAAATTTTTGGCTTTCATCAGCGTACCTCGTTGCTTGCTCGCCACGGCGCCACTGTGAGCTCCAACTTGCGCATGATCTCTGTCAGGGCGACCGCAATCAGAGATAGGATGATAATGCCGACGAACATATCCGGTAAGCGATAAGTATCGCCCGCCTGGGAGATGGCAAAGCCTATCCCTTCGGACGCGGCATAGAATTCACCGACGATGATACCCACCAAGCCGCGGCCGATCGCCAGCCGCGCGCCGGCGATGATGTAGGGCATGGTGCTCGGCAGTATGACCTTTAAGTAAAGGTCCTTCTCGCCGCCGCCGAAGGATCGGATTACGCTAATCAACAGCGCGTCCGTCGATTTGACTCCGGCAAATGTGTTGAAGATGAAAGGGAAAACCGACAGCAAAAAAACCAGAACCGCTTTTCCCAACACGCCCACGCCAAAGATGATGATGAACAACGGTGCCAGGGCAACCAGCGGACTGGCATAGAGCGCGGTCAGGAAGGGATCGAGGGAGTATTCGACTCTTCGTCGCCAACCCATGACCAGGCCGACAGGGATACCTACGACCACAGCAAAGCTGAAGCCCCATATAAACGCCTTACTGCTGACCGCCAGGTCGTGCCACAGTTTGGCGCCTTGAACCTGGTCTTTAAACGCTTCGCCAATGAGCGACGGCTTGGTAAAGAAGAATGGGTCCACGGGAAAGATGTACGTCAGCACCAGCTCCCAGGCGGTGACAAGGAACAAAAAGGAACACAGTGCCAGCCAAAGGCGGCGATGCTCCGTGAAAAATCCTTTTGCCGTCATGGCTTTCCTCGGGAGTTCAGCTCTTCTTTGAGAACTTCCCAGATGCGCGACTTGATATCATTAAACTCGGGCGTCAGCCGCATCTCGTAATCTCTCGGCCGCGGCAGGTCGATGTCGAGGATGTCCTTGGTGCGGCCGGGCCGCGCGGTCATGACGATGACCCGGTCCGAAAGGTAGGCCGCCTCTTCTATGCTATGAGTCACGAACAGCACGGTTTTTTTCGTGCGTTCCCAAATGAGCAGCAATTCCATCTGCATCAGGTCGCGGGTCTGCGCATCGAGCGCCGCGAAGGGCTCATCCATAAGCAAAACGGCCGGCTCCGTGGCCAGCGCGCGCGCCAGGCCGACGCGCTGTTTCATACCGCCGGAAAGTTCATGAGGATAATGCTGTTCAAAGCCGGTGAGTCCTACAAGCTCGATCAGGGAAGAAGACCGCTGTGATCTTTCAGCGGAAGGTATTCCCTTGAGCTCCAGGCCCAGTTCAACATTGGCCTTAACAGTTCTCCAGGGGAGCAACCCAAACTCCTGAAACACCATAGCGCGTTCCTGACTCGGTCCAGTAATGGGTGTGCCGTTCAAGTGCATATCGCCGCTGTCGGGCTTCATCAAACCCAAGAGAATATTGAGAAACGTGCTCTTGCCGCAACCGGAAGGCCCGACAATGCTGACAAACTCGCCTTCGGCGATATCGAGGCTGAAGTTGCTCAACGCCGTGACGGGTTCTCGGTCTTTGGATTTGAAGACCAGTGAAACGTCACGAGCACTAATGAACGAACCCATTGCCCTCTCCTGTTTCGGAGTGCGCATTTTGCGATCTGTCGCTCCGGGTCTGTATGTTATACCAGCGTCGTGCTCGTCCATGGAACCCGTTTGATACCGAAAGCGATTTAGCACCGTATACCGCTCCTCGTCAATTTCCCGACCAGCATCAGTGCTCGGCAATTCCTGACGCTTCTTTAGACTTCTTGGCAAGGCACTGTCAAGCGAGGTCGCGGTTTAAGTAGCGCTGCGTCGCCGCAGGCCCTTGAAAATCGTCTTACGGTTACAGTATATCAACCTATAGTCAGGAGGAACGATGAAGATCAAGCAAATTTACCATATCGGGCTGCCGTGCAATGATTTGGAACGTGCGACGAAATTCTATACTGATGTGCTTGGAATGAAGTGCACCAAGGTAGGATTCGACACGGAGAGCGGCGGTCCTTATAAAAACGTGTATGGCATGTTTCCCGAAATTTCCAGGCTGTTCATGGAAGACGGCATGTGTTTAGTTTTATTCCAACGGCCAAAGCCCATCGAACGCAGTGACTTTGACGATGGAACGGCGCATATAGCGCTCGAAGTCAGCTCTGAGGATTTCGATAAGGCCGCCGATGAGCTCAAGAAGGCCGGCGTTAAGGTCCTCATTGATGAGCCGGTGGTGCGTCCCACCGGCAAAGCCATCTATTTTTTCGATCCGGAGATGAATTATATTCAGCTCTGGTCCAGGCCCTAGACGCTTCGGTCATTACCGACAGATTACATTCCCCGAGTTTCCGGATCCACTTGGATCATGGGACTCGGGGAATGTCTTTTTCGCCGTCTGCCAAGCGTCTGGCGACGGTGATAAAGCCCGTGTGAGCGACCATGCGATGCTGTGGGCGCGCGCTCATTCCTTTGATATGCCAGAAGCGCATCAGCGTTTCCATGGTCTCGATGCAGGCAAAGCGCTTATCATCCCGCAGCGCGTCAACCAGGCTTTTTACCTGGATGACGGTCGGCAGATAGCTAAGGAGTATGCCGCCGGGTTTGAGTGCTTTCCACGCGGCTTGAATGACCTTCCAGGGTTCGGGTAAATCCAATAGAAATCGGTCTACGTCGTTTTCTTCGACATCGGCTGCCACATCGCCGATCTTCAATTGCCAATTAGGCGTAGGTCCGAAGTATCGGCTGACATTTTTTTGTGCCGATTCGGCGAAGTCTTGGCGGATTTCATAGGTGACGAGATGGCCGGAAGGGCCGATGGCGCGCAGTAGGGTCATGCTGAGAGATCCGGCGCCAACGCCGGCTTCAATAACCCGCGCGCCCGGGAAGATGTCGCCCCAAATAAGCATCGGTCCCAGATCCTTCGGGTAAATGACCTGTGCGCTCCGCGGCAGATTAGGGATCAGCTGCGCCAGGCTTGGGCGGAAAACAAGGAAGGGTTCGTTAACCGAAGAACGAACGGTGCAGCCTTCATGACGACCGATGAGTTGATCCACAGAGATCTTACCGCCGCGAATGGCAATCGGGCGGCTGCGGTCCAGTCGCGCCAGATACTCTCGATCTTTGCGGTCGAGAAGAACGACGGGATCGCCCTCGCAGAGCGGTCCTTTGGGAAAGTTTGAATTCACAAATCGGTAATTGGTTAAGGGCCTTATTTAACCGTATAGGAGCCGTATCCGTTCTTTTTGAGTTGATCAACTACTTGCCGTACATCCTGTGACTGCTTGAGGTTACCTACGAGCAATGCGTCCGGCGTGTCGACAACCACAATCTCTTGCACCCCCAACAGGACGACCAGCCGATCAGGAGCGTGGATTAGACAATTCTTGGCGCCGACGCCCAACCATTTGCCGTTGCCAACATTGCCGTTCGAATCCCGATAGGACATGCGGTGCACGGCTGCCCAGCTGCCTACGTCGCTCCAGGCGAAATCGGCTTCCAACGTTAGAACTTTACTTTCCGAACCGGCCTTTTCGAGCACCGCGTGGTCAATGGAAATACCCGGCATTCTTTTGTATTCGCGGGCAATGACCGATCTCAGAGTTTGCGCGGGATTCGCCAGCGATTTTCCGCCGGCAGCTTTGCGTATGTTGACTAACCCATCGTACAGGGCCGGCTGATACCGTTCCATCAGAGCGAGCAGGGTGGAAGCCTTCCATACAAAAATACCGGCGTTCCAAAGAGCACCTTTTCGGATCAACCGCTTGGCGAACTTCGCATCGGGTTTTTCTTTAAACGCCTTCACTCGGTAAGCGGCCGAGTTGGCGCCGGAGATTGTCTGGCCTTTGACAATGTATCCATAGCCGGTTTCCGGGTAAGCCGGTTTGATACCGATGGTAACGAGACGGTCGTAACGGACGGCGGTCTCGGCGGCAGCTTTAAGCGTTCGGCGGAACGCCCGTATGTCCGGGACCCAATGATCCGCAGGCAAAACGATCATTGCCGCGTTCGGATCGCGGTTCATGACCTCCAAAGCTGCTAAGCCGATGCACGGTGCCGTATTTTTCCCCTCCGGCTCAGCAAGGAAGTTTGCCCGCGGTAACACGCGCAATTCGCGGCGCAGAGCCGCCAGTTGCTGGGCAACGGTAACAACCAGAATTTTATCAGCGTCGCTCAGGGAACGGGCGCGGGTTACGGTCTCTTCAACGAGACTCTTGGGCCCGAACAACTTGAGTAATTGTTTAGGGCGCAGCGAGCGGCTAAGCGGCCAAAAACGCGTTCCGGTGCCGCCGGCGATGATGACACTGTAGAGTTTTTGTTCCATATTTAAACGGCGGCTTCGGTGAGTCCGGCTATAGTACGGTAGCTAAGATGGCGGTTCAAGGCTTTAACGGTAATCTCAATTGGAAGGTGACCTCTGAACAGGCGGGGTCTCGTCTGGAGTCATTCGTGCGCCAGCGCCTGCCGCATCTTTCCCGGCGTGAATCCATCAAAGCAATCGCCGAGCAGGCTTTTACCGTAAATGGCCGGGCAGCAAAAAAGGGCGATCGCTTGAATTCAGGCGACGTTGTTAATTTTGTCGGCTCTCGGGATTGGCTGGCCGACCAGCCAAAGCCGTGTCACTCGAAAGTAAGGATCGCTTACGAGGATGACGATGTGCTGGTAATTGACAAACCTGCCGGCATGGCGACTCATGGGTTCTCCGGACGGCATAACGACACCGTGGCGAATTTCCTCGTCGGACATCGGCCTGAACTTGTTTCCGTCGGCAATAGCCGCTGGGAAGCTGGTCTGGTCAATCGTCTGGACCGGGAAACATCAGGACTGGTGTTGGCTGCCAAGAACCAGCATGCGTTCGGATCTCTGCGGGAACAGTTTCGTAGCCGTCGAATCAAGAAAACTTACTGGGCCCTGGTCTGGGGCGACGCTGCGCCGTGCGGCTTGATCAGCTTTGCCCTCGCGCATGATCCGAGTCACCGAGGCCGTATGCAAATCATTGAAGGCTCGGCGAATAGATGCAAGCCGTCGAAAACCTGGCAGGCTGTTACTCGCTTTCGTAACTTGGCAGCCTCGGCAGAAATGAGCCTCTTGGAAATCGAGATGGAAACCGGCGTAACGCATCAGATTCGCGTCCATCTCGCCGCGCTCGGTCATGCCATTGTAGGTGACATTGTTTATGGAAGGAATGCCGACAGTCTGCAGCTCGGACGGCACTTCTTGCACGCTTGTCGGATCGACTTTACCCATCCGGCAAGCGCTAACATCGTCGTTGTCGAGTCGCCGTTGCCGGCTGAGCTACGCAGTTGTATCGACCGCGCGAAGATAAGCTTTTAGGCAGCTGAACTGCGAATGCCCTTGGCCTTGGCACAGTTGGCGCAGAAGTTGTGCTGCGTGTTTGCTTCTTCTACCCACCCCTCATCGAGGTTATGGCAAATTCTTTTGCACTCGAAGCAAATAAAATAAAGGCCATCAATACTCTTGTTAATTTTTTCTCTGTTGAGGACTCTGCCTTTAAGCTTATCGATGCGAATACCCAGCAGCTCTTCATAATTTCTCTTTATTTTGCGTCGGCCGGCTTCGTCACTGGGAAGATCTTCGTCGTCGATCTCATCGTGACTGCCGTCATCTATATAATCGTGAGTTCGGTCTTTAGACGGCCGTCGCGCAGTTTTTTTCTTTGTCCTAGGCATCTTTCGGCGGTCTCCTCTGAAGTCTCTGGCGGTAGCTGAAGGGATTATTTCTTAAACAACCATATCTTTAATGTCAATAGTGTGCTTCCAAGGGGTCTTGTTGCGGGAGATACTTAGCGCTATGCGATCTTCCATCGACGGACGATGTACCTGCTAGTTCGTACTTGGATAAGATAACGCACGAGAAGAGCGGCGCCCAAGACGTGAGGCAGTAGCAATTCGCTTGGGCCCTGCGCGCTCGGAGCTACTGGCGGATTGCCGCCGCCCGGCGCTGCAGATAGGCATTGCGCACGGCACCGTAGAGATCCACGGTCGACTCAGCGACGCTCTCGAAGCGCTCGAGATTGAGCGACCTTTCATTCACAGTGCTGGTGGCCGTGCCGGCGGCGTTCGCATACCATGGGATAAAATAGATATACGGCGTCATCGCCGTGTCGAAAACGTAACCAATGCCGTCTCGTATAGTGAGGGGCGGCAGAAACGGCAAGACCAAATACGGGCCCGGCTCCACACCCCACACACCGAAAGTTTGGCCGGTATCTTCGTCTCGCTGGATGATCCCAAAAGCATCGCGGGCAACGTCAAAAAATCCAACAAGGCCGACTGTGCTATTAATGGTAAATCTAGCCACTTCGGTGGCGGCTCCGGTGAATTTCAACTGGAGTGAATTGTTAACGACTCTCCGCACGACAGCCAAGTTGTCGAACACGTTGTAAATTCCGCGTTGGACCGGGTCCGGGAATATGAAGTCCCATGCCGTAGCAGCGGGTTTTAACAAAAATCGATCCAGCACTTCCCGATTAAACCAGAACATTCTTTCATTGAAACCCTCGAAAGGATCGTATTCGAAATCTTCACCCGCTAGGGAACTTTCTCCGAATGGCGCGGTGCCCAGGTCTTGTCTGTCTTGCGGCTTTTCACCGTCTAAAACCGACGACGCGGCAAGCGTTTGCAAGTCCACCCCACTGGACATGGCGCTGCTTTCCCGGATTTCAAAGGCGCCCAAGCGGCTTTCACAAAAAGCGATGAGCGCCACCGCGACCGCCAAAGTAGCGGCGTAGTTCCGTAGAGTAGGCGCCGATCTGTGTTTCTTCATCCTCGCTCCTTCTGAATATCTCAATTACATGAAGTGGATATTAGGGTCAAGCATTGTTTGCCGCGGGCTACAGCCAAAACCATGCCATCAAAGTTTCCGCAGGCGAGCAGGTTCTCAGTCATCTGAGGTAGTTTTAAGCGTTTATACGGCTTTTTTCCGGACGGTAGGGAATTTGGCGGTGTCGATTCGTCCGCTGTTCGTATTCGTCCGCATATTTCGGCAGATTTGAGTGACTGGGTTCAAGTTTGCAAACCCTCGATAGCTCGTTTATTTTTAGCGGGTGATCGTTGCCGAGCAAAAAACGGTGGTGCTTGGTGTCGCCGGTGGAATTGCCTGTTACAAAGCAGTTGAACTGGTCCGTTTGCTTGTTAAAGAAGGCTTCAAAGTCCAGGTGATCATGACCCAGGGGGCAAGCGCGTTCGTGGCTCCCTTGACGTTTCAGACGCTCTCGGGTCGGCCGGTTGCTACCGAGACTTTTAGCCTAACCCAAGAATCAGAGATCGGGCACATTAACTTAGCGGATTCGGCCGATATTCTTGTCCTGGCGCCCGCAACCGCGAATCTAATCGGAAAGATTGCTGCCGGTATTGCCGATGATCTGCTGACCACAGTGCTGATGGCGACCGGGGCTCCTGTCCTCATCGCGCCGGCCATGAACATTCATATGTATGAGAACGCGGTTTTACAGGAGAATCTACGCAAGCTAAGGCGGCTCGGCTATCATCTGATGGAGCCTGCCGAAGGCTATCTAGCGTGCGGTTATGAAGGTAAAGGAAGGCTGCCCGACCCTGAAGCGATTTTCGATCAGATTCGCGGCCTGCTCCAGAAAAAGGATTTAGCCGGTGAAAAGCTGATGATCACAGCCGGTCCCAGCCACGAACCGTTGGACCCGGTTCGCTACATCTCTAATAGATCGTCCGGTAAAATGGGGTATGCGCTCGCGCGTGCTGCTGTGCGAAGAGGTGCAGAAGTGCTTCTGGTCAGCGGCCCGACTGCTCTGGAGCCACCGGCGGGTGTTGAATTCAAGAAGGTAACCACCGCAACTCAAATGAGCGAGGCAGTGTTCGAGGGATTTGACGTGTGCACGGCCGTGATCATGGCGGCCGCCGTGGCAGACTTTCGTCCCGTCCAGGTTTCGCCGGCCAAAATCAAACGCGGTCATGGTCCGTTGCAACTTTGGCTGGAACCGAATCAGGACATTCTCAAAGAGCTCGGAAAAAGGAAGACCGGCAAAAAACTCCTGGTCGGATTTGCCGCCGAAACTGAAAATCTTGCCGAGAATGCCCATAAGAAGTTGTGTGAGAAAAACCTCGATATTGTTGTCGCAAACGACGTAACGAGAGAGGGGGGCGGTTTCGACGCCGACACCAATATCGTTACGATCATGGATCGTGCCGGCGCCGTCCGTGCGCTGCCAATGATGACAAAAGACGAGGTTGCGGACCACATTCTTGACCATTTACTGACCATGAGGCGGTAGAAGATTCTTACGGCTCGCATTCAAGCCCGTCTTTGTTATCGCTTGCTTCTTGTTGTGAGCGGGGAACGCGGCTGGAATTTTTTTTCTGCAAACGGTAACCACCAAGTAAATCAATTGGTTCCGTTCACTTCTAACCGTTCTTCTCTTGTTGATACCTGTAAGTGTCCGATGTTAAGATCTTCGCAGGAAGGGACGCGAGTTAGTGGTTGACGCCGGTGAAGAATTTGCATTGTTAGTAATGACCTTACGGCGTCATTTACAGCGGCGGCAAAGGTCAGGATCTCAGTTCGTGCAGCGTGATAGTCATGCGGAAATGCAGGTATCCTCTGATAAAAGTGAAGTAGCGGCGACTGCAGACGAGCAGGACAGACTATCGCCACAAACCGATGCGCAAAAGGCGAAGAGTCTCGACGAACTTCGAGCCGTTCTTGGAGACTGTCGCCGATGCAAGTTGCATGCGGGCCGAACTCATCTCGTATTCGGCGTAGGTAACCCCAATGCCAGATTGATGTTCGTGGGCGAGGGCCCAGGACGCGACGAAGATCTCAAGGGCGAGCCCTTTGTAGGCCGCGCCGGGCAGCTTCTAACCGATATTATCACCAAGGGCATGGGACTGCGCCGGGAAGACGTTTACATCGCCAATGTGGTCAAGTGCCGCCCGCCCGGAAATCGCAACCCGGAGCCCGACGAAGTGGATTCGTGTGAGCCTTTTCTGAAGAAGCAAATCGACCTTGTTCGTCCTGAGATCATCGTTGCATTAGGCAAATTTGCCGTGCAAACGCTACTACGCAGCAAGGTTCCAATCACGCGGCTGCGCGGCAACTGGCATACCTATCTCGGAACTAAACTGATGCCGACCTTTCATCCGGCTTATCTATTACGCAATCCCGCCGATAAGAAGCTTGTCTGGGAAGACATCAAAAAAGTAATGAAAGAGATGCAAGGTGAAACGGCTTAGAATTTTCTTGTTCCTGTCGTTAATGGCGGTGGGACTGTCCGCCTTGGCGCAGACAAAAGACCCGTCAGATCTCTCGGCGGCGCATGTTGACTTGATTGTGATCGACGGCTCGATCAATCCGGCTGTCGATGATTTCATCCGCGAAAGCATCGGCCGAGCGAAAGCCAACGGTGCGCGTGCGCTGATCATTCAGCTCGACACACCGGGCGGGTTGTTGAGCTCCACTCGAACGATTGTGAAGGAAATGCTCGGAGCGCCAGTGCCCATTATGGTCTATGTGGCGCCGAGCGGCGGTGGCGCGGGGTCGGCCGGTGTTTTCATTACCATGGCGGCGCATGTTGCAGCTATGGCGCCGGCCACCAATATCGGTGCGGCTCATCCGGTGGCCGGCGGCGGTCAGGAAGTTAAAGGAGTCATGGGCGAAAAGATCGAAAACTTCACCGCCTCCTTTAGTGAGACCATTGCTCAAAAGCGCGGCCGAAATACCGAATGGGCGATCGAGGCCGTGCGCAAGAGCGTCTCCATTACCGAAACCGACGCGCTCAAAAAAAACGTTATTGACATCGTAGCCAAAAACATTGACGACTTGCTGAGTCAAGCCGACGGCCGCAAGGTCGATCTGGATGGGCGCATGATGACACTTTCGGTGAAAGGCGCCGGCATTGTGCGCCATGAGATGAGCCTCAAACAAAAGATCATCAACGCGATCGCCGATCCCAATATCGCCTACATGCTGCTGATGGCCGGCATCCTCGGGCTGTACATGGAATTTTCCAATCCAGGGGTCATGTTTCCGGGGGTGACCGGTGCGATCTGTTTGGTGATGGCGTTGATTTCGCTGCAGCTTCTTTCCTTTAATTATGCCGGTCTGATCCTGATTCTGCTCGGTATCGCGCTTCTTGTCGGCGAAGCGTTCATGCCCAGCTTTGGAATTCTCGGCATCGGCGGGGTCATTTCGCTCGCGCTGGGCTCCTTTTTGCTTTTCGATACACCCAATTCCGACCTGACTATCGACCGCTCGATCATCTTTACCGCAGTGATCACCATGTCTTCTCTGGTTCTTGCGATCAGCTATCTGGTGTTTCGTTCGCAGAAAGCCAAACCGACCATGGGAATGGATGGCTTGGTCGGTGAGATCGGCGAGGTGAGAGGAAGGCTAAGTCCCTCGGGTAAAGTGTTCGTGCATGGCGAATACTGGAATGCGCAAGCAGATGGAGAAATCGATGTGGGTGAAAAGGTTCAAGTGGTCGGTTACGACGGCATGAATCTCAAGGTGAAGCGGCTTCCCGGACGCACATCGTGATTTAGCGGAGGAGGTGAATATGTTTGGATTAGGCGCTCCGATTACATTTCTGATCATCGTTATTGCCGCCATCATCAGCGGCATCAAGATCCTCAAGGAGTACGAACGGGGAGTTGTCTTTCGACTCGGCCGTATGGTCGGCTCTCGGGGTCCGGGATTGATCTATATCATTCCAGGCATCGAAAAGATGGTTAAGATGGACTTGCGTACGGTAACGATGGATGTTCCGTCCCAAGACGTGATCACCCGCGATAACGTATCGGTCAAGGTGAATGCTGTGCTCTACTTTAGAGTGTTGGAGCCGAATAAGGCGGTCAGGGAGGTGGAGAACTATCTGTTTGCGACATCCCAACTTGCCCAGGTGACGCTTCGAAGTGTCTGTGGTCAGGCGGAGTTGGATGAGCTGCTTGCCGAGCGTGAAAGGATCAATAGCCGCATTCAGGAAATTCTCGACGCGCAAACCGACCCTTGGGGCATCAAAGTAGTTCTGGTGGAACTCAAACATATCGATCTGCCGCAGGAGATGCAGCGAGCCATGGCCAAACAGGCGGAGGCCGAGCGGGAACGACGCGCCAAGGTGATTCATGCCGACGGTGAATTTCAAGCGGCGCAGAAATTGGCCGACGCTGCCGAGGTTCTCGGAAAACAACCGGTGGCTATACAGCTTCGCTTTCTGCAGAGCCTTGTCGAGGTAGCTTCAGACAAGAATTCTACAACAATCTTCCCGGTGCCGATCGATCTTTTGACTCCGTTCCTGAAAAAAAACGATCAAACTTAGAACGCACAGCCTGGGCATCGTTTTCGATTGGGTTGCGACTGCCAGGGGCAGGTTGCGAGTGAGAGTGTCATCTGGCGCAGCCTTACGCCGCATTGCATCGGTGAACCGCGTAGCTATGGATCTCGCAGAGTTGCATTATGAGCTGCCCCACGGCTTGATTGCTTCTTTTCCCAGCCGCAGACGGGAAGACTCTCGTCTCCTGGTTGTCAAGCGGGTCACCGGCGAATTAATCCATGCGGTGTTTTCCGATCTGGGCGATTTTCTCGATAGCGGCGATTTGATCGTTCTCAATGACACCAAGGTCTTTCCAGCACGATTGCGCGGTGTCAAGGAAAGCGGCGGCACCGTTGAGGTATTATTGCTGGAACGCTTCCCCGACGCGCGGAGTCTTTGGATTGCGCTGATTGACTCTGCCAAAAAGCCCCGGATTGGAAGCCGGCTTATTTTTAGCGACATGAGCGCCGACGTTATCGGTGATCTTGGGCGCGGACGTTTTGGCGTGGAATTTCATCACGCCGGAGATTTTGATGCTCGACTGGACGCGTTGGGCGAACCCCCCTTACCACCGTACGTGCGACGGCAACGCGGAGTATCTGCGTCGGATAGGCAGCGTTACCAGACTGTGTATGCGGCCCAGCCGGGCGCCATCGCGGCACCGACCGCCGGATTTCATTTTACCGCGGAGTTGTTGGAAAGGTTGCAAACGAAAGGGGTTGAGAAGGCCGTGTTGACGCTGCATGTTGGGCCGGGTACCTTCCAACCGATCCGCACGGCGCAGGTGGAGAACCACCGGATGGAAGGAGAGCGTTACGTTCTCCAGAGCGATGCGGCATCTAAGATTCACCAAGCAAAACGAAGCGGTCGGCGCGTCGTTGCAGTAGGTTCGACGAGCACGCGAACTCTGGAATGGGTTGCGCAGCAAAAAGGGCAAGTGGAGGCTGACGAGGGCATCGCGCGACTCTTCATACGTCCAGGCGACCCATTTCGCGTGGTCGACGCTTTGATCACGAACTTTCATTTGCCCGGTTCAACGCCACTGGTTCTTGTGGCGGCCTTCGCAGGGCTGGAGTTGGTGCGCGCAGCCTACGCTGAGGCAATCAAGATGAAATACCGCTTTTACAGTTATGGCGATGCAATGCTGATTTTGTGAACAGCATCGAATCGGCGCCGGGAATCTCAGTTGATTTCCCTAGAGTCTACCTCACGTTTAGGTTTGTCGCTGCGTTTCTCTCATCTGTTTATGGTTAATCATTTCGCGGTAATTAGAAAAGATGCGGCAAGCCGCGCACGTCTGGGCCGTTTGGAAACCGTTCACGGCTCAATTGAGACTCCTTGCTTCATGCCGGTGGGGACACAAGCGACGGTAAAAGCGGTCTTGCCGAGAGATCTGGTTGAAATGGGCTGCCAGATTCTGCTTGGCAATACCTATCACCTCTACTTGCGTCCAGGGGCCGGCTTGATTCAGGAATTGGGCGGTTTGCATAAGTTTATGGCTTGGGACGGTCCGATTCTGACCGATAGCGGCGGGTACCAAGTGTTTAGCCTTGGCGCGATGCGCAAGATTTCCGAAGAGGGTGTGCGCTTTCAATCACACCTCGACGGCTCCTATCATCTGCTCACACCGGAAAAGGTCGTGGAAATTCAGGAAACTTTAGGAAGCGACATCGCGATGACTTTGGATGAGTGCATTCCGCACGACGCCGACCGAAAGTACGTCCGCGCTTCCACCGAGCGGACGGTTCGCTGGGCTGAGCGATGTCTGCGAGCTCGGGCTAAGAGAGGTCAGTTACTGTTCGGGATCGTTCAAGGCGGCATGCACGAGGATCTGCGTCAATGGTGTGTGGATGAGATGAATGTCATGCCTTTCGAAGGATTTGCAGTTGGAGGTCTGGGAGTTGGCGAGGGCGAGGTAATGCTGCACGCCATGAGCGCCTACACGGCCGGTCTCCTACCTGAGGACCGACCGCGTTATCTGATGGGAGTAGGCAGGCCCGAAGATATCATCGATGCCGTGCGCGCCGGATTCGATATGTTCGACTGCGTCATTCCGACACGGAACGCGCGAAACGGTACTCTGTTTACCTCTAACGGCAGGCTCAACATCAAGCGCGCCGAGTTTGCCCGGGATCCACACCCAGTGGACGACGCGTGCCAGTGCTACACCTGTCGGAATTTCTCGCGTGCTTATCTGCGACATTTATATATGGCGGGAGAGATCCTGTCATCACAGCTAAACAGCTTGCATAATCTTTACTTTTACCACGGGCTCATGAAAAGGTGTCGTGAGTCGATTCGTGACGGACGGCCGATCTTAGAATCGCCGGCACAAATCCTGGTTAGTTAACCTATCGGAGGAGGAATCATGATAGATATTGCATTTGCGCAGAGCGCGCCGGGGGCAGGAGGGCCAAGCCAGTTGCTCAGCTTCTTGCCGCTGGTCTTGGTTTTTGTGATTTTTTACTTTTTGCTCATAAGGCCCCAGCAGAAGAAGGCTAGGGATCATCAACAAATGCTCGGCCGGCTCAAAAAGAATGATGAAGTGATGACCTCGGGAGGAATTTACGGTAAGGTGACGGCCCTGGCGGATAATGTGGTGACTTTGGAGGTGGCGCCCAACGTGAGGATCCGCGTGAACCGGCCTCAGATCTCTGCCGTGATAACGGGCGAGAAAAATCCACCTAAGGATGCAAAGGAGTAGAGAATGCGACGCGGTGTTTTGTATCGCTTTATAATGTTCGCTACTGCAGCTTTGGCTGCTCTCGTCTATCTAACTCCGACGCTTGTCGATCAGTTGCCGTCTTGGTGGAGCAGCTTTCTGCCTTCGGAAAAAATCCATTTGGGATTGGACTTGCAAGGCGGTAGTCATCTGATTTTGGAGGTGCAAGTAGACAAAGCCGTCGAGCACAATTTGGAAAGAGTCCGAAATGACCTCGCTGGCCTATTCCGCGAACGCGGTTTGTCGGGCGTTGCCGTGGAGCGGAGCCAGGGCATGCAGTTGCAGATCAAAGCTCCGGCCCAGAGCGTCGAGCGAGTGCGCGGTGTGTTAAAGGGAGATTTTCCGAACCTGACCATCATCACGACTCAGACCACAGCCGGAACGACTGATTTCATCGTGACGCTCAGTAAAGAAGAGATACGCGCCGTGCGCGATTTTGCCGTGGATCAGTCGCTCGAGACCATCCGCAATCGGATCGACCAGTTCGGTGTCAGTGAGCCGATCATACAGCGACAAGGACAACAGGACATTCTCGTCCAGCTGCCGGGTATTCAAGATCCGGACAGGGCCAAGCAGATCATCGGCAAAACCGCGCTGCTCGAGTTCAAATTGGTCGACGACAATGCGGATGTCGAGAGCGCCGTACGGAGCGGCCCGCCGCCCGGCCGGCAGATACTTTACGGTTACGGGGAAAGCGGTGAAGCCGGTATGGGCGCGAAAACGGCATATGTGCTGGAGTCGCGTACACTGATGACCGGCGAGTATATCTCAGATGCCAGAGTGCGACCGAGCACGCAATTGCAGGGACCCTACGTCGAACTGATTCTGAACCCCAGTGGCGCACGTTTGTTCGAGCAGATCACCGGAGAGAACGTGCGCCGGCGGCTTGCGATCGTGCTTGATAATCGGGTTTATTCGGCGCCTGTGATTCAGGAAAGGATCGGCGGAGGCAGGGCTTCTATCACCGGGAGTTTCGATATTAAGGAAGCACGCGATCTGGCCATTATTCTGCGCGCCGGCGCGCTGCCGGCACCTGTGGAGATTGTTGAAGAGCGGACGGTAGGGCCTTCACTCGGCCAGGACTCCATCAAACAAGGGATAAACTCTTTTATCGTTGGGGGCGTCTTCGTCGTTATTTTCATGATTGCCTACTATAAAGGCGCCGGCCTGGTCGCGGTGGTAGCGCTGCTGTTCAACGTCTTATTCCTGTTTTCAATTCTGGCTGGTTTTCAAGCGGTGTTGACATTGCCGGGTATTGCCGGAATCGTGCTCACGATTGGAATGGCGGTGGATGCCAATGTCTTAATTAACGAACGCATACGCGAGGAACTGCGAGCCGGACGCGCGCCGCGCTCGGCTGTTGAAGCGGGTTATCGGAACGCGTTGCCGGCAATCCTGGATTCAAACGTCACGACTTTTCTATCAGGCGTTATTCTGTTTCAGTTCGGCACGGGTCCGATCAAAGGCTTTGCTGTTACGTTGTGCATCGGTATTCTGACGACGGTAATCACGGCTGTCTATTTAACTCGCGTTTATTACGATTTTCGCATTAGCTCCCGTAGACTGGCGCGTGTGAGCATATAGAGGAGAGTATGGAGCTCATCAAACCGGGCTTAAAAATCCCGTTTACCCGCTACCGCAAGGCCGCGGTTACGATATCGACCATCTTGAATCTGCTCGTGCTGATCTTGCTGTTCACCAAAGGTCCCAATTTAGGGGTCGATTTCGCCGGCGGCACAATGGTGCATCTCAAGTTTCAGCAGAACGTGACAATACCGGAGATTCGCCAGGCATTCGATAAGATTAATTTAGGCGGCAGCGTCATCCAGGATTTCGGCCAGGCCGGCGAGAATGAGTATCTTGTCCGCTTGGACAGAACTTCGGTGGAAATCGGCGTGCTTGGAGAACAGGTCAGAAAGGCCTTGTCCGATCAGTTCGGGCCAGAGAGATTCGAGCTGCGCCGGATTGAATCCGTTGGTCCTAAGATAGGCGAGGATCTGCGCCGGCGCGGGACATTGTCCGTTATCGTCGCGACTATCATGATGGGGGCGTATTTGTGGTTTCGCTTCGATCTGCGTTTCGGGCTCGGCGCCGTGGTCGCGCTGGTCCATGACGTTCTTATCGCCGTGGGCGCTCTCATAATAGCCAATTATGAATTCGATCTGACCATCGTAGCGGCGCTTTTGACCATAGTCGGATTTTCCGTCAATGATACCGTTGTTATCTGCGACCGGATTCGCGAGAACATGCGCAAGATCAGGCGCGAATCCCTGGAAGGCATCATCAATATCAGTATCAACGAAACCCTTAGCCGAACTATTCTCACCACGGGCACGGCCCTCTTTGTGCTTCTATCGCTGTACCTGCTCGGCGGCGCCGTGATCCGCCCGTTCGCTTTCACCCTTTTGGTAGGCTTTATATCCGGGGTTTACTCGACAATTTTTATTGCCAGTCCGATCATCCTGATGTGGCAAAAGAAGCCTGCGAAAAGATAATTACCCGAGCCGGACAGAAGACAGCAATTACCTCTTCACGTATCTCTCTCTCGGTTCGACATAGATGCAAGAGCAACTTCGCAAGAGATGGATTCTCAAAACAGCCGACCAGGAGTTTGTCGCCCGCTGTTCAAATGAGCTCAAGGTTTCGGCGCTTGTGGCGCGCATCATGGCCCTACGCGACCTGGCCGACATTGACGCTGCCAAGTGTTATCTTTCTTCCAGCCTTCATGCTGATCTCCCCTCGCCTTTTCTGATGGCGGATATGGAGACCGCCGTCGATCGAATAGTTCGCGCCATACAAAAGACGGAATCCATTGGTATATGGGGCGATTACGACGTCGACGGCACTACTGGCGCCGCGGTTTTAGTCTCTTTTTTGCGCGAAATCGGCGTGAACCCGGTTTGTTATGTCCCCCATCGAATCGACGAAGGCTACGGCTTGAATATCGAAGGGCTTCGACGGCTCAGAGAGGGTGGAATTGATCTTGTAGTCACGGTTGATTCTGGAATTTCCAACTACGACGAGGTGGCGGCGGCTAATGCACTGGGACTCGACGTTGTCATTGTCGATCATCACCAACCTCCCGAACACCTTCCACAGGCGGTTGCCATCGTCAATCCGCACCGCAAGGATTGCACATTTCCCGACAAAGGCTTATGCGCGGCAGGATTGGCTTTCTATGTCGTCATCGCTCTGCGCGCGCGGTTGCGTAATGTGGGATGGTTCAGCGGTTCGGCGGGGCCCGACATTCGTCGTCACCTCGATATCGTTACCTTGGGCACCATTGCCGATATGGTTCCGCTTAAGGGTGTTAACCGAACATTGATCAAGCGCGGGTTGGCCGAGCTTGGCGTTTCGCAACGCCCGGGCGTAGTAGCCCTCAAGCAAGTCGCTGGGTTGGGGACCGGTCAAGTGAGTGCGGGGCAGGTAGGATTTCAGTTGGGACCTCGCATCAATGCCGCCGGCCGTATGGACGATGCTGTCAAAGTGGTCGAACTGTTGACTACCGGCTCGCTCGAAACAGCGCTTCGCATCGCGCAAGAGCTTGACGAGCATAATCGCGAGCGCCGGGCAATGGAGACTCACGTATTGGAGGAGGCACTGACGCAGGCGGAAAAGGTTATCAATTCGACGCCGTACTCTTTGGTGCTTGCTGGAGAAGGTTGGCATCCAGGCGTGCTCGGCATTGTTGCGTCGCGCGTGGTGGAGAAATTTCATCGTCCCACCGTCGTGATCGGATTTCAGGCAGGGCAAGGCAAGGGTTCTGCGCGCAGCATTCGCGGATTTCATATGGTCGAGGGATTTCGTCACTGCGCCCACTTTCTAGATAAATTCGGCGGGCATGAGTATGCCGGCGGTCTGACGATTAAAGAAAAGAATTTGTCCGGCTTTGTCGACTCATTTGATGCAGTGGCTAGGGCGACTTTGTCGGCTGAAGCTCTCCTGCCATACTTGGAAATCGACGCCGAACTGACGTTCTCGCAAATCGGATTTCCTTTGATGCGTCAAATTGATGTTCTGAAACCCTTTGGAGTGGCCAATCCGGAGCCGCTGTTCATGAGCAAAGGGATCGAGATTTCCGAAAGGAAAGAGTTCTCGATCGGCGCGCGCTTTCGTTTCAAACAAGCCGAGCGTTTTTTCAACGGAGTGGCGTTCCATGTGGGACAGGATTTTCCCGCTCGCCCCGGCGTGGCTGTCGATCTGGTCTACCGCTTGAGCGAGAACGAATGGAATGGAAGTTCCAGTGTGGAGCTGAGAGTTGTCGATGGCCGACCGGTTGACTCAACACTCGACTGCGGCGCTGTTCGAAGGTGACGCGAGCGAGGCCAGTATGAATGTGGCGAGCAGAAGAGACATCGTTTATCTTGCGCTGGCGGGATTCTTCGTCACCAATGCCATTTTGGGGGAGGTGATGGGAGGTAAGCTCTTTAGCATGGGGCCTTTCACCATGAGTATCGGCGTCATTCCCTGGCCCGTAGTTTTTATAACGACGGATTTGATCAACGAATATTTCGGACGTGATGGCGTGCGCAGGCTTACTTTCATGACCATCGGTCTGATTGCCTATGCTTTCATCGTTCTTTACCTTTCGATCCAGGTTCCCGCAGCTTCGTTTTCGCCGGTAACGGACGCACAGTTTCAAGCCGTCTTCGGACAGTCGCTGTGGATAATCGGCGGCAGTATCGTGGCCTTTGGAATAAGTCAGTTGGTGGACGTCACGATTTTCTGGCTGGTTCGTCATAAGACGGGCCGTCGGCACCTCTGGATGCGCGCCACAGGCTCTACGCTCGTTTCGCAGTTTATCGATAGCATTGTGATCATAGGGATAGCCTTCTGGCTTCCGGGGAAGATTCAAACCGCTGATTTCTTCATGGTGGCGGGGGCGAACTACTCTTACAAATTGTTGATCGCGCTGGCGATCACTCCTTTACTCTACGTCGGCCATTCCATTATCGACCGTTACCTCGGCATGGAGGAAGCTGATCGTTTGGTTGAGAGCTCGGCGCAGGCAAGTGAAAAAGCGGTGGTCGCGGGTTCATTGTGACGATGCCTTAGGAGCGTCTTCGGTAGCTTGTTCACCAGTCCCTCGTGGCGCAAGAGAAGCGTCCAGGCAAAGATCTCTGCGGGTCTGCGCGCTCTCGCTACCGGCGGCCCGTTCGCGCCGAGAAACGGAAGCTCAGTTGTTGGCCGCTGGGGCTCTTGCAATGCTATCGTGCTTCGACCTATCATATGTTGAGTTAGCTGGCCGCTATGCCCCTACCCGCACAATATTTCCAAAAGCTCGTTGAGAGTTGCCCGGACATCATCATTTCGGTAGACACGCAGGGAACGGTCACCTTTTATAACGATGGCGCCCGGCAGAACCTCGGTTTTTCTCCCGAAGAGGTCTTGGGTAAGAACGTGCTGGAAATATACCCCACGATTGACGAGGCGCGTCGGGTGATGGCCGCCATGCGCGCCAACAGCGGTGCTGGCAAAGGTCGGATCAGGAGCTTCGAAACATGGTTCAAAACAAAAAGGGGCGAGACTGTTCCAGTCGCTATTTCCGCTTCTATCATCTACGACGAGAATGAGCACGAAATCGGTTCCATCGGCTTTGCCAAAGACATACGCGAGATTCGACGCCGGGATCAACTTGTAACGCTGGCTGAGATCGCTATTGGGGTGTCGCACGAGGTCAACAATTCATTGGAAGTGCTGGTTAACCAGGTTGAACTTCTACAAAAATTCGTTGAACGGGCGGCCACGGACGAGGACTACATCGTTGAATCCGACCGTCTGGAGTCGGTTGCCTCACAGATAAAAAAGATTCAGGACATCACTGCGCGAATCAGCCAGATGGCAGACGAGGGCGAATACGGAACCAAGGAGTATTTGTCCGGCAAAATGATGACCGATCTTCACATCGACAGCGACAACAATGCTTGCCAACGGCGGAAGGCTGACGAGCGCCATCCGCTGCGAGGTCTGAGTATTCTCATTGTCGATGACGATGCCGCCATTTGCCAGTCTCTTAAAGAGCTTCTGGAGGCGGAGGGATGCTCCGTCGAAACCGCGGCATCAGGCGTTTACGCCATGCGATGGTTGGAGCGGCGGCAGTTTGATCTGGTTCTTAGCGACGTGGTCATGCCGGATATGGACGGCTATCAGCTCTATCAACAGGTCAAGAAGCAGATGCCTCAGCTGCCGGTGGTCCTGATGACCGCCTTCAACTATGACAAAGACCACATTATCAAACGGAGCTGCCTGGAAGGTCTGCAGGGCGTCATTTTCAAAAAGCCGGTCAATCCGGTTCTGCTGAAGAAGACGCTACTGCAGCAATGTAGACCCGAGAGAGCTTATGAAAGGCAGCTCCAAGACACTTCTCCTCAGGCACCACCGGAATCGAAAGAAGGCTGAGTTAGTACGCCTCATGAACAAGGAAGAATACTATAATCGCGGAATGGAACTGTTCACCGAAGGCAAACTTGACGACGCGGTGGTCGAGTTTCACCGGGCGCTCCGAGAAGACGCAAACTATCCAGACGCTCTGCACGCGCTGGCGATGACGTACTCGCATCAGGAAAAATTCGATGACGCCATTGAGATGGGCAAGAAACTCATAGAAGTCGCTCCCGACGATGAACTAGGATATACCAGCTTGTCCATCTTCTATCAGCAGAAAGGCATGATTACTGAGGCGGAGCATATCGCTGCTCAAGCCCGAACCCTCGGCTGGAAGCGGCAGTTGGCGCAAAAAAAGGTGCCTGGAAACAGTTAATCTTTTATTCCGAGTTCGCGAGCGTGTTCAGGTTTCAGCCGGCGAGCGGAATTGCGATATTTGGCTGGGCCGCTGCTGTCATGTAACGCCTAGAATCTCGGACCCCGCAAGGGCCGATCTTTTCTGTCTTCGCAATGAGCCTTCATTCATCAAGACCACTGAACCGGTGTTTGCCTGAATGGTCCGGTCCATCTCGCCGTTAACATTATCCGATACCCTCGCTCGTCCGCTTCAAGGCTTCCTCGTCGCCTAGACTGTTTGGATCAGAGTTGTGAATTCCTTCGTGCTTGCAGTTTCGCCAGCACTTGGATAAAAGTGTGCCGTTTGTTGGGCATTGAGGAGCCCGATTTTCTTCCTTCCAGAAAGACCAAAGATGAAGACATCACCAAGACCGGTGGAGCGACTGGCTAAATTGCTGGCCGAAGAAGCACGGGTCGAGGAAAAAATCCGGGAAACAACAGGTGCTCTGACACTGGTGAAGAAAAGAGTCTCCGAATCTTTGGCGCAGCATTACATCGGAATGAAAGAACCGCGAATTCAAATGCCGGAGGATCTAATGCGAGAGGAACAATCGTACGAACGACTGCTGCAAGCGTTGCAGGACATGAAGAACGAAATCGCCAAACAGATAAGGCCTGTGGAAGAACAGATCATTCAAGCCAATGTCGATCATCTGCGGCAATCATTCAGCCAGGAAAGCAGAAGGCTGGCAAAGTGCTTAGAAGAGATCGATGACAATATTCTGGCCTGCCGGCAATATCTCCAAGACTACGAGCGGATTCGGTCGGGCCTTCAGAGTTTAAACGAGAAGCTTACTCAGCTCGGAGCTGATTCATTACAAATGGCCGACGGTTTACCTACCCTCGATCTCGGCGAGATCATCCGTCAGCGCATGGATCACCTCAGGTCGCAAGGGAAAATCTAGCCACGGGACGTTTTAGCCGGGTTTGAATCTACCGGCATGTCGCCTCGCTTCGGATTTGTACTCGGTCCTCCTCCAAGATCTCTCGAACGCGATTAGAATTGATGGGAGTTGGCATTGCAGATTGGACGCTTCCATTGTCTTGAGCACGCGCTAGCATTCCTTACCCACCGCCACGCCCCGAGTATGCCGGCTGAAGAATCTGTTCGAAAAGATCACGGCTCCACCTATCGGCTTTTGCGTTGCGAAGGTATGGTCGGCCAAGCGCACCGGCTACCATCAATCGCCAAGTAACCGGCGCAGGCGATTGTCTTAGCTAACCAGAATCCTCCATGCCAGAGCTTCCCGACATTACAATCTACATCGAGGCGCTCGAAGAGCGTTTACTTGATCAGCCTTTGCAAAAAGTTCGCTTGACGAGTCCTTTTTTGCTGCGTTCGGTGGCTCCGCCGGTTCAAAGCGCGGAGGGCAAAAAGATCATCGCATTTCACCGGATTGGCAAGCGCATCGTCTTCGAACTGGAAGATCAACTCTTTTTAGTATTCCATCTGATGATCGCCGGCCGCTTTCACTGGAAAAGGCGTGCCGTGCCGGTGCCGCGCAAGTTCGGTCACGCCGCTTTTGATTTTGCGCCGGGTACTCTGCTGCTGACAGAGATGGGCACGAACAAGAGGGCGTCCCTGCACGTGGTCCAGGGCAGGGGAGGTTTAGCCGAGCACGATCCGCAAGGACTGGAAATTTTCGCCGCCGACCTGAGCGCGTTTGGCGCCGCGCTGACGCGCGAGAACCATACGCTCAAGCGGACCCTGACCGACCCGCGTGTCTTAAGCGGCATCGGTAACGCCTATTCCGATGAAATTCTTCATCGCGCCAAACTCTCTCCCATCAAACAGACAAAGACGCTCCATCTCGACGAAATCAGCAGGCTCTTCCATGCCGCCAAAGAGTGTTTGAGCGAGTGGATCGAGCGGCTGCGCAGAGAGACGGGAGAGTCCTTTCCGGAACGCGTCACGGCCTTTCGCGACGAAATGGCGGTGCATGGCAGATATCGAAAACCGTGCCCCATCTGCGGCGCGCCGGTGCAACGGATCGCCTACGCCGAGAACGAAACCAACTACTGCGCCCGCTGCCAGACGGGAGGACGGTTGCTCGCCGACCGCTCATTGTCGCGGTTGCTAAAAGCGGATTGGCCGCGGACGCTCGAAGAGATGGAAGAAGGGAAAAAAAACAGCGGCCGGTAGCGAGGCGCCGCGGGGAACATGCGCCTGGAAATCGGCGGCGCGCGCTCGGCACGCATGGCGGGATGTTGCCCGTGAATGCGCCGAGCTCAGAATATAATGCCGCCGATCATGCCGATAACCGAAAAGCCCAATCCGAACACCGCGATTACGATAGCGGCGATGCTCATAATGCCTCCGCTGACGCGCGGCGATGCCGCCATGAAGAAGCCGACGATGCCGCAAAAAATGGCGAACAACTCGACAACCAGTCCCCATCCTGGATGACCGGCGAATACTAAAACAATGCCGCCGATGGCCGCGATGATCGCCAGCGTCGCGGCCATACCTGTGCGCTGTTCCATGACAATGAGCCTCCGTGCGCGTGCCCTGTTAGCGCGTGAACGCCGAAACCTGAAAACTGTCCCGGGTCACGAACTCTCCTTCCAATCTGACGGTATCGCCAGCGCGCAAGCGGCGGAACTCGTCGACATCTGCAGTGCGCGCGTTATAAGGGAGAGTTACGGTCACGTTCTCACGATCGCGGGTTTGCACCTCAAAGATGCCGCGATCGGAATCAATTCTTTCCACCGTTCCTTCGATGACCTGCCGGCGCGGCGGCAGCGGAGATCGCGAGGCGGTTGCCGAAGTCGCACGCGCTTGAACCGGCTCCTGGATGCGAATGGTATCGACCATGTCGCTGCGCGGCCGGGTCTGATAGGCGATAACGTCTCCCGCCTGCAGCTGCTCTGCGGAATAGTCGCGGCCGTGATAGGCGACCCGGGTGGTAACGGGATCGTAACTGAGCACGCGCGTACGGTTGTCGTCCGAGCGAACCTCGATCTCATTACGGTTGGGCTGGAGCCGCAAAACTTCGGCCCGGATCTCGCCCGCTTGCAAGCTTGTATCGGTTGTCACACGACCCTGACCCCGGCGGGTCTCCTCCAGTGTAGGACCGTAGGCAACGCAACCGGCAAGCGCCGTCAAACTGAGAACGAGCGCTATGGTAGCAGAATAATCACGAAAAGATTGTTTCATGTGCAATCCTCCCTCAAATGGTGTTTTCCAGCGGCACGCTGCAATTTCTGAGAATCACAAAGAGCATGCCAAGTTTGCACAGAGTCCGAGTACTTCTAAGCTGGAGAAAAATAGGGATTGCAGCGGTAGTGTGCCGCTACCGATACACTTTGCGGCGGATTGCTGTCCCACGCAGAGCAGCGCGGAAGATTTACCAAAACGCCGCACCGGGCTCAGACAGAGCGTCTTTTTGCCATGATCAGAGAAAAATCGCCTCTTCTGATGAAGACCCTGCTGCGGTCACTTCGCTTTGTTAGCTCTTTAACCAGAGTCGTTAGCGGATTTGCGGTATACGCATGAACGCGCGCCGGGCCGGCGGCGCGCAGGTTCGCGACATCTTCTTTGCTCGTGAAGAACCGTAAAAGAACTTCTTCGTCGGAAACTCCGGGCCCGCCCCATCTCCGGCGTAATTCATCAAGCGAAGCTCGCGGCGGTTCGCGACGGACGATTTCGTTGGCGCGCGGACGGCCGAGAATCTTATCCTTGACCCCACCGTCCATCAGCAGGCTCCCTTCTTTGCCCCAGATTCCTAGCGCGTACTCGATGGTCTGGTCGGTGACCTGCTTGTAGCGCTCGCCGACTATTACATTGATCGCGGCCTGGCTCCCGACAAATTGAGACAGCGGCGTTACCATGATCGGATAGCCGAACTCGGCCCTTACTTGCGCGGCCTCCTCCAATGTTTGCTCCAGCTTGTTTTCTATGCCGACAAGGCGCAGTTGATGACGCAGGTTCGAGATCATTCCGCCGGGAATCTGGTGCACGTATTGCGCATAATCGTATTCGGGCGGCCTGCCGATGGGCAGATTCTCCCTGCGCGCAACGGCGGTGAAATGTTCGGCGACAGGCCGAATTGAACTCTCATCCAGAACCGGCGTAAATCCCATCGCTGCGGCATTCCTCGACACATTGAAGATCGATGGGTTGGAAGAGCCGTCAGCCAGCGGCGGAATAGCGGTATTGATTGATTTGATCCCGGCCTGCATGGCTTCAAGGCAACAAAGCGAACCGAGGCCGGTCGTGCAGTGTGTGTGCAACTCGACCGTTGTGCCATTGGCCGCCTGGAGCACCGCCGGCGCCAGGGTGCGAGTCCTTTCAGGGGTGAGGATTCCGCCGGGATCTTTGAGACAGACGCGGAACACATTCAGATCGAGCGCGGCACGGGTTTTTTGCGCATAATACTCGTCGGTGTGTCTGGGTGAGATGGTATAGATCAGATTGATGATCGGCTCGAGCCCTGCGGCGCGCGCTTGTTTTATGCGCCATTGCCAATCTGCCGCATCGTTCCACGAATCCGAAATACGCACCTGCTTTACTCCAACATCAGCCATGCACCGATCATAGAGCTCGTGCACAGCATCCGGGAAAATCGAAAAACCACTGCGCGTTCCGTGAATCACCCGCAGCGGCGTCTTGGTGATCCGGGATGCGATCAGCCGGTATCGCTCCCAGGGATCTTCACGCAGCTCACGCACGCACTTGGGCAGCTCCACCGGACCGCCAAGTTCGATGGCCTCAAAACCTGCTCGATCTATGTGTTCCGCTATAGGAATAATCATGCCGGTGCGCATGCCGTAGGCCCAGAGGCTCTGCTGGCCGTCGCGCAACGTGGTGTCGACAAATCTTATACGGGTCATAATAGACCGATACTAAACGTTCTTTGCCGGCGAACCAAGCGCGTGAATCTATTCGACCTGGAGCTTGCGAAAAAGAAGCGACGGCGCCTGCGTAAGCTTTCGAGTTGACTCCGCGAACCAGCTCGCCATTAACCGCAGGCGAGATCTGCATGGGAAAAGGGATAGCAGAGAAGTAATACCGGAAACCGACTAAAGCCCTTTAAAACCCAAATCTACCGTCTTCCGGATGGTCGTTTAAAATG
>CAYZXN010000302.1:0-4293 GCA_964482425.1 uncultured Syntrophobacteraceae bacterium | reverse complement strand
TGTCTGAAACCGGAAGGCGTGTTGGGAAGTTATGTCGTCTTCGGTTTTATTCGGCGCGAAATCGATAAACCAAAAGATAGAAGGACAACATCGCATAGTTATAGAAGAAATCTTCCAGCGGGATGGTGCCGACACGCAGGCCCCAAATTGCAGCGCTATTATATTGCACCACCGGCAAGGCGGTAAGAACCGAATTGAAGATTAAAAAGGGAACATAACAAATCGCCATCCACACCCAGTACTGGCGGCTTTTTAGCAGCGGCCGATCGAAGAGGAGTGCTGCGACAAGGAAAAAGGCACATGAGGCCAAAGCCTTTGACGTGTATCCTTGATGAGAGAAAACGACAGCTGCCGCCACTAAAGCGGCGATCGAGGCGACGAACACAAAATTCGGCAATCTGAAGCTGCTGCTTTTGGTCGAATACAGGACCACTTCGTAAATGAACAGGCAGCTGTATGGAACAGTGATAAAAAACAGAATCTCTTCGATTGGCAGGTTGAGAATCTGCACGCCGGTCAAGTACATGCTGTTGAAGCTCCACTCCCCCCGGGATGTCACCAGTATGTCCCAGACCAAATAGCAGGTGCTCACCACGGCAATGGAAAATGCCAGCGCCGGCAGCCGCCGATAGTAGGCCGTCCTTTTGTCCGGCGTATACCACAACGGCACCACGATGATGAACAGGTTTAGCAGCAGATAGGTGAGTGACATTTAGATCAAGCGAAGATGCCGCACAGTGGGACTGACCGTACCGGTTCTTCCTGGAGACCGTGCTGTGCCAGAATAGCGTTGGCGCATAGCACCCCGGAGGTATAGGCTCCCTCCATCAACATTGCCGGCGTACCGGTTTTTACCCAATCGCCGGCGAGATAGAGATTCGCGATGGTCGTGGCATAGCCGGGCCGCTCCTTGTTCAAGTGAGTATTGAATGCGCTGAAATTATGGCGGATCTGCAGATGGTCGTAGACTATCGCGGCTCCTCGAAGTTCCGGAAAATACGAATGGAGCTCGGACAGGAACGCCGTCTTGACATCCGAGTCGGCCAGGCCGCCCGACGGAAGCGCATAACAGTGCAGTTCATAGACGCCGCCGCCGGAAAGCCGCGCCCACTCCGCCGCATTGCTGTCAAATTGATGGTAAAAGGTAACCGAGTCGAGAAAGTCCTGCTTTTCGGTGATGATGAAAACCGGTAAGCCGTCGCCGGTTCGTCTATCGAGCCAGATCCTGTACACCGCGTAACCGTCCGAGGCCTGCAACGACATCAGCTTCGAATGAGTCTCCGCCGATGCAGTCTTGATCCAGGGAGAATTGCTGCAGATGTTTTTGGTCCCGACCACGTCGGACGCCAGGATCAGGTATTCGAAGGCTTCGGATCCGACGGCAAATCTGTCACTCTCACGGCGCGTTTCTTCAACCGGGTGGTTGAGCTTGATCGAGACGTTGTTGCGATCGAGATACCGGCGCGCCGGCTCGAGCAGTGCCTCGTGATAATCCGTATCGAAATAATCGTAAAGCAAGCCGCAATCGTGGCTGAGATAAAAGAAATGGAAGCTTTTCATAAGCTCGGCGGTGCTCAACTTGTCCGCCGGCGCAAAGAACGCCCTGGCGAACGTGTTGAAAATCAGCTTCAAAGGCGCCGGTAAACTCGCCTGCGTGGCGAACTCTTCGAAGCTGGTGGCGTCATAGCGCGCGAAAGTTTTTGCTTCGTCATATTCCAAAAACTCGCCCATTCTCCAACTCGGCCGGCTCAACAACACGTCGCGAAACCGGAAAAATTTATTTTTGCCCAATGACAGTATGTTGAGCACGGGCGTCGTCTCGACGTTTTTGAAGCTAAAGCGCTGTCCGTCTTTGGCAAGAACCAGATAGTCGTCAATCGTCTTGAGATGGCGGGTGGCGCCGATCTTTTCCATGAACGATCGCAGGTTATAGTAGTGTTTGAAAAAGGCATGAAAGCCGTGGTCGATCTTTGTTGCGTAGCCGTCTTCAAACGAGGCATCCCAGGCGCCGACTTTGCCGCCCAAATAGGGGTTGCGTTCGAACAGAGTGACATCGAACCCCCGCTCGCCGAGCAAGGACGCCGCGCCGATGCCCGCCAGCCCGCCGCCGATGACGGCAACTCTATTGGCAGACTGAACGCTTTTAGGTTTTGCCGGATCGACCTGGTTGATCGCGACGCTGTAGGAATTGAGCTTGTTTCGTATCCGCGACTTGAGAAAGCTTTTAAGCATAGCTGTCGAGCCTTGGGATGAGTCGGTCCGGGAAGCGGCGTCAGTTCAGGGATGAGTTGACGGCCTGTCGCTGAACCAGCTGCTGCACGCGGCGGATAGTGCGATTGACTTCAACGGGTGGTCGATCGGGATCCGTGTCGAACGCCGATTGTTCTTCCTCGATCATCAACACGTCGTCCCGAACTAAATTGGCCAACAGTCTTCTGGCGACGTTGCTCAGAGCGCGCTTCAGAAGCCGGCGAAATGCAAGAGGGAGATCGTTTAGAATTTCAAATCTGGCTAACGACGTATAGTGAATGAGGTAGGCTTCGGTTAAGCGCTCGTTTACCGGGCAGATCAGGCAATAGATCTTGAAGTCTTCGCCCAACGTTGATTTCCAGTTGGGGTATTCATAGGTGACTGTCAGCGGAGCGGGGTGGAGTTTTCGAAGCGACGGGATGAACAGCTGGAGAATCGATCCAAGATCCTTGACGCGATAATAAGTCGTCGCTTGATACGTGGCCGTCACTTCGTTTTCGGCTTCTGTGACATCCTGCAGCGCTTGCGCCGTCCATACCTGGTACTGCGCATGCAGGCGGCCGTGGTACATGTCCATGAGATTTTCGATCAGGTAGGAAAAATGAGCGCGGCACGTAAGCCTCACAAAGCTGGGGATTTCGTTGAGATCTTCCCATTCTTTCATTTCCAGCGGCGCTCTGGTCCGCGACAGTTCCGGATCGCCCGGGAAGAGCCAGACGAATCCATGCTTTTCAATGACTGAAAATGATCTGATTTGACACTTTGGAAAGCTCTCCCTGGATGCAAGATGTGGAATATGGACGCATTGGCCGTCGCCGTTATACTGCCAGCCATGATAGGCGCATTCGATCTTATCGTCGTTTACCCGCCCATGACTCAATCTCACAAGCCGGTGCGCGCACCGGTCTTCCAGTGCGCGCAATTCGCCATGCCCGGTTCTAAACAACACTACCGGTTGGTTCCAAATCTCCCGCCTGACCGGCTGTTCTTTGATATCCGATGATTTGGCTATCATGTACCAGCTATTGGGATTTATGCCGGCCTGCCGGATGTGGCCATTGAAGGGGTTACTACGCTGAGCGCGGTGTGCGATCTCCGACTTCATTCTCATCAATTCTGCGGATAGTTACCTTTGAACTCAGACGCTTTTTTAAGCGCCTTACCGATTATCTTCAGCGTGAAAGATAAGCTGAAACAACTCTGTTCACAAGCCGCGCCGTCGCAGTTCAACAATACAGTTCAGGATCTCGGCCAGCAGGGTAAGCCTGCGGATCTGGTCGGAAGCGAGCGCAGGAGGGCGACGTTTGACCGCGCGTATGAACGTAAATCGACGCATTAACTAAGTAAGTCAATTGTATGATGCCCGGCGATTGCCTTGCGTTCGGGCAAACTCAGGTGCGATCGTCGAGCTCAGGATAGTAACGAAAGATTCCTTCCTGATTGAAGGGCAGACGCCGCTCAGAGGCAAGATAGGCGCCTAGCCGCGGGCGACCCGCGACCCGGTCGCGCAGCGCTATCACTCGTCGGTGTTTCCGTTGCTGCTTCGTCATCGCCCGGGGAAATGCGTAGCGCAGGCCTTCGATCATCTGAAACAGCGACAGGTCGGCGTAGGAAACCGCCTTGCCGGCGAGCACGCGGCTTCCGTTACGCTGCAGGATCTGCTCGAAGTAATCGAGGAACTTCGGCAGACGCTCCACTCTAAATACTTCCGAGCGCCGCTTCGCTTCTCGCTTCTGCTCTTCGTAATACAAGCTGCTTGCGACCGGATGATGCGTATCGTGAACTTCGGCGGCCCAATCGGCGACAGTGAGTTGTAACTGATGCACCCAGAGACGGCCGCCTTCGTCTTTCGGCGCCAGCCCATGCCGCGGGCCGAGGAAGAATAGGATGTTCGCGGTCTGGGCGATCACCAGCCTGCCGGCTTTTAAAAAAGGCGGCGCGAACGGCGGCCGCTTGACTGAACGGTTCTCCATAAAGCGCGACATCGCCGCCATCCCGCGCGGCCGCCGCGCGACATCCAGGTATGCCGCGCTGGCATCTTCC
>CAYZXN010000301.1:0-6644 GCA_964482425.1 uncultured Syntrophobacteraceae bacterium | reverse complement strand
GTTTATTTTCAAGCTTTGGAAGATAACAGGAGCTTTTTTAGTAATGCGAAACTCTGGCGTGTAGCCGTTGCGATCGAGACTAGCCCAGCTCGTAATGACAATAGTGTGAGATTTATATTGATGCTCCATTGGCTTCTCCTTTCACGTGGAAACTGTGATGCTGTGGAGAGCCATCACTGTGTCGTTAAGTAAATTTGGTATGCATATACAACGTGGCCATTGAACCTATCATCTTCCTTGCAATACTCAACACCGTGCTGTTGGCAATAGGAACTCGATCTAAGTCAATCTACGGTTACAAAAGAGCCCCTGTTATGAGGCTTTTGTTTAATTTCCGAAAGAGAAGAATTAAGTTCCAATCGCATCACGCACCGCACGTGATCGGGGATTTATGGCATGGGCGAGCCCGCCGGCCAGACTATTTGTTGCAGGAGGTCTCTATCACGTCATTGTTGAGGCACCCAGCGACAGAGGCCTTTACTTCAGAGAGCAGAGAGCTAAACGAGGTCGTTCTTTAACGAACTGAAGAAGCTTTTAGCCACCGGAACCATCACACCTGGAGAGATGAGGCATCATGGGGCCCTCACCTCAGCAACTGCTGCAGCCGTATTATGAAAGCACGAAGAGGCTTGTGAGTAGCGAGATCAACGCTATCGTCGCTCGTCTTCTTTTTAACGACAACCTGATAATCTTTGTGTAGCAGCTCCAGGTATGGGCCGAAAATATTCAAGAATGCATCGAGTGCCATCTTCGCGGTTTGATGCGGCAGAAACCACGATCGATATTCAGATTGGTAGTAGTCGTCGAAAATCATGTATCCGCCGGGCTTAAGCAGGTCCCACGCCAAAACCGTATCAACGAGCACGTCCTTTGCCCAATGAGATCCGTCGATGTAAATAAAATCGAAGCTCTCGCGCTTTAACTCACGTAAGACAAAATCTGAGCGGCCTTTAATCTTAATGACCTTGCTGGTCTGTCCGTAGGCTTTTATGTTCTCGTCAAAAACCCCTTCAAATGAGCCACTGCTTCTTTTTTCATAGAAACCTTCCCAAATATCGATGCAGGTAATGGTAGCTGTGGGATCGGTGAGGACATTTTCCAAGAACCAAATCGACGAGCGGCCTTCAAAACTGCCAATCTCGAGTGCATGAATATCGGGCTTTCCTTTGAGACTGCCGAGGATCACGTTCCAGTTGGAGATATTGTCGCTTACCCAGTCATGGGAAAAGCGGTACTTGGACGACAGAGTTGGTAAATTTTGATTTGTCGGGGGAGCTTTGGTATTTCCGCCGATGGCTGAAGCGGCGGTTATTGCCGCAATGCAGATCGCTATTGTGGCCATGCGAAGCTTCCGGGCCAGGGAAGGCGTTTTCCGTATGATCGTCCAAACACCTATGAGAACAAGAGCAACGCCGGTATATAGAAGGAGCGCGAGAGGGAACTGCACTCTCGCCGGATTGACACCAGGGGCCGGCCAAAGAGGAACCAAGTACTGGAAGATGATGGTAAAAAAGACGAATATGGCTCCACTCACCGTTATGAAATTAGCGACCCGTAAATTCATAATGCGAATTATCCCCGAATTCATTCTGCGCTGTCAAAGCAAACGTTGTTTCTCTAGTAGTACGGGATTGTTGGCTCTGTCCTCGGAGTATGCCTGATGTCAACTTTTCGACTGAGGCTAGCCGAATGGGACAGCACGTTACGGGCGTGTGGACCGTCGAGGAGCGATATTTAAAGTAGCCTGTCGGCTTTGTAGTCTCTGCCGGAGTCTGTCGAAGTAATACCGATATTCGGTGGTTCGGTGCGACCCGGTCGATTCACGGCAGCGTGGAGACGATGCAGCCGGGCGCCACCATCGCTGCCTGGTCATACATAGACGCATCTCCCTTGAAGGTTTCCCAATCGGCCATCAGGCCAGTGACCTTTTGCTGAAATGCGAGCGCGAGAGCAGGATCGAACAGCTCGAAGGGGCAGTAATTGATCTCTTCGATGAAGTTTACCACTTGCAGCTCAATTCTCCCCAATGTCAAAGAGAACGGGCCGACTTTGCCCAGAGGCTGACCGGCGGCAACGGTATCGCCCTCGAAGACGAGAAGGTCCGTCAGATGGTCGACGATCACCAGGAATGGAGAAGTCGGAGATCTCATTAGATGGATTTCATAGTCGTTGGTGTCCGGCTGGAACCGAATCGAGTCGACCGTCCCGTCAAGCGGAGAGACGACAACCGTGTCCAGCGGCAAACGATACTCAAATGTGGGAAGTGTCGCCGGGCCGTCCGGCGTATTGACGCCGCCACCGAACTCGAGAAAGACCTTCTCTTCGGAAGCGAGAAAGTTGAAATCGCCGGCGCTGTCCGTGACCGGATCCCACGCATCGAAGCTCACGAGCAGATTTTTTAGGATTGGCGGCGGGCCGTGATCGAGAGCAATTTTGACGTATGCGATCGCGGAAAGCGCGCCCTCCATCTGGTCGTTGGTGAGGGCTTTACCGCGCTGGGCGCGAACTTCCGCCTCGAAGGCGGCGAGCTGACCGGAGGCGGCGCGGATGTTCCCGCGTTCAATGCTTTGCGCGGCGGCCAGCAGCTTACTTGTCAAGCTGCGAGTGATTCCATGCGTAATCCCGGCGCCCTCGACCGCGGCAGTCAGCTCTTGGAGAATCTCCAAAGCGGCGTCTATCAAGTCGGCATAGGCTTGTCCCTTGCCGAATCCGATCGTCGCAAGCAACATCATGCAGACAAAAACTTTTTCAAAGCGTTTTCCTGTCTTCGAACGGGCGGGGATGGCGGAACTTGCTTGCATCTTCAGCAAGCGCGTATTGTAAACCGCTACCGCCAAAGCGCCAAGTTCGTTTCAGATTCAGAGGTGGATTTGCGGCGTCGGGGTTGAAACCTAAGGTACATTGGGGAGCAATTCCGGGCTTCCGGTCGAACCTCTGTAACACAACTATTTAATGAGATAGATGTGACGTAGTCGGGACAAAGGCGCAGGCTCGCGCATTCTAATTTTCAATTGAAAGGCTGACGCCGTTTGTGTTAAATCCGGTTCATGCTGAGAATTCCAGAGGACGGCAAGTCGACTACGCTTAGATTGTCGACAAATGTGGCAGTGATTCACTGCGGTATTCCACAAGAAGCAGGATCACGAAATTCCTTTGACTCTGCTCAATAATCTTCCGAACGAATTCGTCCATAAATTGAGTCGGAATGGACACACTTTGCGGAAGACGATCTATATACAACAGAGAAGTATCTGAATGGCCGATGCAACCAGTGTTAAGAGCGAGATCGATAAGCTGCCTCGGGATGAGCTACAGAAATTAGCAGCGCTTTTGTTGCAATCTCCGCCCGACGCTTTGGCAGCCGGTGCCAAGATTCCGATAGAAACTTATCGGTTAATTTACAAGGAATACGGCGATCAGATTCGTCACTTCAGCACGGTTCGTTCGGCGGCAACCACCTTCCTGTTGGCGGTATCGCTGGGCGCGCTCTCGGCCTATTTCAACAAGGCGCAAACTCACCCGTTCCTGATGATCGCCGGGTTTTTCTTGTTGCTGGCGGCAGTGGTTGTTTGTCTTGTATTTTCTTTTCGGACGGAGAAGGCGGTCTTGCGGTACAAAGACTGTTGGAGGTTTGTCGGTGGTAGTGCACCTGCCAAGTCCCAGGCAGCCATCCATGAGCCATCTTTGTCGGATATTGTAAAACGAATGCTCCGGGACTCCATGAACCTGATGCTGGTCGTTGCGGTGATAGTCATCGTCGCGGCGTTTACGGCGCAAGATTCACTTAGCTCCTTTTGGAGTCCGTCAGACGAGAAAGCCCGCCAAACTGAAGAGCTGCCGGCTGTGAAAGCTGCCGAATAACGGCTCAGTGACCGATCGGTTGCGCTTGACGATCGCGTACTCAAGTTTTCGATCTGGGAGATTGCCGCGGAACACGAACTTGAGATTATCTGGTGGTAAGCTGGAGATAACGTGCGTTGTTTTTCTCTCGCATCGATCGAACCAGAATGTAGGCGTTGGCCCATATGCTGGAGTGCGCCGAGAAAATCGAACGTTCGCGGCCAGCGCGACGCAGCGATGACGTAAACTGCATGGATATCTTTGCGCTCCATTCGCTGCGCGAGACTTCGAACTTGCACAAGAAAGGCGATTATCGAAATGCGTTTCGGCATGCAGTTCTATCCTTTACCCGCTGCGCGCGACACAGCGGCCTATGCTAAGCGGGCGATGTCGCTGCACCCGTTCGAGCGACTCTGGGTACCCGATCATCTAACCCATGAGAATCCGTTCGTGACGCTGGCTGCGATCCTCGCCGAAACTAAAGCCAACGTCGGTACCTCGGTGACAAACCCCGTGTGCCGCACGCCGGTGGATCTCGCGTCGAGTTTCAGTTCTCTCGCTCATCTCGCCGGTGACCGCAAGGTCACGGCGGGCATCGGCGCGGGTTCTTCTTCCTCCGACATGATCCGCAAGGAGAACCGCGTCTCCATGCTGCGGGAGATGATCCTGTTTCTTCGTAAAATGTTCGCAGGAGAGCGGGTCAGACTGGGCGAGTTTCCCGCACTGAGCAGCTTTTTCCGCCTCGATGCCGCCGCCGAGGCGTTCCTGCGCGTGCCGCCCACACGAGTACCGGAAATTTTCGTTGCCGCCGCCGGGCCGCAGACGCTCAAGATCGCCGGCGAGCTCGGCGACGGATTGATTATCAGCAACCTGTCTTTTCCCACTGCCCTGATTCGGCAGGGTGCTTTGGCCGAAGCCGTGGCCCGCATGCCGGCACAGGGCCGGCCGTTCACCAAGGTGCTCCACCTGCATGTCTCGGTGGCGCGCAATGGCGATGCAGCGCGGCGCTTCTGCCGGCGCATGGCCGTCAATGGTTTGATCGGTGGTCATCTGCTGCGACAGAGGCTGCTTAAGCTGCCGGTGCCGGCACCCACCTTGTCTGCCATTCAAGAAGGGCACCGAGACGGTAAGAAGATAGAGGATCTCGAAAGGCTGATCAGCGATCGTGTGATCGGGGACAGCGGCATCGTCGTCGCGGGCACGCCTGCGGAGTGCCTTGCCCAGCTCGACGAAGTGCTACACCTGGCCAAGCCATACCGCTTCGACATCGTCGACATGGCCTCGCCGCTCGGCCCTGATTGGGCCGAATCCATCGACATCATCTGCCAGGATATTCTACCCGAGCTCGAGCGTCGTTCGCCAGCCTATGTCGAGAACTGATACAGGAAAAACGAAAACAAGATCATAATGTGTATACCTGCCACCGTTCCGGAGCATCGATCATGCCTTTGTTCAGATAGTGACTGTTAGCCCATCCCGAATTCAACATGCGCCAGTTACAGATCGATGCGGCCACGCGCAGAGCGGCAGGGTCTTGTGAATCAGTACAGCCGCTGCCGACCGTCGTTATCAATGATCTCCTGCATCTGCGGCACGCTTTCCTCGAGTACGCCATGGGCCACCATCGCTTCGGCAAGCGAAGGAACGTTCCGTGTGTCCGGCCAGCCCTCTTTGATCCACAACTTCGAGCGTACCATGCATTTGGCGCAGTGCATGAAGGCCTCTTCGACCGTTACGACTAGGACGAGATTGGGTATTCTGCCATTCATAGCCAGTCGTTTCTGCAGCGCCGCGTCTCTGACGATGCGCGCCGTACCGCTGACCCGCAGGGTGTCGCCAATGCCGGGTATTAAGAAGATCAATCCGACCTCCGGATGCACCAGCAGGTTTTCGAAGGTGTCGACGCGGTTATTGCCCAGTCGATCGGGGATCGCGAGCGTTTTCGGATTGAGCACCGCCACGAAACCGGCTGGATCGCCTTTCGGCGAAAGGTCGAAACGGTTCTCCCGACCTCGCGTCGCAACGATCACAAAGGGTGACGCGGCGATGAATCGCGCGCAGATCCCGTCGACGTGGTCGATCGCCTTGTGACTGACTTTCGGGCTGGGTTCCTTGACGATCTCTCGCAACCGCTCGCGTGAGGTGATGATTTCATCAAATTCTGGATGCATGATTTTCTCCTTGATAAAATTTTTCGCTTCGTTTGCGGTGTCTGGAACATAATGCTTACGCAACCTCGGCGTAAGCGGCAGAATGGCGCGCATCGGTTCGTTTCTGCCACCATCTTTTGATTGATCGCACATCCGACTAACCTGCGCGTCAGCCTCCTGGCGATTCCGGACACCTTTATGTCCTGCCTTGCGGGACTGTCTGACACTTTGAGCGTGTCGCGAGATGTGGCCAGCGGTCATATCCCATTCGATCTGGCGATCGTCGTAGAAAGCCGGCAATGATCCACAAGGTTAGTACGCCCGAGACCAACCGTACCGCCGTGTAGCTGGCCGGGTCGATTGTCGGCTCAGCCAATGCCAGGCGGTAGAAGACGGAGTTGGCGGCAAAGGCGATGAGCGCGACAGCCGTGAGATCCGCCGTGGTGAGGCTTTTCTTATCGATCACCGATATCCTGATTGGATCGTGAGATTTGATCTTCGAAGCGATCACTCACGCCTTGTGATATCGGCTTGCGCGCAAAAAAGTTCACGCCTTGCACGTAAAGGTCTTTGGACAGCTTGGCCTTCGCCGGCGTGCCTTCATAGCAATCGAAGCGCTCGACGATGGCGCCACCGACGAAACCGATCTGAGCG
>CAYZXN010000300.1:0-4114 GCA_964482425.1 uncultured Syntrophobacteraceae bacterium | reverse complement strand
ATCGCCGTAGGAATTGGCGAACCGTTGCGCTGTGGCGGCGCCGTCGGGCGTCAGATCGGCAGGCCAAATCGTGAACCCCATTGCAAAAGGGCGAGTCTCCGGTCCCTTGAACTCCGGAAACGCGGCCGCAGCCGCCGCTGGAGCTCGCGCCGGCGCCCTGGGCGCTTTTTTCGCGGGCGCACACCCGGCCAGTGCACCGCCAAAGTAAAGAACACAAAGGAACAGACGCAAGGATTTTTTCATTGCCACTCATATTAATCGTCCACAGCGCACCGTCAAGATCGCATCCGCGCATCACTCGCTTGACTTAGCCGAAAAACTTCGCAAAATGATTCAATTCAATTTGGCTCCACCCTCCATGCGACGGTTTCTCCGAACGGGCCGGGCAAAAAATATTTTGAGATCGTACCGCCCAAGATTTCGGTTGCTTGTTTCGTCGATAGCGATTCTCGCGCTTGTTTCTGCCGCCGGCTGCTCCTCGCGCGCCGCCCCGCCTGAAGCGCGCTATGCGCCGGCGGGCGATTTACTCGATATCGTCAAAGAGTTCCAGAGGCTTGCCAAAGAGGACACCTATCGATTTCCGATCCCGAAGGACGTCACCGGAATCAACATCATGAAGGCCACCCTGGTCCGTCTGGAAGATTACGAGAAGAAAAATCCCGGACGATTTACCGACATCATCCGGTTCAACAAAGCACTCGCCCTGGAGCGTCTCGGCGAATACGCCCAGGCAACGGTTCTTTATCAGAACGTGAGCGAAACCGCCGGCCGCCTGAAAGCGGAGGCAAGCAAGAACGCCGATACGCTGGAAGCCTTCCACACCGTCGTTAATGGGCCACTTCCCGCCGAAGATGCATTCCAATACATCAAAGCGCTCGATGACAAGGTGGCCGCGTGGAACCATTTGATTCAGAAGCACCAGGGAACCCATTACGAGTTCCTCGCGCGCACCGAAGAAGAACGCATCGACCGCGCCAAGGTCGCATTCGTCGAAGCCAATCGTTATCGCCTCAAGAACGGCAACCAACTGGTGATCCTGGGATACAGCCAGTTGGTCACCAAACATCGCCAGAGCAAGAACATTCATCGCTTCCTGATCGACTTCGGCGATTTCTATGCGCGGCTTGCAAAAGAGTACGCCGCCCAGTACGATCCTGAGGGTTTGAGCTTCGATCTTAAAGCATTCGATCAGTTTGCCAAATCGGCGCTTAAACTCTATAGCGAGGTCGTTCAGGTTGATGGAATCGTGGAAAAAATTGAGGCTCAGGGCAAAATTGAAGCCATGCGCGGATTGCTGGAAAAAACCACGAGGTTGAATCGATGAGAATCCGGGCGTGGTTATTCTGCTTCGCGCTGGGCCTGCTCTGCGGCGCTCCAGCCACCGTTCTTGGACAGGAACACAACGCTCTCATCGAGCGCATCTTGAACCCTCTGCCCGACTTTGACCCGTTTGAAAAACCGCCCGCGCCGCCGCAATTCTTCCCGGACGAAGTCGACAGGCGGTCCCGGGAACTGCTCATCGATGCGCTTACGCTGCGCAACCAAGCTCTCGCCGATCATCTGGAGTTTTTCAAGAACGAAGACAGCCGGTTGAGGAAACAACAAGGATCGAGCACCGGCATGGCCGAGCGGGCGCAGGATCTCGTCAACAATACCATCCCGGACCGCCAGCGTTACCTTGCGGCCCAACGGGAAGCGCTAAAAAACAGCTCCTCGCCCGAACGCAAAGAATACCTGCGCTCGATTATCGAGGGAGACGATTTGACGCGCGCCGACCAGCTGATGCGCCAGAGCTCGGTAAACCAGGTGGGCGGTCTAACCAACCGCTTGCTGAGTTCGGTGGATCTGGTCGGCGTCGCTTCGGGAAATTACGTCGGCGCCTTGGCCGAAACCGCTGTCGGACAGATCTACGCGCTTGTCGGCAGCGAGATGCCAGTCGAGGAGAGACGCGCCTTGGCGCGGCACCTCGATCACCTCAAACGTTACCCTGACGATCCCCGCAACGACAAGATCGTCGAAGAGATAAAAGAACTCGAACGGAAAAGGACCAAGGCGCTGGTGCGCAAGCATATCGAGCACTCTAGCCAGGCGGTCAAAAGCGGTGACCTCCGCAAGGCTCTGTTCCATGCCGAGATGGCTTCCTACCTCGACACTGAGTTCAAGCCGGCCCAGGAGCAGCTGCAGAAGACATCCCAGCTCTATCAGGAGCGGATCGAGCAACAGAACCGAGGCGTTTCGGCTCTGCCAGAAGCCGCCGCGCCGGCCGAGCAAGAGGAGGACACACGCGCCTTGTTGCAGGCGCTCAGCTTGAGAGATTCACAGCAGATCGCACAACAGGCCGCCGAGCTGGAGAAGAAGTATGCCGGCAAGCCGCTGGCCGATGCCGCCCGCGACGCGTCATCGGTAGCTCTCGAAATGCAGGGCCGTCATGAAGAAGGAAAACAAATCGTCGAGCAGCTCGCCCGCTCGGCAACGAACCCGGCCGTCAAGCGGCGCGCCACGGCGCTGCTTCAAAGTCCGGAATACAATCTGCTCGCGACTTTCCATGACGCACGCAGCAAGCGGCGCTTCGAATCCGTCAAGTACGTATTACTGGGTGAAGACCTGCTGAAGAAGAATCTGCTGTATGCGGCCGGCGCGGTCGCCGCAGCGGGACCCGCCGGGGCGGTTACACTTGGGGCGGCCAATGCGCTGATGGTGGGCCACAATCTCGTTAGCGTGTTCACCAACAATCCGATTTCGGCTCAACCGATCATTGACGCCGGGGTCGGCTACGTGCGAAGTCATCCTCAGTCGGACAATGCCGCCCAAATCTACAAAGTCCTCGCCGACGCCTACGAGGAGCGCGGCATGCTCGATAAAGCCGTCGGCTATCACGAGCTCGCCGGAACTTCCCAGGAAACAATTATAACGTTGAAAGAAAAAGCGGCAAAAGCGCTGCTCGCTGCAGCGACACAAAGCAAAGACAGAGGAACCCAGGAATACTATCTCACCAACCTCATCGATCGATATCCCGAAAGCACCGCCGCCGCAGAGGCGACCAAGAAACTCGCCGAGCTTGCCAAGCTCGAGAACCAGGGATTGCGTATGAGCCGGCAATTCCTGCTGGAAAATCCGGAGCTTTTTGGCCCAAGCGGGTTGGGGCTCAAAGCCTCGCTGTTCGACGGTAATCCGCGCAATATGGAACTGGCCGACCGCGGCGTTAATCTCATCGGCGACAACGAGCTGTTGATTTATTATCACACACCGTCGGGAGTGCGCAGACAGAGCTATTCGCTGCCCGGGCAAACGAAGGATCGCTTTTTCGCCGCGCTGCGACAGAGGAATCATGAGGTCGCACTGGCCGATGCCAACCAGCGCGCCAGAGGCAGCCTCGGCGGGATCAAGAACCTGCCGTTGCCGATCGTTCAAGGGGTTGCCGTGCCGGGCGAAGAACGGGACGCTACGGACGATACGACGTTTTCTTTCGTGCGCGAGGCGGGCGCAACTGCGCCGGTATTTCCCAGGGTTCTGGATCACGAAATGCTCAGCGACAACGAGCGCGATCCGGGAAGCAAGTACAAGCTACCAGCGATCCAAGGAAGCATTTCCGCCAGCCGGTTCAGCATGACCGGCGCGTTGCCCGCCGGTTTGTGGGGAAATCAGATCGGCATTGGCGGCGACCAAAAGGGCAGCTATGCGGGCGTTCAATTGCCGATCCCGTTGCTGCAGGGTTTCATTCCGATCGATTTCATGGTCCACGGTAGACCGGCCGGGGTCTCCGTCTACCCGAAAATTCACATGGGAAACGACAGCGGCGAAGATCGCGAACTATACAAGTAGCTCGCGCGGAGACCATCGTGCCCAAGAAGGAAATCGTACGCGGATGTCTTTCGGTCTTTATCGGCCTGGCGGTATGGGAGGCATTGACTCGCCTGCTGCTGGAAAACGAACTGCTCATCCCACCGCCGAGCAGCGTGCTGCAATCGTTTTGGCACCTCGCCAGCACCGGGCAACTCAATAAGCATCTCGCCGCGACCCTGATCGAGTTTATTTGCGGTTTCACGACCGCCTGCATCATCGGCATTATTCTTGGCTATCTCATGGGCATGTATAAATGGTTCGATGAGATCAT
>CAYZXN010000299.1:0-4210 GCA_964482425.1 uncultured Syntrophobacteraceae bacterium | reverse complement strand
CGCGTAGGACTGATCCGGCGATCATAGAGGAGCCGCATTCTTTCGTATAAGTCTTCGCCACCCTCGGTGGACGGGAGGCGCAACCACTTGCGCAAGCTGTTCAAGACCGCCGGCTGGTTGTTCCTGTCCTGTATGAACCGATTAGCCTTCGTCAGCGCTCGAAGGGTCTTCTCGGCTGTGTCGGGGGAGCCGTTTATCAGGCTGCGCCGCGCAACCAGTCCGACGCCCTGGTAAGGGATGTTCAGTTTCGGCAATTCCGCCAACACGCGGCCGCCGTTGCGCTGCACCATGTGGCTGAATGTGTATCCCAATACAGCGCCTTCCACCACTCCGGTCGCCATAGCCTGGGCAAGGACCGACTGATCGCCGACAATGCGCATTTGGATCGACGTCGAGCCCCCAATGATCGAGAGCCATCTGTGTAAACATCCAGATGCCGCCGCCGATACTTTGCACGCCGATGGTTTTGCCCTTGAGATCCTCCGGCGCGCGAATCTTCGGCGATGTGACGAAATAACCGTCAAGCTTATTGATCAGGCCGGCAATAAAAACCAAATCCAGGCCTCCAGCCATCGCCCCGAGCGACGCGCCGGTAGCCGACACGATATTAGAACTGCGCCTCATTGGCAGCCAGAGCCGCGATCGCCACCGGACCGCTGCGCACCTGGATGATATCGGCATCGACTCCCTGTTCTTCGAAAAAGCGCTGGTCCTTGGCCACGAAGAAAAGCCCTGTGCGTTCGCTAAAATCAGCAAAAATGATGCTGACTTTTTTGTTTGCGCTGGCTGCGAGGGCCGTCGATGTGAGCGCTAAAACGATCGACAGAAACAATCCGGCGGCAATTCTGGCGCGATAAGACGACTTTAAACCCATCACAAAACTTCCTCCTGTAACATTGAAAATGAACGACCCATTGAATCGCCCGTCCGGGCCCGGTCTGGCAGTCCGTGTAAGCACCGGACGCATGGTTGCGCGACGCAACTACCAAGATCAAAGCTAGAGGCGGCTGTCCTCTAGCAGGGCTGGTCCAGATACTCCACCGGTAACGGCACTTCCTGCACCGAACCGTATACGCTGCGCAAACTATAGGCTCTGGCCCCTGGTTTAGATGCGATCACTCGATGGATCTCAGCGCCCCTGTAGTGAATTGCCGTCCAATCTTCGATAGCCACGCCGGCTGCGATCTCGCCGCGCGCCAGCAGTCGATGATAGGAGGGGCGACGCTGCGGCTCGCCGTCGTAATGCGGGCAGCAACTGCCGGAGATAAAACCAAGACAATCGAGCGGGCGCAGCTCATCGGAAGACGAATCGGTCAGTCCTTGCTCGAACCAGCAGATCGCTCCCGCGCTCACGCCGGTGAGGACAACTCCCGCTTCCCACGCCTGCCGCAGTAGTTCCGGCACGCCCCAGTCGCGCCAAACGGCCATCAAGCTTTTGGTATTGCCGCCACCGACATAAATCACATCTTGGTTGAGCAGATAGGAACGCAGATCCGGCGTTCTCTTGAAAAACGTCAGCACCGATGGACGACAATCAAGCTTCAAAAAACAGGAATAAAAAGTCGCCACATAGTGATCCGGCTCACCGCTCGCAGTAGGCATAAACGCCACCCGTGGCCGTGCCACGCCGGTTTGCTGCAGGATATAGCGCTCCAAGGCAAGATTTTCCGGATCACGGTAGAATCCGCCCCCGCCGATGGCAATGATCTGTCCTGGCTTATTGGCGGTCAAAGGTTGTTTCTGCGAAGCTGATCGCTTGTCATGAGAATACGGAGTTGCGGCGGTTTAAATTCAGCCAAGCTTTGTCGATTCGCGACCCATGGATCGATTTGCGCAATAAACCAGCGCCGAAAAGTTGCGCTAAGCCGCACATGCCTCGTCGCCTGGTGCTACTTGATATCGGCAACTTTATGGATGCCGTCACCCCAGTCTTCCATGTTGAAGTCGTTCAAGGAGAGAACAATCGGCTCTTTTTCCTCGATTGCAATCATTCGACCTCGGTACTCAAGCAGGAACGATATCTTCAGCAATACTGAGTCGTCCTTGGCTTCTACCAGAGTCACCTTCTCTTCGAAGAACGAATATTCCTTATTACGTAGAATCTCTTTCACGCGATCCCTATTCAATGTCTCTTTTTCGCCTAAGAACCCTGCCATGATGCCTCCTTCGCCTGAATTTTGTAGATCGTCCTTGGCGTTTCCGCTTTACATCCGCTTGTGATCACGCATCCCTTATGCCAGCAGTAGGAAAGTAAGCTTGGGTTGTGCATCCATCAGGCTGTCATACCTGTGGTGTATCGGAACGCACTATTTCAACAGAGCACTGTGCCCGCGCAGCGATATCGGATGAAACACTGCCGATAAGAAAGCGTTCGATCCCGCTCAGTCCCCGTGCTCCCACAAAAAGGCAGTCTGCTTGCCAATCTATGGCCGCGTCCAAGAGACGTTGGTTTGGATTGCCTCTTGCGACTTCAGAGGTAACCTTCAGGCCGGCGTTCTGTAGCCTATTGCCGGCCGCTTCCATCATACGCTCTACCCATGCTTGATCATTAGCCGAATCTGCTGCGCTCGACCAGCGGGCCAAACGCGGGATGATAGACGGTACAAGAAAAGAAAGCCTCTTGTCGAGCACGGTCATCAAGTGGGCTGCGCTTCCCTCGGGCCAGACTCGCTGGGCCACCGTCTCCATCGCGCGCTCCGCGTCCGGTGAGCCGTCCAAACCAATGATGATACGCACAGCAGGTTCCGAATGCCGCGGCGAACGGCGGCCCAAGCGCACTGAGCGTTCGCAGGCTCCAACGATCTTTCGCGATATACTGCCGAATTGTATTCGCTCGATGAGCGAACGCTCTCCGGAACCGACCACCACTAAATCAGCACCCCACTGTTCCGCTTTCAAGATGATCCCCCAGCCAGGCCAGTTGAGGTCTGTTTCGGTGCTTATGGCCCATGATGGAAACAGTTCCTGGAGGCGGGCTGCACCACGACGCGCCACTAAATCTGCCTCGTCGCGTGCTTTCATTGCTCGCGCTCGCAGCTCTTCGGCCCTCTGCCTGACTCTTTCATCAAAGGGCGATTGGCCCCAATCCTTCACCTCGACAGCAGGCGGACAGAAGGCATCGGCAACCGTCAGTACAATCGCTTCAGTATCGTGCGGCAGGCCGGCGCGCTGCAGATCCTCGACCGCTGCGTCGGCGTGTTCGGAACCGTCGTATCCGATCAATACTTTTTTCATAGGCGTTTCCTTTCATCGCCGGACCCACCACTCTTCCGCCACCAGGCGATTGCGTGCCGGCAGCATAAGTTGCTACCTGTCGAGAGCGGAAAAAACAAAACCGTGCACCTTGAGCTGGGAAGTTGGAGATATCGATCTCTCGGCTTGCGGCGATCGAAGCACACCGCTTCAGGTATCCCCAACGTTATAACGTCGAACCGACTCCTGTTCAACATAGTTTTAGCTCGAAAGCGTGGTTCGGTTGTATCTTTACGAACTCGATACGTGCAGCGATTTCTTTCATATCACTTGCCTCCTGCCCGACTGGACGCGACGCTCATGTCTTCAGATCGTTGTGAGCAATCCGTAGAGCTCTCCTGCCTTCCATAAAGGAGCCCTCGTATATGCATCTGCGATAGGAACCGCGTAACGATTCCCAGGCATGAGAACAGCGAGCCACGAATCTCCGACAAATGAGAAAATTGAAGATGCTTCAACGATAACGCGGGTGAAAAACGCGCCATTCAGTGGCACCTGTCTTGCTCCTTGATTTTGGACGAATTGCCAAAGCTGAGATCCCGAGCTGCATCGAACGAAGGAGAAAACAATGTTTACGGACAAAATCGAGCTTAAGGACTTCGACAAAATGGATCCTGAATACAAGGATCTGCTCGGACGCGTGCTGACCATTCAAGCCGATTGTGAAATCGGTGGTCCCCATCTCTACGTCGAGAAAATGCTGCCTGCCGCGCCGACAAAGCTGGATCAACTCATCGTCGTGCGCACTGCGGCCGAAGAAATCGACCATTTCCGCAAGGTAGCACGAGTAGCCGGCGACATCGGCGTCGATGTCTCCTTCGTGCTGAGCCAGCCCAACGAGAAGCGCTTCGTGGAGTCGTTCCGCGGCCTGATCACGACATGGGAAGACCACGCCGTCTTTGGTTTCTTGATCGACCGCGTCGGACGCTACCAGCTGGAAGAATTCTACGATTGCAGT
>CAYZXN010000298.1:0-6897 GCA_964482425.1 uncultured Syntrophobacteraceae bacterium | reverse complement strand
GATGGCCGTATCGCCCGACAGATAGGCGGTGAGTCCGTTGGTAAACTTCACCACGAAGCCGGTGGCGGGCCATACTCGAGTTGGGCGCCGTCCGCGTTGAGAGCATCCCGCTGCGGCTTCGACAAGAGCGGCTACGTCGAGGAGGTCGAGCGGAAATACAAGCTCCGGCTTTGAGCGTCACCTGGACAGGCGACGGTCATTTCAACCGATAGAAACCTGCGGGCTATGCACAATGATCCCATCGGCGTGATCGGCGGGAGCCTGACGCGCCTGGCGACTTTGCCCATTCACCGATTATCAGATTTGAAAACTCGACGGGCGGGTTTCAAACCCGCCCGTCCAAGAATTCTCGCCGCGATGGGGTACTACGACATTGAAGGCCGAAAGTTGATTTTTGACTCTCTACCTTCGTGATCTTCGCGCCTTCGTGGTGAACCCCGCGTTCCGGACTTGCGCCCTTGCGGGAATATCCCGCGATCCCTACGCCGCCGCTTGCAAACCGTTGCCGTTGCCGCCGCCAAGCACTGCGCCGGGCAGGGAGCCGGTGTGTTCGTCTTTTTCCACGAGCACTTGGCCGTTGACGATGGTCATTTCGATGCCCACCGCTTTTTGTATGAAGCGTTTCTCATTTCCCGGCAAATCCTGCACCATTTCGGCATCGCACTCACGGACCGTCGCCGGATCGAACACACACAGATCTGCCGCCATGCCGCGGCGCAATAAGCCGCGATCCGGCAAACCGAAGATCGACGCGACCATGAAGGTCAATTTTCGCACGGCTTCTTCCACCGTCATGATTTGCTTCTCGCGCACCCAGTAGCCGAGCAAGCGCGTCGCATAGCCGAAGCCCGCGTCGTAGATCAGATGCGCGCCGGCATCCGACTGGCCGACCAGGACATACGGGCTTTTGATGATTTCCGCCACTGCTTTTTCATCGCCGTTGGTGCTGGAAGTTTGGAACTCGGTGTCCAACCCTTCTTCCAACGACAGGTCGAGGAAAGCGTCGATGATGTCTTGATTGCGAATCTTGGCGATCTCGGCGACGCTCTTTTTCTCCAGATGTTTGTTCTCCGATTTGACGGCGTTGATGAGATACACCAGGTCCCAGCGCCGCGAAAAGCGCGACGATTTGGTTTCTTCGACGGCTTCGTAGCGCATCTTCTTGCGAGTCTCGGGGTCTTTGAGCGCCGCGATGCGCGCTTCGAGGGGCAGGAAAAGAATCGTCTTCCAGGTCGGCAGATCGTCGAAGACTTGTGCGTTCTTCATGGTCAACCGGTTATTGAACAAGCGCGCGTTGCACAGTGGATAAGATTGCACGCCGCGGTCGATGGTCTCTTTGGCCATGTCCAACAGTTGGCGCCATTCGTTGGGCTTGTCCCAACGGTGTGTGATGCTCTGCCAGATCACCGGTCGGCCGGAGCGGCTGGAAATTTCTTCGAACAACTTAACGCTCTCGCGCATGGGCACTGACACGCCGAGCGAACCGCGCGAGATTTGCACCGCGCCCTGGTTGATCTCGCCGAGCGCGCAAGCAAGCTCGACGATCTCTTCGTCGGTCGCAAAGCGGCTCTGGATCGGCGTGCCGTCGGCGTACATATGGACGGGATTTTGATTGGTCGAGAAACCCGCAGCGCCCGCGCGCACGCTGGCTTTGAGCACTTCTTTCATCTGATGGATTTCCGCCGGCGTCGCGGCGCGCTCGATGGAAGCCTCACCCATGACGAATTGGCGCAGCGCGCAGTGGCCCACCAGCGACGCGACGTTGACGCCGAGTTTTCCGCGCAGCGCGTCGAGATACTGTCCGAACGTGGTAAACCCCCACGGCACCCCGGCCTTCAAAGCCGGCAGCGTAATGGCTTCGACACGCTCGAAACTTTTGAGGATGGTGTCACGGTCGGGTTCTTTACATGGCGCCAGCGACAAGCCGCAGTTACCGGGAATCACCGTCGTCACGCCGTGAAAACAGGAGGAACTCGCAATCGGGTCCCAGAGTAGCTGGGCATCGAGATGCGTATGAAAATCGATGAAGCCCGGCGACACTGCAAGGCCGTCGGCATTGATAACCCGCTTTGCCGTGTCATTGATGCGGCCCGTTTCAACGACAAGTCCGTCTTTAACTGCCACATCACCCAGGTAAGAAGGCAATCCGCTGCCATCGACAATCCGCCCGCCTTTAATCAGCAAGTCATACGCCATAAGAAGTCCTCCTCCATTTGTCGAACCTGGCTGAGCTTACAGAGTGGCGCCTGCAAATGTCAACCGGGAATCGGCTGGGCGAAAATCATCATGATGATGACGAAGCCAGGACTTTGTCATCTGCGTACATTGAGGGTAAGCCGTGGTCCGGTTCCGCCTGACGTTGAACTTTTAACCCGTCAACGTTAAGGAACTGATTCTAGCCGCTTCAGGAGAGCAGCAACTCGAGATCCTGGCGGGTGAGATTGTGCACCAGACTGTTGTCCGCCGTAATAATGGCATCGGCCAGCTCGCGTTTGCTTTTTTGCAGCTCGAGCACCTTCTCCTCCACCGTATCACGGGCGATTAAACGATAGGCGAAGACCTGGCGCGTTTGGCCGATGCGGTGTGCCCTGTCTATGGCTTGAGCTTCCACCGCCGGGTTCCACCAGGGATCAAGAAGATACACGTAATCAGCGGCGTGCAGGTTGAGCCCCAGTCCGCCGGCTTTGAGACTTATGAGAAAGAGCTTGACCTTTGGGTCGTTTTGAAACTGCTCCACGCAGGCTTGCCGATCGCGGGTGCGGCCGTCAAGATAAACATAAGCGATGCCGTTCTTGTCGAGACGTTTGCGGACTATGGCCAGCAAACTGGTAAACTGCGAAAACACCAGGACTTTATGTCCTTCCTCGCGCACCTGATCGAGCTGAGCAAGCAGCGTTTCTATCTTTGCGCTCGGGTCGCCGACTCTGCTTTTATCGATGAGACCAGGGTGGCAAGCCGCCTGGCGCAAACGCAGCAACGCTTCGAGAGCCTGGAACTTCAAACGATTCATGTCGCCATGCTCGACGTCTTTCAACAAGCGCGTCCGGTAAAAAGCGCGCAGCTCATCATAGAGCCTCCTTTCACGGCCTTCGAGATCGCAAAAAATCGTCTGCTCAGTCTTCGCCGGCAACTCCCGCGCCACCTGGCTCTTGGTGCGTCGCAGGACAAAGGGCCGCAGCGCCCGCGCAAGAAGGTCGCGCGTTTCGGCATCGGGATTGCGCCCGGCACGGCCGAACACTGTAGCACTGCCAAGCATGCCCGGGTTAAGAAATTCAAAAAGGCTCCACAGCTCTCCCAGGTGGTTCTCCACCGGCGTGCCGCTCATGGCCAGGCGGTACTCGGCGCGCAACAGGCGCGCCGCTTTGGACGACAGCGTACCGGCGTTTTTAATCGCCTGGGCCTCGTCAAGAATACAGTAGTCGAAATGCTGATTTTTGAAATGAAGCGCATCGCGTCGGAGCGTGCCGTAAGTCGTAATCACCAGATCGTAGTCGGCAAAATGATCGCCGGGTTTCAAGCGCCAGGCTCCGGTGTGATCGAGAAGGCGCAGCTTGGGCGTAAATTGCCCTGCCTCCTGCTTCCAGTGAAACACCAGCGAGCGTGGCACTACCACGAGCGATGGTCGAGGCGCGCCGCGCTCGTTTCGGGCATGCAGTTGACGCCGGGATTCCAAGAGCGCAAGAACCTGGATCGTTTTACCCAGACCCATGTCGTCCGCGAGACAGCCGCCGAAGCCGAAGCGTTGGAGGAAGTTCAGCCAACCAAGTCCTTCGCGCTGATAGTCGCGCAACTGTCCCGCGAAATCGGCGGTAGGATCTGCTGCTTCGATGGCGCCAAATGAGTAGAGTTCATGGCGCAAACGCTCGAACGCCGCGTCGGCTCTCATCTCCGGCTCAGCGGCGACCAGCGCGTCGATGAGGCCGATCTGCTGTTTGGTGAAGCGCACGCCCTTTCCCTCGATGCTGCCGAGGCCGGCCAATAAAGCGTATTTTTTAATCCATTCTTCCGGAAGGATGCCGAATGTGCCGTCATCGAGACGTACGGTATGCTCACCCCGCTTGAGCGCGCGCAGCAGCTTTGGCAGCGCGACCATAGTGTCACCGAAGTCAGCGCCGCCTGCGATCTCGAACCAGTCGACGGCGGAATTCACCTGAAGGCGCATTGCCCCCGGCGGCCGGTAGAGCTTGCCCTCCGCCTCGACGCGCCATCCTTCATGGCTGAGCGCGCGCACCACTTTGTCCAGCCGCTCCGGCAGTAATTCATGTTGCGCGTTGGCGCCTTTCCAAGACGGGCGGCGAAACCCTAGTTGTTTAAGCCGTTGCTCGGCGGCGCTCTCCGCCGCGAAATCACGGTTGATCACACGGCGACGCTCGTTTTGCTGGATAACTTGGCCGCTAGATCCGCTCGCAATGACTTCGCCCTCATAATCGAAAAACAACTGTCCCTGCAGACGCGCGCGGCTCCAATCTTCGGGTTTTCCCGGCTTGATGATGAGGGAGGGCTTGGGGCGACAGAACACTTCTTCCCATTTGAGGTTCTCCGGCAACGCCAGACGCGGTCGCTGCGGAAGGCGCAACAACGTACCGAGAAACTGATCGACATCGCCCTTGGGTATCGAGATAGGTCCCTGCGCACGGAGCAGAGAAATCCAGCCGAAGGCGCCGACGTCCTGGAGTTGGGCAATGCCGCCCTCATAGAACACCAGCCCTCCCGACAGGAAGAGCTGAGGCTGTGCAAGATCCATCTCCGTCTGGCCGCGCCATAAGGATCCCCGCACCAGATATCCTTCACCGGCGTCGTCGAGCAGGACCTTCAACCAGAGCTCCCACGGATCTCCATCGTGCCACTGCAGCGGTGCACGCTTTCCCTCATTGAAATGGGCGCGCAAAAAGCATCGCCCGGTGGCACACATAAGCGGCACGACCACTTCCCACAACGCTCGTGCGAGAGTGTAATCGGGTGGCGCCCAATCCGCTTGATAGGACGAGTAGCCGTAGACCGTCTCTTCCCTGGCGCCCAGCAGGATCGATAGGATTCTCTTATCGGCCGGATCTGAAACACCGGCGATTTCTTGTGCGCGAATCCTGCGGGTTTTGAGCTTACCCCAAGCGCCCGTCATCCTTCGTTCACGTTGAGCCACTTCGACCTTGAGCTGCTCCTTCCCTACCCTCTCCTCGACGTGCAGGAGGTACACGAACTCTCTTTCCCGCGCCGCTTCGTTGGACGAGCGCGATGCGGTCTCTCTGGCATCGGTGAGCAGGGTCTCAAGCTGTTCCTTCCAGGTGAGCGGCCGCGGTTTACTCGCCGGTGGGCGTCTCTTTTCGGGAAACAATCCGGGTATTTCTTCTCTGATCCGGCGCGGCGCGGTTTCCCCCTCGCCATCCAGATAGCCTTGCTGTTCGGCGGCAAGAAAGGTCGCCCAGATGTGCTTGCAGGTGACCAGTTCTCGATCGTAGTAAGGACAGCTGCATGAAACGTCGAAGGAATCGCGGTCGCGCGCGATGTTGACCCGATAGCGGCGTGTTCCCCTTACCGTCGCATCCACGCGCCAGGCATCGCCTTCGAGCCAGTCCACCGCGCCGCTTAAGAAATATTGGTGCCCACGGTCTCGAGATAGACGGTCTACCTCCGCCGATAACTTCAACGTCCAAGAATCTTTCACAACAGAACAAATTAACGTACCAACTCAAAAAAGTCTATTCGGCGACGCCGCATTCTTAATCAACTCACGAACTGGCGTAGCGCCGCGACATTGCCCTTCGTTGACAAAGCAGTGCGCGACGTCTAAGAACGACGCATCATACGATCCGTATGGTTAGGAGGGAAATCCGTGCCAGGCGTTCAACACAAAACCCTTGATAACAAGCCAAGTCGCATCATCGATTCTGACGGCCATGTGCGCGAAACCGATGAGCAGATTATCGAATACATGTCTCCTGGCTACCGGTCACGCCGCGACGCGATGCTTTATTTTCCGCTCGTGCCGCACCATGGCTGGCATCGCTCCATTCCCGCCAATGATTTTCGCCATCAGGACTTTCGAATACCGGATTGGCGCGAGTGGGCGAGTAAACTCGATGAAGGAAATATCGCGTTGACCGTTCTGTACCCCACGCGTTTCATGCACATCGGCCAGATCGGCAACCCATCGTACGCGGTAGCGCTTTGCCGCGCCTACAATACCTACTTGCACGAGCAGTTTCTCACCCGCGACAGCCGTTTCCGCGGTATGGCATTGTTGCCGCTGCAGGATATCGCTGCGGCCGTCAAAGAGCTCCGGCGCGCGGTTCAAAAACAGGGCATGGTCGGGGGCATCTTGCCGGCCGAAGGTCTGCCGTTGCCGCTGGGGCATCCACAGTATCGACCGATTTTTCACGAAGCCGACAAACTGGGCTGCGCGCTCTCCGTGCACTCGTGCACTTCGTTGCGCGACAACGATCGTTTCCTGCAACCCAACGAGGTTGCCGCACTGGCGCATGTCATTCCACAAATGCGCCAGTTTACCAACATCATGTTCTCGGGATTGATGAACAAGCTGAAGCGCCTCAGGCTGGGGTTCCTCGAGGCCGGTTGCGGGTGGGTACCCTATATGATCAGCAAGATCGAGGAGCGCCTAGAACGGGTGCCGCCCGGTGAGCGGCCGATTCTTCCGAGCGATCTGCTGGCAAGAAAACACCTGTTCTTCCAGTGCGGCGAAGAGATGACCACTAAACGCGACGTCGAGTTGATCGGCGACGATTGCCTGCTGTGGGCCTCGGACTTTCCGCACGAGGCAACCCGTACGGATATGAAAGCGCTGGTAAAAGAGTTCTTCGACCGCAAGGATCTAGCGCGCCGAGCCAAACAAAAAATTCTCAACGACAACCCGCGGCGATTCTATGCGTTATGATCAGAATT
>CAYZXN010000297.1:0-7481 GCA_964482425.1 uncultured Syntrophobacteraceae bacterium | reverse complement strand
TTCCTGTCCCATACTGGTCCACACATCGGTGTAAATCGCATCGGCGCCGCGCAATGCTTCCTTGACCGAATGGGTCACGGTGACCTGAGCGCCGTTTCTTCTGACACGGGTCTCGATGTCTCTGTTCGGTTCGTAGCCTTTGGGACACGCCAGTGAAAACGAGAAGGGGATCTTCTCGGCCGCCTCCATCCAGGAATGAACCATATTGTTGCCGTCGCCGACAAATGCGATCTTCAGTCCTTCTATCCTGCCCTTGTGCTCGAGCAACGTCAGACAGTCGGCAAGGACCTGGCACGGATGATACAAATCGGTCAAGGCATTGATCACCGGCACGGAAGCCGAGCGGGCCATCTCTTCCAGAGTCGCCTGGGCAAAGGTGCGCACGACGATCATATCGACCCAGCGGCTGAGGCTGCGGGCGCAATCTTCCGGAGTCTCGCGCACGCCCATTTGAACCTCAGTAGGAGAAAGGAAGACTGCATGGCCGCCGAGCTGGACCATGCCGGCTTCGAAAGTCACGCGGGTTCTCAGACTGGGCTTCTCGAACAGCATGCCCAGTCCTTTGCCGTCCAGAAGTTTATGAGGCACGCCGCGTTTCTGCTTTTTCTTGAGATCCTGAGCCAGCCTGAGAATCGTTTCGATTTCTGCACGGCTCAAATCGTCGAAATTCAATAAATCTCGTTTAGTCATGTCCGGGCGCACAGCGCTTGCTTACTGGCGGGCGAGCACTCTTTCAAGGATTTCCAAGCCGCCGTCGATTTCATTTTTTTTGACGGTCAAGGGTGGCACAAAACGCAAGACTTTATAAGCGGTGCAGTTAAGCAGCAACCCCTCCTGCATGCATGCCTCGGCGATCTTGCCGCCGTCGATATCGAGCTCGACGCCGATCATCAGACCCTTGCCGCGGATCTCCCGGATAAACGCGAAGCGGCTCTTGAGCGATTCGAGACCGCTGGCGAAGTATTTGCCCATCTGCACGCAGTTTTTGAGGACGCCGTTCAACAGCGCCTGCATCACTGCCAGGCCGGCGCTGCAAGCAACCGGGTTGCCGCCGAAAGTCGATGCGTGGCTGCCCGGACCGAAGCTATTGGCGACATCTTCCCGAGCCAACATGGCCCCCAGCGGCAAGCCTCCTCCCAGAGCCTTGGCCAAGGTCATAATGTCGGGTGTGATACCGAAGTGCTCGTACCCGAAAAGCTTGCCGGTGCGGCCCATGCCGGTCTGGACTTCGTCGAAGATGAGCAGAATGCCGCGCTGGTCGCACAGCTCGCGCAAACCGCGCATGTAGGCTTCGCTTGGCACGTTGATCCCGCCTTCGGCCTGGATCGGCTCGACCAGCACGCCGGCGGTTTTACTCTTGTCGATGGCGCCCTCGATCGCCGCCAAATCGTCGTACGGCACCTGGCGAAAGCCGGTGGGAAGAGGATCGTACCCGGCGCGGATTTTTTCCTGTCCGGTGGCCGTCAGAGTCGCCAGAGTGCGGCCATGAAAGGAATTGTGCGTGGAAATAATCTCGTACTTACCCCCAAGTTTTTCCAACCCGTAACGGCGCGCCAGCTTGATCGCCGCCTCATTGGCCTCGGCGCCGCTGTTGCAAAAAAAAGCCCGTTGGGCAAACGAGTGGCGGCACAATTCGCGCGCCAGCTCGGACTGCGGCAGAATATGATAGAGGTTGGAAACGTGCAGCAGCTTCTGCGTCTGTTGGCGGATCGCGCGCACGACCGCGGGATGGCAGTGGCCCAGGTTATTGACTGCTATTCCGGCCAGAAAATCGAGATACTCTTTGCCATCGGCGTCCCAGACCCTGGTGCCTTTTCCTTTGACCAGGGCAATCGGAGTGCGGGCATAAGTTCGAGCAACATATTTGTCAGTCAGCTCAACGATGTCTCGGTTGTTCATTTATTTTCTTACCACCTCGGTCCCGACCCCCTCTTTGGTGAAAATTTCCAGCAGCACCGCATGTTTCACCCGGCCGTCGATGATATGGGTTTTCTCGACGCCGCCCTTGAGGGCGTTGACGCAGCACTCGACCTTAGGAATCATCCCGGAGCCGACCACGCCCTCCTGGATCATCTTGCGCGCCTGGTTTTCTTTCAACGTGCTCAAAAGACCGCCCTTCTTGTCTTTCACTCCTTCGACGTCGGTCATGAGGATAAGCTTTTCGGCGTGGAGCGCCTCGGCCACTTCGCCGGCCACCAGGTCGGCGTTGATGTTGTAGGTCTCGCCCTCGTGGCCGACGCCGACCGGAGCGATGACCGGGATGAATTTATTCTGGTCCAGCGACTCGATCACCAGCGGATTGATGCCGATGATCTCGCCCACCATGCCGATATCGATGATTTCCGGCGGCGCGCCGTTGGCCGAAGAAACCGTCACGTTCATCTTGCGCGCCAGAATCAGGCTGCCGTCCTTGCCGCTCAACCCCACGGCCATGCCGCCGTGCCGGTTGATCAGGTTGACAATTTCTTTATTGACCTTGCCCACCAGCACCATCTCGACAATATCCAGGGTCTCCTGATCGGTCACCCGCATGCCGCGCACATAACGGCTGGTAATGCCCATTTTTTCCAGCACGGTGTCGATCTGCGGTCCGCCGCCGTGCACCACCACAGGATTGATGCCGACGTATTTCAACAGCACGATGTCTTGCGCGAAGCTGTGTTTAAGCTCCTCGTTTTCCATCGCGTGGCCGCCGTACTTGATGACAAAAGTCTTGCCGTAGAAGCGCTGGAAATAGGGCAGCGCCTCCATCAACACCTCTGCCTTGCCGATAAAGTTGTCCATGGCGGTCCTTGAGCTGTCAGTTTGCGGAAAAACGCTGCCGCAGGCTGGTCGAAAAAATCTCAGAAGCAGGGAGCGCGAAAAATCGCCGAGCGTTGCAAGCGCATACTCCCGCTTCCGCAGAGGCGACTCTCCCCTTTGCTGCTACAGAACGGGGCGATAAAGCGCTACCACGCATAAGAGTCCTCTTCAGCCCTGCTAGAGGATATAGCGCGACAGATCTTCATTCTTCAAGATCGGCAAGAGGCGGTCACGGACGTAGGCGGCGTCGATCGCGACGTTTTTACCATGCATCTCGGGGGCGGCAAACGAAACGTCGTCGAGCAAACGCTCCAAAACGGTATGCAGGCGCCGGGCGCCGATGTTTTCCGTGCGCTCGTTGACGTCGGAGGCGATACGGGCGATTTCTTCGATGGCATCGGCGGCGAACTGCAAGTGCACACCTTCGGTATCGAGCAGCGCTTCGTATTGTTTGAGCAGAGCGTTTCGAGGTTCGGTCAGGATACGGACAAAATCGTCTTTGCCGAGCGAGCTCAATTCGACGCGGATCGGGAAACGCCCCTGAAACTCCGGGATCAGATCGGAAGGCTTGGCCGCATGAAACGCCCCGGAGGCGACAAAAAGTATGTGGTCGGTCTTCACCATGCCGTATTTGGTATTGACCGTCGAACCTTCGACGATGGGTAAAAGATCGCGTTGCACGCCTTCGCGCGAAACGTCCGGCCCATGAGCGGCTTCGCGACCGGCGATCTTGTCGATCTCATCGAGAAAAACGATTCCCGATTGTTCCACCCGGCGCACCGCCTCGGCCGTCACCTTGTCCATATCGACCAGCTTGGCGGCTTCCTCCTGAGTAAGGATTTCCAACGCTTCGGGGATCTTGACGGTCCTTTTCTTGGTTTTTTTCGGCATCAGATTGGAGAACATTTCTTTTAAATTGAACTCCATGCCCTCCATCCCCTGCGGCGTCAGCACCTCGATCATCGGCATAGCCGATTGGGTGATTTCGACGTCGACGAAGCGGTCGTCCATCTTGCCCTCGCGCAGCATTTTTTTGAGCTTCTCGCGAGTGCCCTGCACGCGGGCGCTGTCGATGGCGTCGCTATCGACGTTCCCCCCCGCTGCCGGCCCGGACGGCAATAGCAGATCCAGGATCCGCTCCTCGGCGACTTCGTGGGCTCTGATTTCGACTTTTTGCTTTTCTTCCTCTTTCACCATATTGACGGCGAGATCCGTGAGGTCGCGAATAATCGACTCGACGTCGCGCCCGACATAGCCCACTTCGGTGAATTTGGAAGCCTCGACTTTGATAAACGGCGCCTGCGCCAGCTTGGCCAGCCGCCGCGAGATTTCGGTTTTGCCCACACCGGTGGGACCGATCATAATGATGTTCTTGGGCGCAATCTCGTCGCGCAAATCTCCGGGCACCTGTTGACGGCGCCACCGGTTGCGCAGCGCGATGGCCACCGCCCGCTTGGCATCCTTCTGACCGACGATGTAACGATCGAGCTCCGACACGATTTCCCGCGGCGTCATCACCGGCGCCGGAGAAGAGCCAGACTCGGGCAGTGCTATGATCGGTTCATGCTTCATGGGAATAGGTCACTCCTAGCAATTCCGCCGGCAAATGCAAATAGTTGCGCGGTTCGGCAGGCTTACTTTTCCTGGCCGCGCCGCAGCGACGGGCTAAGCTTCAGGGAGCTCTTCAAAAGTAAATTGGTCGTTGGTGTAGACGCAGAGGTTGGCGGCAGTGCGCATCGCTTCTTCGGCGATGGTGCGCGCGTCGAGATGGCTATGCTTGACCAGGACCCGGGCCGCCGCCAGCGCGAAATTACCGCCTGACCCGATGGCAATGACGCCGTCATCGGGTTCCACCACGTCGCCGGCGCCGGAGATCACCAACACGTCATTGATATCGGCAACAATGAGAAGCGCCTCGAGCCGCCGCAGAACCCTGTCGGTGCGCCAATCCTTGGCTAGCTCCACCGCGGCGCGCTTGAGATTGCCGTTGAACTGTTCCAGCTTGGCCTCGAACTTTTCGAATAAGGTAAAAGCGTCGGCTGTCGCCCCGGCAAAACCGGCAATCACCCGGTCGTGATGAAGCTTGCGCACCTTGCGCGCGCTGTGCTTCATGACCGTCTGGCCGAGGCTCACCTGCCCGTCCCCGACAACCACCACCTTACCCTGGTGGCGCACCGCTAATATGGTCGTGCCTTCAAACATAATTTGTCCGATATTTCGAAGATAGCTGCCGCGTCACGTTCGATGATTCTCGTTTCACGCCCGCGGATGGGCTTTGTCGTAAACCGCCGTCAGCTGGTCCAGGTTCAAATGCGTGTAGCGCTGAGTGGTCGACAGGCTCGCGTGACCGAGCATTTCTTGAATAACCCTCAGATCGGCGCCGCTGTTTAAAAGGTGCGTGGCAAAAGTATGGCGCAAGCCGTGCGGCCCAATATGTACGGCAATACCGGACGCCTTCAAATGCTTGTCGACGCTACGCGCAGCGCTTCTGGCGGTCATCCGTTTACCGAAACGGTTGAGAAACACGGGATGCTCGCCTTTACATGGCAAATTCCAGTTTTTTCTGTGTTCCAGACTGTAATCCTGTAGCGCCTGCAGCGCCACCTTACCGATAGGAACAATGCGCTCCTTGGAGCCCTTTCCGACCACGCGAGCAATGCCCAGTTGAAAATCGACGTCTTCCCAGTTGAGCCCAACCAACTCGCTCACCCGTATCCCCGTGGAATAAAATACTTCGAGCATGGCCCGATCCCGGACATCGAGAGCGCCCTTGATCTTCATACCGCCGAGCAATTGAAATACATCGTCGACAGAGAGAAAGGCGGGCAGCGGCTTATCCTGTTTGGGAGTTTGGATTAACAGCAATGGATCCTTCGCAATCTTCCCGGTGGCCAGGAGATACCTGAAAAAGCCTTTCAGCGCCGCCAGCTTGCGTCCGATGGAGCTCTTTTTTCGGCTTTTGTTGAGTGATGCGAGATAAGCGCGCGCGACATGAATGTCGATCCTAAGCGGTTCAATTTTTCCCGCCTCGTTCAAACAAAAGCCATGGGCGCCGAGAAACTCCTGAAACTGCTCGAGGTCGCTTAGATAGTTACGCAGCGTATGCGCCGATGCATTACGCTCGTCTCGCAAATACCGGATGTATGCTTTTATGAGATCGTCCACCGACAGCGGGCCCGCAAGAGTAATTTAACAGTAACACGACCGGTTGGAAAACGAAATCATCAAGGCGCCGAAGTCGCGTCGTAAAAACTCTACCGGCAGGCGCGCTGATTCACTTCAATCACGCATCGATCTCGGATAGAGTTCATCTAACCGAGAACTCACGGCGTCTGTCAAAAATCATGATCGAAGAGAAAATCGCCTTTACCGTCCCTACGGGTGAAACGCTGGCCGGTGTTCTGCACCATCCAGCGGCCGATGCTCCGGAGAGCGCGGTGATCCTGTGCCACGGCATGGATTCGCACAAAAATAGCGAAAAGCTTGTTTATCTCGGCCGCGCGCTGGCGCGACGGGGAGTTCTCGCCTTGCGGTTCGATTTCCGTTATGTCGGCGAATCCAACGGTGAATTTGCCGACATTACTTACAGCGGCGAGGTCGCCGATCTTGGCGCCGCCTATGCTTTCGTGCAGCAGCGTCATCCGGTCAGAACGGCGATCCTGGGCTCGAGCATGGGCGGCACGGTGGCCTTACTGTTCGCCGGCCAGGAGCCGCGGGTGGCGGCCCTGGTGACCGTCGCCGCGCCGATCCACCCCGAGGCGTTCCCGCGCCGTGTCCTGACCGACCAGCAGTTACAGCAGTGGCGCGAGCGGGGTTTCACGATTTACCATGGGCAGAGGCTTAATGCGACGCTGCTCCAGGACTTGGAGCGGCTCGACGTCCTTGCATCCGCTCGCAAGGTAACCTGCCCGACATTGGTCATCCACGGCGAGGCCGACGAGGTTGTGCCGGTGGCAGAAGCGCACGAGCTCCATGCTTGCCTAACCAGTCCGAAAAAATTATGCATTTTGAAAGGAACCGACCATCGTTTTTCCGATCCGCACATTCAGCAGCGCACTCTGGACGGAGCCGTCGATTGGCTTGCGCAACAGATCGGTGGTCAGACGCGATGAAAAGATCGATCATTTTGGGTGTTATTTTAGCTCTGGCCGTCCTTTCGGCCGGCGCCTGCGGCCGCGATCTCAGCACCGCGCAGGGCGTCACCGAAGAGTTTCTCGACCATCATTACGTAACTTTCGATCTGCGCAAAGCCAAAGACTTCACAGTCGGCCTGGCCGAGGCGAAGGTCGATGACTCGATCCGGTTGACGGCTGGGCACAAGATCGACGCCTCGACGCAAAAACCGCGGGTCAATTACCGGCTCTTGGAAAAGAAAGAAGGAGAGCGGCGCGCTTCGTTTCTATATGAGGGGACGATTCGGTCGGAAGACGGGACGTCTTTTACCCGCAAGTGGCTGATCGCCACGCGCAAAGACGAAGATCACTGGCGGGTGTCAAACTTCACCGAGTCGGAATAAGCCTACTCCTGCCTAACCCTTGAAGCTGACGAATAGACTCGCCAACCGACGCCGGCAAAAGTACTTTAGATCCGCTCAGGGCGACGGGGGTCGCGCCGTCGCTTTGCGGACTTGGCGTGAGAAGTCCGAATCATCGAGCGGAAAAAATGGGCAATGTTATCGC
>CAYZXN010000296.1:0-8380 GCA_964482425.1 uncultured Syntrophobacteraceae bacterium | reverse complement strand
TTACTATCCAATATTGAGTAGGATGCTTAAGGATCTTTATGGGGATCGTTATCACCGTATAGATTTTAGAGATGCCTGGAACCGTCTTTGGAAGATTCAGATCTACGCCTCGGACAATAATTAGTTAGTTACAACGGGCGGCCGTGGTTTCATAATTTGACTTCTTCACAAGTATTGCACGGCGATTTCGCAGCACATTGTGGTCATTCCCATGCTGCGCACGGCTCTCTGCTTCAGGCTCCCTCTCGCAGCCGCCTTGCTTTTCCCGGGCGATTCTCCTACAAACCAGGCTCATGAAGGTGACAAGAATTTATACCGGAGCGGACAACAACTCCCACTTCGAAGAGATCGATGTCGATCTCAAGTTGAACGGCGACACGGAAGCTTCCGAGCTCCAGCCGGCGACCGGGATCCTATTCCGGCGCGCGCCGGCGCATCATCTAAACGACTTTCATCCCGCACCCAAACGGCAGTACGTCATCACGCTGTCCGGCCAGGTCGAAATCGAAACCAGCGACGGCACCGTCAAACGCTTCGGACCCGGCGATGTCATGCTCGCGGACGACACCACCGGCCGCGGGCACATCACCCGTGTCGTCGGCGACCAGCCGCGCGTTTACGTCATGATCCCGCTCAAATAAGGACCGCCCATCGACGAACTTCACTCCGCAGCTGCGAGAGCCCGGGACCGCCTGAGCATTTTCATCGTTCCCTGTTCCAACTTGATGCCATCGATGATGGTGGCGACTCTTGGGATTGCCCTTCCCGAAATCCGTGAGTCTTTTTCGCTTTCCGCTGTCGAAGCGGGAACTCTCTTCTCAGTACTGATGATCGTCGCCGCCGCGACCAGCACCGTTGCAGGCCGGCTCGCCGATCGATTCGGGAGAAAGACAGTGCTTATTACGGGATTGAGCTTTTTGGCTTTCGGCTTCGGCATGGCGGGGAGCACCCACCAGTACGGTCTATTTTTTGTGTTCCTCGGCATCACCGGGCTCGGCTATGGGTTCACCCCCCCATCGCTGTACGCCGTAATGTCCGATCTTCTCCCCGACCGGCGCGGTCTCGGCGCGAGTCTGGTATCGGTCTCCTACGGCATCGGCGGTGCCATCGGCGCTGTACTGGCAAGCCGCATCATCGCCGCCCACGGTTGGCGCGCGGCTTTCGTTACGGTAGGAGTGATTGCAGCGGCGAACATGCTGCTGCAACTCTACTGGATTCGCAACATCTCCTCGATCAAATCCGCCGTCCGCGGCGGCTCCTTCAGAGACGCTCTCTCGCTGCCGTTATTGATTCTTGCCGCCGCCGAATTTATCGGCGGCTCGGTGTTCTGGAGCTCCGCGGCATGGACGCCGACGCTCTTGCGCACGGCCAAAGCTCTCACTCTCGAGGAAACCGGATGGCTGATGGGCATCTTGAGCATGGCCAACATGCTTGGTTCGTTTTGCCTGGGCGCTTTGTCGGATAAACTCGGCCGTCGCCGGGTCATCGTTCTGAGCGCCTTTCCTGCGGCACTGGCGGCATTCGGGGTATTCTACTGGCTTCAATCGCCGCTGGGCCTTGCCTTGGGCATCTTCGTATTCGGTACGCTGAAGGCTTCCGTGCCGGCGCTGGTGGTAGCCCTGGCGCAAGAGGCGGCCCCCGCGGGCAGCGCAGGCACCGCTAGCGGTATCATCATGTCGCTTCACTACACCGCCGGTGTGGTGGCGCCGCTGATCGCAGCGCAACTCATTGCCGGCAGCGGCGATATCGTTGTCGCCATGATTCTCTGTACTTCGGTCCCCCTGCTGCTTTACGGCAGTCTCGTCGCCGGCCTGCGGACGTACAGAACTTAACGGGCGCAGTCGGCGAGGCTCGACCACCCCGACCGATGTGACGAAAGGCGAAGGCTCGGCGATGCACAGGCAAGACATCAGCGCAGCCACGAAAACACCAGCACCAGCAACGTGCCGAAGAGCATGCCGGTCACGGCGCTCTTGGTCCGGTGCGCCACGACGACAGCCGCCGCGAGCGCCAAACCGCGGCTGGGCGCCGCATGGCTTTCAAACGTGCCGCCGCGCATGAAAAGAGTGACCGAGATGATACTGCAGATGAAGGCGTAGGACAGATAACGGAGCAAACGATCCCAGGAATCGGGGAACTGCCGGCCGACAAGAAACAGTTGCGGCAGAGCGCGCACGGCAAACGCCATGAGTCCCATGATCAGGATGATTTCGATGCGCGAGTTTTCCACTCTTCCAACCTCCATATCAGCAGCGCCGCAACGATGGCTGTTAGCAGCCAGCCCCAGCCCGGGCTGGCCAGAGCGCCCGGGACCGCCACGATCAAAGCCAAGAGGCAGACCAGCGGCATCGCCCAGCCGCGCATTTCCACAACCAACAGGCCGGCGAAATAGCCGGGCAGGATGAATCTCAGCACCTCTTCGAATCCTGCCGGAAACCCCAAAGCGACGCCAAAGCCGACGGCCGTTCCAACGACCCAGACCGCGAAACTGCTGGCGCCCACGCCGAGAAAAAACGCCAGGTTGCCATAGCCGTCCGACGCTTGCGTGACGGCGAAATCTTGCGCGTCGGATTGTCGCTCTTTTTGAAACTGCAGATAGGGCACGATGAAACTGCTGGCGCTGATAACGTGGGACGAAAGCAGCAACGGCAGGCGCTTGACGCCGTGAAAGTATGGCGCCAGGGCGGTGCTCATCGGCAGGAAGCGCAAATTCATGAGAAAGCCCGCGACAATGACCTGGAGCGAGGATTTGCCTTCGGCCAAAGGCGCCAAAACCGCAAATTGTGCCGGACCGGAGTATACCCAGGCCGACATCAACACGACCTCTTCGAGTCTCATTCCATGCGCTTGCGCGGCGATGCCCCAGGCCAGAGAAGAGGGAACGAAGGCGATCCAGATTGGAATCGCCGCTTTCATGCCTTGACGCAGGCGCAAGCCAGAACGCATCAAATCCGCTTAGCCGACGGCGTTGAAAAGATCAACTGCCTCGCCTTTTTCACGGCTCCCAAGGGAAGCGGCATCTGTGTTGGCGGCGGGCTGCGTTGGTGTTACGAAACCATTGCCGTACGGTGTTAGTCCGGTTGAATTTGGCAATTGCTTGTGCAACCCTGAATTCCCTCATGTCGGAACAAGCGCTGAATTCTTTGCGCGAGTTGCCGTCGGTGGACCGCATGCTCAAGCACCCCGATGGCGAAAACCTGCTGGCGCGCTACAACCGCGACTACGTGATTCAGAAATGCCGCGAGATACTCGATGAGCTACGGTCGGGCATCCGGCAAGGCCGAAGCGTTCCGCACGAGGCCCTGAAGGACGAGGCGGTTCTTGCCAGAGTCGGCGCGCAGCTCGCAGCGGAAGGCCGGCCCGGTCTGGTGCGCGTGGTCAATGCCACCGGCACAATTCTCCACACCAACCTCGGCCGCGCGCTCTTATCAAAGGCGGCCATGGACGCGGTGTTGTCCGTGGGCGGCCACCCGGTCAATCTGGAGTACGATCTGAACGCGGGAAAACGAGGGCGACGCGAAGAAAGCATCGAGAAGCTGCTCATCGAGCTGACCGGAGCGGAAGCGGCCACCGTCGTCAACAATAACGCTGCCGCCGTGCTGCTTGGTTTGAACACCCTGGCCGAACGCCGGGAAGTGATCGTGTCGCGCGGCGAGTTGATTGAAATCGGAGGCGCGTTTCGAATTCCGGAGATCATGGCCAAGAGTAACGCGATCTTGAGAGAAGTCGGCAGCACCAATCGCACCCATCCGGAAGATTATGAAAAAGCGATCGGCGAAAACACGGCTCTCCTGCTCAAGGTCCACACCAGCAATTATAAGGTGGTCGGCTTTACGGCCGAAGTGGAGCTGGCGCAGCTTGTTGCGCTGGGCAGACAGCATAACGTCCCTGTGATGGAAGATCTGGGCAGCGGAGCGCTGATCGACCTCAGCCGCTATGGCTTGCCGAAAGAGCCCATCGTCGCGGAACGCATCGCCGCCGGCGCCGATGTCGTCACTTTCAGCGGCGATAAGATTCTCGGCGGTCCGCAGGCCGGACTGCTTGTCGGCAGGAAAGATCTCATCGCCAAGATGAACAAGAACCATCTGCAGCGCGCGCTGCGTTGCGGCAAATTGACCTTGGCGGCACTCGAGGGAACGCTGCGCCGCTACCGTCAGTCGCCCAACGTCGTTCAAGAGATTCCCACGCTGAAAACGTTTACACGTTCTCTGGACGAGATTCTCCTGATGGGCGAGCAGCTTCTGCCCAAGCTCCGCGCTACGCTGGGCGGCGGCTATCATCTGGCATTGCAAGAATCCACGGCGCAAATCGGCAGCGGCGCTCTGCCCACCGAAGAGCTCCCCACGGCCGTGGTGGCGATCAGCCACGACTCGTTCAACGCCAGCCGCATCGCAGAAAGATTTCGCCGCGCCGATCCGCCGATTATCGGCAGGGTCCAGGACGATCGTTTTCTTCTCGACTTGCGAACCATCTTCAACAGCGAAGATCTGCTTCCTCGATTTACAGACGAGTGACGCTGGCGCTGTTATTGTAACTTGCAGCGGCGACTGCACTGAAATTGAAAACACATCTGACATTTGGATAATGCCTTACATCATCGGCACCGCGGGACACATCGATCATGGCAAGACCAGCCTGATCAAAGCTCTAACGGGCGAGGACACCGACCGGCTCAAGGAAGAAAAGGAGCGCGGCATCTCCATCGATCTGGGTTTCGCGCATCTTGATCTCGGCGACGGTAATCTCGCCGGCGTCGTCGATGTGCCCGGCCACGAACGTTTTATCAAAAACATGCTGGCCGGAGCTCACGGCATCGATCTCGTGCTGTTCACCGTTGCCGTCGACGACGGCGTCATGCCACAGACCGAGGAGCATCTCGATATCGTGCATCTGCTCGGCATCGAAAACGCTATTTTTGTCATTACCAAAGCCGATCTGGCCTCACAGACGCGCATTGCCGAAGTCGAGGAAGAGATTAAAATTCTGACGCTCGGGACCGCCCTGGAAGACGCGCCTGTCATAGCCGTTTCCTCCGCCACCGGCGCGGCTCTCGATGCACTCAGGCAGATGATCTCACAGTCACTCAAATCCATCGATAAGCCCGCGCCGGCCGGCTACTTCCGGCTGCCGGTGGACCGCGCCTTCGTGCTGCAGGGCCATGGCGTCATCGTTACCGGCACAGCCCGCAGCGGCGAGATCAGGGTCGGCGATCGGGTCCGTTGCCTTCCGGGAGACCAGCTATTCCGCGTGCGTAGCCTGCAAGTGCACGGCCGGCCCACTGAAGTCGCCGGCTGGGGCCAGCGCGTCGCCCTCAACCTCACAGGTTCCGATACAGCCGACATAACTCGCGGGCATGTCATCTGTCATGAAAAGATTTCGCTGACGTCGGATCGCTTCGATGCCTATCTCGAAGTCCGTCCGGCGGCGCGCAGAGGCATCCGCAATCACCAGGGCGTGCGGGTGCATCTCGGCACCGCGGAACGGCTCGCCAAAGTGATTCTCCTCGGCACGGCGGACAAGATCGAGCCAAAAAAAACCGGCTACTGTCAGATTACGTTAGCCGAGCCCGTTCTGGCTCTGCGCGGAGACCACTTCATCCTGCGCGATGAAACCGCGCAGCGCACCCTGGCCGGCGGCACGGTCATCAATCCTTGGGCCAAGAAGCATAAAAAGTCCGAAGATCTCGAGGGCAAACTCGACGCGCTGCACCATGGCGATCTCACGCAACTAACTGAAGCATTCGTGGACGAGAGCGACACGTTTGCCTTGCCAATCGATACGATCCATCAGTTTCTCAACTCTAAAGAAGATCTGATTCGCCGCTCCATCGCCGGCATGAAGAGTATCCGAGGCGTCAATGCCGAGGGCGAGAAGGTTTACACGACCGAGCGAAAATGGCGGCGCGTTACTGAGCAGATTTTGAAGATCCTCAAAGACTTTCACGCCGGCCATCCGCTCGTGCCCGGCATGGACATGGAAGAGCTGCGCGGCAAGCTTGCCTATGAGCTGTCGCCGAAAATCTTCCGGGTCGTCGTCGATAGCCTGGCCGCTGAGCGGCTCATCGCCAGAGAAGAAAATTTACTGCGTCTGGCGCAGCACAAGGTCCTCCTCGGCGGACAGGACAAATCTCTCATGGAGCGCATCAAAAATATTCTCGGCAAAGAAGAACTGGCGCCGCCCGATTTGAAGCAGATCGAGAAGGAGGCGGCGGTGCCGCGGGCCAAACTGACCGAGGTGCTGCGCCTGCTCGAAAGAGAACGGGCGGTGGTCAAAGTCGCCACCGAGCTTTACTTCCTCGCTGGCGCGGTCGACCGCGTTAAAGATGTGCTTTGCCGGCACCTGGCGGAAAACGGCGAGATCTCGGCCGCCGCCTTTCGCGATCTGCTCGGCTCCAGCCGCAAGTACACCATCGCGCTACTGGAGTATTTCGACCGCGAGGGCCTGACTCTCAGGATCGGCGATGTGCGCCGGCTCAAAGCCACGCCACCCGCCGGAAAATCGGGATCGTCGCATTGAATTCGATGCGGGATCGAATTACACTCGCAGAGTTATGATCAACGGAAAGAAAAAGACCGTGCGCCTGACGCAGTCGGTAAAAGCTGCCGGTTGAGCCGCTAAGCTCGGCCCAGCCGACCTCGTGCAAGTTTTGCACGATCTACCGAAGTTCAACCACCCCGATATGCTGGTCGGGACGGAGACGTCCGACGATGCCGGAGTATTTCGCCTGCGTCCGGATCTGGCCATCGTCAACACGGTCGACTTCTTTACTCCCATCGTCGACGACCCATACGTATTCGGTCAGATCTCTGCGACCAACTCGCTGAGCGACGTTTATGCCATGGGCGGCGAACCCAAAACCTGCCTCAACCTGGTGTGCTTTCCCAAGGGCAAGATGGACATCGAAATCCTTGGCGAGATTTTGAAAGGCGGCGCCGATAAGGTGAAGGAAAGCGGCGCCGTCATCATCGGCGGTCACAGTATCATCGATGAAGAGATCAAGTACGGATTGGCCGTAACCGGCATCATCCATCCGGACAGGATTTACCGCAACGTTGGGGTTCAAGAAGGCGACGCGTTGGTCCTGACCAAGCCGCTCGGAACCGGCATCATTACGACCGCACTCAAAAAAGGCAAAGCGTCACAGGAAAGCGTCGACGCCGCGGTCAAGTCGATGACGACGCTCAATGACACGGCGTCCCTAATTATGCGCAAGTATGCCGTTCACGCCTGCTCCGATGTGACCGGTTTCGGCATTCTCGGTCATGGGCTCGGCATGGCCAGCGGCAGTGGCATCACCCTGGTGATCGATTCGGCCAAGATGCCGCTGCTTCCCAACGCGCCGCGACTGGCGGAGAAAGGCTACATCACCGGCGGCTGCAAGCGGAATCGTGAATTTCTGCAGGACAAAATCGTCATCGAAAAGTCGGTCAACGAAGGTCTGGTTGAAGTAGCGTTGGACCCGCAAACGTCGGGCGGACTGCTGATTGCCGTCGCCAAGCGGCAGGCAGCCCAACTCGTTGAAGAACTTCAAGGCGCGGGTATCGACGCGGCCGTGGAAGTCGGCTACGCCACCTCTCTACAGAAACCCTGGGTACGTTTGGTCTAGCCCGCCATCCCGCTGCTACTAAGCACCTGACAATTGGTGAGCCGAGGCTTCTCAAGGAACATCGCGGCGGCTGAATATTCCTAAGAAAGAAGTAAAGAACCACCAGCCGAGCCTCATCTGAAAAAATGGCCGCGACGTTACACGGGCCGCCGTCCAAGATCCAGCCTGCACGGATCGACGCGTCAATAGGTCTTTTTTGGCAGGCTGTTAGCGGCCATGGTCGGACCCATTCGAAGCCTCCTTCTTTCTCCTGAAATACTCCCGCTTAGCAAGTCGAGTCGTTTGCCGCTTGCGGCGTTGCGAGTTACGTCTAGCATTCTGTTTCATTTTGTAGTCCTCTTACCTCAACCGTTTTTTTGCTTCTTGTGGTGCGTAGTGATCAATGCTTTTTGACGCCATTCGAGCCGGCTTTTGCGGCTGCGTATCGGAATCTGGCAAAGCCGGATAACCGAGCTTGGCACATGGGTCACCACGATTTCGGAACTGCCCAACAGTCAATGGATCATGATTTTCGGCGGGCATTGCCGCTTATGATCAGCCTATCATGCGCGCGGCCAGATGGATACCGCCGCGAGTCGATCGCGACAGAGTCATTCAAAAAAACTCTGATTGTCAGGGCTCAACAAGTTGTGCGGAATGCCTTAAAGCTTAGCGCGCGCCTTGAGCTCTTCGAGTCTCCAGGCGATCACCCCATCCATTTGGTCGGACGGCAGCGGGCGCCGTTCGTTATGCCGTTTGGCTACACAATTCTCTTATGACAATCGCGCAAACGAT
>CAYZXN010000295.1:0-16498 GCA_964482425.1 uncultured Syntrophobacteraceae bacterium | reverse complement strand
GTTGACCCATCCGACTATCGATCTGATGCTCAAGCTCGTCACCGAGCATGACGTGAAGTCCCATGACATAGAAGCGGTCAAGGTTTACGCCGGCACGAACATTCTTAAGCCGATTCGTTATCCGGTTGCGGCAAATCATCTACAGGCACAGTTTTCGCTGTCCGCCGCTCTGGCCATGATCGCGCTGGTTCGCAAAGCCGGCAAAAGCGAATTCTCCGACGAGTTTGTCGGCTCCGACTCGATGCAGGCGATGCAGCGGCGCGTCTCGACGGAACTCGATGCCGCGATCGAGCAAATGGGCTTCGATAAAATGCGCTCACGCATCGTCATTCAGTTTAGAGACGGGCGCGCTGTCGAAGGCTGGGCCGACGAGCATTACCGGGGCGGCCCGGATAATCCGCTGAGCGATGCCGATCTGGAAGCCAAGGTGCGTTCGTGCTGCGACGATGTTCTGAATGACGGGACTCAAGCGACTTTGATTGACGCCGGCTGGTCGGTGGCGCAGTTGAAAGATGCCGGCAGTTTGATGCGGATCATTAATCAGGTGCCGTGACCCGAGGAGACTTTCATGTCTAGCAAAACATTGACGGTTTGTTGGATTGCTCTGTTGGCCGCGTTCGGCACCGCCCTAGGTCAGGATATCAAAAAGATCAGGATTGGCTATCCTTCGGTCAGCACGACCCAGAGCCACATCTGGGTAGGTCAGGAGCAGGGTCTGTTCCGAAAATATGGGCTCGAGGTCGAGCCGATTTTATTGCGCGGCGGCCAGATGGCCACCCAGTCCCTCGCTGCCGGGGACCCGCCCATCGTCAACATCGGCACGGTGGTTCAGGCGAATCTGCAGGGCCACAATATGGCCTTGGTTGCCGCCGTGCAAAGCCAATATGACTTCCATGTGTTTTCCCGGCCGGAAATTACCAGGCTCGAGCAGCTCAAAGGAAAGCGACTCGGGATCACCGGGTTTGGATCGGCTACCCACTTTGCGTCGCGCATCTTGCTCCGGCATTTAAATCTCGAACCCAACAAGGATGTGGCGCTGGTTCCCGCCGGGCTCGATCCGGAACGGGTTGCCGCCATCGCCGCCGGCAGAATTGACGCCTCGTTCTTTACCTCCGTGGCGACGCCTTTGGCGCAAAAGGCGGGGTTGAACAAACTCCTGTATTTTGGCGATCTCGGTTTTGAGGTGCAGGGAAACGGCCTGGCAACCACGCGCTCTTACATTCAGAGCCAGCGCGAGATCGTCAAATCGGCGGTGAAAGGCTACGTCGAGGCTATTCACTTCATCCACGCCAACAAGAAAGAGGCGCAGAAGGTATTCGCCAAATACATGCGCAATGACGATCCCGAATTCCTTGAACTTGCGCACCAGCTCTACGTCAAGCTGATTCCGAAAAAACCTTACCCGACGATCAAAGGGATTCAGAACCTGCTCGACCTGCTCGCGCCGCAGATGGAGCAGGCCAAGAGCGCCAAACCCGAACAGTTCGTCGATCTGACTTTCCTGCAGGAACTCGAAAAGGAAGGTTTCTACAACGAGATGGCAAAACGCTACGCGCTGAAATAGTCGAGTTGCAGCCTGATGGTTTCGCAACCCACAAAAAGGAGAAACTATGGTCGACCCGGTTGAAGCGATCAAAGAAAAAGTGGTTATGGTCTGCAAGATCCTGCAGAAGCAACGCGTCATCGACGGCTACGGTCATGTCACGGCACGTTTGCCGGATGGCCGCATCTTGAGCACACCGCACATGCCGCCGGGAAAAGTCGCGATGCGCGATCTGATTATCATTGATGGCGAAGGAAAGAAGCTCTCAGGCGCGGGCGAGCCCAACGGCGAGACGCCGATGCATACCTCGATCTATAAGGCGCGGCCCGATGTTCAATCTATTCTTCATTATCATGCCGATGAGCTCGTTGCCGTGGCGGCTAGCGGACAGGGAATCAAGGTTTTATCCAACGCCGGCGTACACTTCTATCGCGGCACGCCGATCTATGATTCGCCGCTGCTCATCCGCGATCATCAGCTGGGCGACAAAGTCGCAGCGACCCTCGGCGACCGCAGCGCCGTATTGCTGCGCGGCCATGGCGGTACCGTGGTCGCGAAAAACCTCGATCAACTGGTTCGCCTCGGACTCGATCTCGTGCGCTCGGCGAAGCTCCAGATCATGGCGGCGCCCCTGGGCGCGCTCAAAACCCACAGCCAGGAGGAGTGCGAGCAGATGATCAAGGGCCATGAGCGAGGCGATGCGCAGCGCCGCTTCCTCGACTACTATATTTCAGAGGTTGTCGACTGAATTGAAAGGCTTGCCGCGGGGCAAGAAGCGCGCAAGCGCAATATCGCTAACGTCAGGCTTGGCATCCAGTCCTTCATCCATTGGCTGCTGAACGCTGCCGCATAAGCGAGAAATCAGTTGACTCCATTTCAACTTTTCCGTACTTTCAGGCGAGAATCGCCTCAGAGAAAAGCAACGGCCGTTTAACTGATCCGCGCTGCTCGTGCTCCGCCGACGCATGGTGATGCAGTTACTGTTCGGCTGACGACGCGAATAATGAACCACCGCATGGCCGATCAGGACGCGATACACCAACGATGTTTTCATCCAACCGGCGCCTTCGTCGAGTTCGGTAGAGAGGAGATCGAGCAATCGATCGCCGCTCGGTTTGAAAAAATCGCCCGCCTATATCCCGATCGGACGGCGGTAAAGATGGGGCAGCAGAGGTTAACGTACGACGAGCTGAATCGCGCCGCGAACCGATTGGCCCGCGCCATCCTTGCGCTCCGCGGCGAGGGAAACGAACCCGTCGTTCTGCTTTTTGAGCCGGGAATTCGACCGATCGTCGCTATTCTGGGATTGCTTAAAGCCGGCAAGATTTATGTGCCGCTCGACCCTTCCTTCCCGCGGGACCGCATCAGGACGATTTTAGAGGACTGCGATTCGAAGTTGTTTGTAACCGACCGCCGGGGATCGACGTTTCTCAACCAACGCGGAGAGAGCGGCGTCGAGGCGCTCGACATCGAAGCGATCGACAGCGCAATTCCCGATGGTGACCTGCGCTTGCCATTGCCTCCCGACCTGCGGGCTTCGATCATGTACACCTCGGGCTCGACCGGACGGCCCAAGGGGGTCGTGCAGAATCACCTGGGCATTTTGCACCGCGCGATGGTTTACACCAACATGCTGCACGTCTGTGCGAGCGATCGTTTGACTCTTCTGCACTCCTGTAGCTTCGGATCGAGCATCCACCATCTTTTCAGCTCCCTGTTAAACGGCGCGGCGTTGTTTCCCTTTGAAGCGCGGGTCGACGGTGGAATATCGTTGGCCCGCTGGCTCAAGCAGGAGGAAATGACCATTTATCATTCGGTGCCTTCGCTGTTTCGCCAATGCATGGAAGCGGTGACCGGGCACGAAACGTTTTCAGCGCTACGGGCGATCAGCCTGACGGGAGCCTCGATATCGGCGCAGGATGTGGCGCTGTACAAAAAGCAATTCCCCGAAAGCTGTGTCCTTGTTCATTTGATGGGAGCCACGGAAGCGGGTTGGATCCGGCGCTATTTTATCGACCATGCCGGTTCTGTGGAGCACGGCACGGTTCCCGTCGGATTTCCCATCGAAGACAAAGCTGTTTTACTTCTTAACGACGAAGGAGTTGAGACGGAGCAGGGCGAAGCAGGGGAGATTGCAATTCGAAGCCCTTATCTGGCAGTCGGCTACTGGAACCGCCCCGATCTGACATGCGAGAAATTCGTTGCGCCGCCTGATGCCGCTGATGAACAGATTTACTTGACCGGAGACATGGGACGATTGTCGGTCGACGGCTGCTTGTCCCATCTCGGCCGTAAGGACTTTCTTGTGAAGGTGAGAGGGTTTCGAGTGGAGATGGGCGAGATAGAGTCCGCCATATCGGCATTGGCACAGGTCAAAGAAGCGGTTGTCGTAGCTGCCGACGATGGCAACGAGGAAAAGCGTCTGCTGGCGTACGTTGTGCCCGAGCGCGATGCGCAGGTGAGTTCGACCAGTCTCCGGCGCCTTCTCAAAGATGAGCTGCCGGATTATATGATTCCGCAAACCTTCGTCACGTTGGCGGCGCTGCCGTTGACGGCAAATGGCAAGATCGATCGCCGGTCCTTGCCGGACCCAGGCACTCTTCGCCCGCAACTCGATACTCCTTATGAGGCGCCCAAAACCGCCGTCGAGGAAAGCCTGGCGAGGATCTGGGGCGACGTTCTGGACTTGTGTGCAGTGGGCATCCGTGACAATTTTTTTGAGCTGGGCGGCAGCTCTTTGTCGGCGGCGCGGATCATCGCCAAAGTTAACGAGACATTCGGCATCGAATTATCACTGCGGAATTTCATGGACGTTCCGCATATCGCAGGCATGGCCGGCATTGTCATCTTGCTGCGCGGATCGAAGGATTCGGCCGGCATAGAGTTCCCGGATCGCGCCGTCGACGAAGAAATCGGCGAGCTATGACGGGCTCGAGAACCGTAGCGCTGGGGTCGTCGCAGGAAAACGACTTACAAGAGCATAAATCCGTATCGATCCGTCACGAGCCGGGCAAACCGTCGATCATCGTCTCGATCCGGTTCAGCATGGCGGCGCGGAGCGAAAAGAGTTTCGCCTGCGAATGAAACCGGAAGAAAGCCAAACCCTCTACCAGCTTCTGCATGGCCGCGCAGTTTGTACGCCGGATGCTGCCGCGATCCTGTCCACGGACGGCCAAGCCATCAGTTACGGCTCTCTGCTCGAGTGCGTTGATTCGTTACTCGCGGATCTGAACAGATGCGCAATCGGGCGCGACGATCGAGTGGTCATAGTGATGCGCAACGGACCCGAGATGGCGTTAGCGCTGCTTGCCGTTTCCGCCGTAGCCATCAGCTGCCCCTTGAATCCCGGGTTGCGCGAACGCGAGTTCGACTTTTATTTGTCTGATTTAAGCCCCCGGGCGCTGGTTGTTGAACAGGGCGACAAAAACCCGGTGATTCTTTCCGCACGCAAACTAGGCATTTCGATTGTCGAGCTGACGTCAACGGCAACGAACTTCGGACGGCTGGCGTTTTCCGCACCTGAAACTGACGCCGCATCAAGCTATCGGCCACTACCCGGCACGGCCGATAGCGCGCTGCTTCTTTACACCTCCGGCACGACTTCCCGCCCCAAGCTGGTGCCGCTGTCACATCTCAATTTGCTCAGTTCAGCGCGCCATGTTGCTCTTAGCGCGGGCCTGCGCTCGCAAGACCGCTGTCTCAACGTCATGCCCTTGTTTCATATTCACGGCCTGGCGGGCGCGCTGTTGTCATCTCTGTGGGCCGGGGCGAGTGTCGTTTGCGCTCCAGGTTTTGAGGCGGAACGAAGCTATTCCTGGTTCAGGGTGACGCAGCCGACGTGGTACACCGCCGTGCCGGCGGTCCACCAGGCGTTGCTCTCCTGTATCGAGGCGGAGCCGGATTTCACGACCGGCCACAGGCTTCGCCTTATTCGTTCTTCGTCGGCCGCGTTGCCCGCGCACGTCTTCAGGAAACTGGAGGCAATCTTCGACGTCCCGGTCATCGAAGCGTACGGCATGACGGAAGCGGCGCATCAGATCACCAGTAATCCGCTGCCGCCCGGAAGACGAAAGGCCGGATCGGTGGGAACGGGCGCCGGACCTGAAGTTTCGATCATGGATGAGGCGGGCCGATTTCTGCCGGCCGGCGCAACCGGCGAGATCGTCGTGCGCGGCGCCAACGTCATGGCCGGATATCTTGACAATCCGCGCGCCAATGAGGAGAGCTTCGTCGCCGGTTGGTTTCGCACCGGAGACACCGGATACTTCGATGACGACGGCTATCTTTTCCTTACCGGGCGCATCAAGGAAATCATCAACCGGGGCGGGGAGAAGATATCTCCAAGGGAGATCGATGAAATCCTGTTGCAGCACCCGGCGGTAAGTGAGGCGGTCGCTTTTGCCGTGCCCCACCCAACTTTGGGAGAGGATGTCGCCGCCGCGGTGGTGTTGCGAAAAAACCGTCCGACATCGGAAGGCGAACTCAAGAGGTTCGTTGCGGCTCGCCTCGCGTCTTTCAAGCTTCCGCAAACAATTGTGCTGCTCGACGAGATCCCCAAGAGTCCGACCGGTAAAATCCAGCGCGCGGGACTTGCCGAGATGCTCGGGCTGCTGGCGGTGCGAGAGAAAATGTTAACGGCCAATGGCTCTTGCACGGACGCGGAAAGAGCCTTGCTGCAAATCTGCGCGGAGGTCTTAGGCGTCGGTCGGGTTGTGTCGGAGGATAATTTTTTTCAGTTAGGTGGAGATTCGTTGACGGCGGTGCAGGTGATCTCGAGAGTTCGTGACGTCCTCCAGGTTGAGTTGCCGATAACGATCTTTTTCGAAGCCCCGACGATTGCAAACCTGGCGCAATACGCCGGTGAGCACCAAAATCAGCCCGGCGCTGAGATTGTTCATGAAATCACGGCGCGGGAGCACGGCGAGAATCACGGAGCAGCGCTCTCTTCGGCGCAGGAACGATTGTGGTTCCTGGACAAGTTTACCGGTGACACGCCGGTCTACAACCGCTCTTTAGCTTTGCGGTTGACGGGCACGCTGAATACCCGAGCTCTGCAAGAGGCGCTCAATGAAATTATTCGTCGCCATGAAATTCTGCGTTCCAGCTATCCGGACCGTGAGGGACGGCCGATTCAGCTTGTCGCCCAGAGCCTTATGCTGGAGCTCGAAATTCATGACCTTGGCCATTTGCCGCCCGGCGATCGCGCTGCTGAAGCCCGGCGCATTGCCGTAAGGGAAGCGCGCCGCCGCTTCGATGTCGCACGCGGGCCACTGTGCCGCGCGCTTCTGCTCCGGCTCGGTGAGAACGAGCAGATACTGATCTGGCTGACCCACCACATCATCTTTGACGGTTGGTCCGACGGAGTTTTCATGGAGGAACTGGCGCCGCTTTACGAGGCTTTCCGCGCCGGTCGTGGTTCCCCGCTTGCTCCTCTCGCCGGGCAATACGGTGATGTCGCAACCCGGCGGTGCGAGGTTGAAATCGAGGAACTCGGGAGCGATTTGGAGTACTGGAAGCAACAACTTAGCGAGCTGCCGAAAAGCATGGAACTGCCAACCGATCGGCCGCGCCCCGCGGTTCAAACCTATAACGGTGCGGTTTGCATGTTGCGACTGCCGGCGGCACTCGCCGCACAACTGCAGCAGCTGGGGCGGCGCGAACAAGCCACGTTGTTCATGACGCTGTTCGCGGCTTTCAACATCTTGCTCTATCGTTACACCGCTCAAAACGACATCGCCGTCGGCGTCCCGGTGGCCGGCCGCAGCCGCGTCGAGACGGAAAAGTTAATCGGCGTGTTTTTCAACACGTTGGTATTACGAACCGCGCTTTCGGCAAGCTCGACGTTTCGCCAACTACTCGCGGAGGTTCGACACGCGGCGATTGCGGCCTATGCTCATCAAAATGTTCCCTTCGAGAAGCTGGTGGAGGTCTTGCTGTCGGAACGGGATCTCAGCCGGACCCCTTTGTTCCAGGTCATGTTCCAGCTGCGCAATTTCCGCACGCCCGTGAGTGCGCTAGCGGAACTGGCAGTCGAGTCTTTCGATTTCGACATCGGCATGGCCAAGTGCGATCTGACGTTGCAGGTCGATCAAAGCGGCGCCGCTCTCGACTGTCGATTCGAATACAATACCGACTTGTTCGACCACCAGACGATCGACAGAATGGCGTGCCATTTTGAGAATCTTCTTCAAGCCGTTTGCGCCGATTCCGACCGGCCGATTTCTACCCTGCCGATGCTCACGGAAGTGGAAAGACATCAACTCCTGGTTGAGTGGAACGAAACGCGACGAAATTATTCGATCGAAAAGTGCGTTCATCAGCTGTTCGAGGACCAGGCGCAAAGGTCGCCCGACAGCGCTGCGGTAATCTCCGGCGCTCGTCAACTCAGCTATGGCGAGCTGAATCGCCGTGCGAACCAGCTTGCCGACCACCTGATTGAAATGGGAGTGGGGCCTGGGGTGGTGGTGGGAATCTGCATGGAACGGTCACCGGAGATGGTCATCGGCATGCTCGGCGTACTCAAAGCCCGAGGAGCCTACCTACCGCTCGACCCTGGATATCCCGACGAACGGCTGGCGTTGATGGTACAGGACGCACAGGCAGCCGTCATTCTGACGGGCGCGCGGTCCGATGTTCATCTTACCCAACTCAGAACCCGCACAGTGTGTTTGGATGGCGAGTTGGCGGCATTCGCCGGCCAAAGCCAAGATAATCCGATCGCTCGAAGCACGTCCGAAGATCTCGCCTATGTCATTTATACTTCAGGTTCCACCGGAAGACCCAAGGCAGTTGAAATTTCCCATGGCGGACTGCTGAATCTGATTCATTGGCACCGGGAGGCTTACAGCGTCAGCGACAGAGATCGCGCGACACAGTTCGCAAGCATGGGCTTTGATGCGTGTGTTTGGGAGTTATGGCCCTATCTTGCCGCCGGCGCTCGCGTCTATTTGGCCGACGACGACGTTCGCGCCGCCCCGGCGCAACTTTGGGTGTGGCTCAGGGAGCGGGGAATCACGATCAGTTTTCTGCCCACACCCCTTGCCGAGTTGGCCTTGCAGGAGCCTGCGCCGGCGGACATGACGCTTCGTCTGCTCTTGACCGGCGGCGACCGGCTCCGCCGCGGCATAGAGACGCCTTTGCCGTTTCGCCTGATTAATCACTATGGCCCGACGGAGAACAGCGTGGTGAGCACATGTTGCGAAGTGGGTGCGACCCCGCTTGGAAGTTTTCCTCCGATTGGACGGCCCATCGCCAACACGCTGGTGTACATTTTAAATTCGGGCATGGAGCCGCAACCGGTGGGAGTTCCCGGTGAGATTTATGTGGGAGGTGCGGGGCTGGCCCGAGGATATCTGCACCGGCCTGATCTCACCGCGGAAAGTTTTCTGCCGAACCCGTTTAACGCAGCTTTTGGAGGGCGTTTGTATCGGACTGGAGATGTGGCTCGTTATCTGGCTGACGGCAATATTGAGTTTCTCGGCCGGCGCGATAGCCAGGTCAAGATCGGAGCCCAACGCATAGAGCTGAGCGAAGTCGAAGCGGCACTGGGCCAGCATCCGGAAGTAAGCCAAGCGCTGGTTGTCGCGCGCGCATGGCAGTCTGGCGACAAACGGCTGGCGGCCTATGTCGTGTCCAGCCGGGCGGCATTGGCGAGTCCACGGCATTTACGGGATTATCTCAAGCTCAAGCTGCCGGCATATATGGTACCTTCGGCGTTTATGCTTCTGGATCACCTGCCGCTCACGGCCCATGGCAAGATCGATCACAAAGCACTACCCGAGCCTGACGCCGCTGCAATGGTGCCGAAGCAAGAAGCGATGGCGCCTGGCAACGAAACGGAAAAAGCAATTGCGCAGGTATGGGCCGAAGTGCTCGGCCTGGATAGTGTCGGCGCAGACGACAATTTTTTCGATCTTGGCGGGCAATCGCTGCTGGCGATCCGGATCGCCACAAGGATCAATGAAAGATTTGGCATCGACCTGTCGGTGCGGCATCTACTCGACGTGTCCACGGTCGCGGGGTTGGCGATTATTGTCGATTCGCTGCTGGCATCGCAGCAAGGCAAGCGGTCGTTGGCGAGCGCCGGCGGCACAGGTGACGAGATCGGGGAAATTTAACGGCCGACGACTGCGGTCACGCATGGAACGGAATGGACGATTCATGACAACCACTCAACTGCTGGCGGATCTATACGCAAAGGGAATTTTTCTTTGGCTGGAAGGCGACAAACTACGTTATCGCGCTCCGCACGGAGCGCTCCCGCCTGAACTGAGATCGCAACTGGCGCAACGAAAGGCGGAAATCATCGGCTTTCTTCAGGCCGGCGCCAAGGCTCCTCAGACCATACCGATAGCATCACGGACCGGATCGCTGCCGCTGTCCTTTGCCGAGGAAGGCTTATGGTTGATGGACCGGCTGCGTCCCGGCATGACGGTTTGGAACATGCAATCGGGCCTGCGTATCCGAGGCGCGCTCGATGTCTCTATCCTGCGCGCGAGTCTCAACGCGCTGCTCCAACGTCAGGAAGTTTTGCGGACTTGCTTTAGGTGGCGCGAAGGCAGGGCGGTGCGGGAGGTGGCGCCCGAGTTGATTGTCGGTCTCTCGCCTCTCGTGCTCGCCCCATCTGCTGATGCGGCCGCGGAGATTACTCGAATGGCCATGGAAGATGAAAGACACGCTTTCGATCTTTCCAGCGTGCCGCTCTTTCGCGTTCGCCTGGTGAAGGTTGCGGAGGAAGACCACGTCTTTCTCTTTACGGTGCACCATATCATCAGCGACGCCACTTCTAATCGGCTTTTTTATCGTGACCTGCTGGCGTTTTATCGAGCGCGTGCGGACGGCACTCCGCCCGTGCTTGACGAACTACCGGTTCAATATTCCGATTATGCCGTCTGGGTGCGGAATCTGGACGAGGGAGCGCTCTCGGCGTATCTGGAGTATTGGCGAGGCAAACTGAGCGGTGTGGAGATTCAGGAAATACCGGCGGATAGGCGCCGGCCGGAAGAGCGCTCATTTAATGGCGCGAAACAGCGCATCGACCTGGGCGCACAGCTGACCGAGGCGTTACGCCGACTCTGCAAGCAGGAACATGCGACGGTTTTTATGTTGCTGGTAACCGGTCTCAAGGTTCTCCTGTACCGCTATACCGGCAACACCGATGTTGTCGTCGGTTCGGCGATGGCCGGGCGAAATCGGCCGGAGCTGGAAAACCTGGTGGGCATGTTTATCAATATTTTGCCTTTGCGCACTGACGTGGGCGACCGGCCAAGCTTCCGAGAGCTCTTGCGGCGGGTTCGCGAGGTTTGCCTTGAGGCCTACCAGCACCAGGACATGCCTTTCGAGAAACTGGTGGAGGAGCTTAATCCGAGTCGTGGTTTGGGCCGCAATCCTTTTTTCCAGGCGCTCTTCGACGTCGTCGATATGCCTTCGCTCCCGGACGCAATTCGCGGGCTCGCTTTGGAGTTTCTACCCCGCCCGGAGGACACCGCTAGGTATGAGATCGTAATCAGAGCGCCGGAAACCAGCGATGGCTTGGCGCTGTCGATCGACTACGCCGTCGATCTATTCTCGCGAGCCCGCATCGCCGAGATACTCGAGCAATATAAATACCTGTTCGAGCAGATTGTCGAAAATCCCGACCGCGGCATCGATGAATATTCCCTGACGACGGCAAGCGCCCGCAACCTACTGCCGGATCCCACTGCGCCGCTGGATAGCGAGTGGGTCGGCCCCGCGCACAAGCTGTTTTCCGAGCAAGCCAAGAGGCAGCCCGATGCCATAGCGGTAATCGACTGGCGCGAGCAGTGGAGCTATGGCGAACTCGACCGGCGCAGCAATCAGCTAGCCCGGTTTCTTTGCGGCAACGGCATTGGCTCTGAGGATGTTGTCGCGGTATACGGCGAGCGCAATGCGAGCTTGGCCTGGGTGCTGCTTGGAGTTCTCAAAGCCGGCGCGGCGTTTTTTATTGTCGATCCGAGCCATCCGGCGCAAAGGCTGAAAGATTATTGGGACGCGGTACAGCCGAAAGCCTTGATTCAGTTGGCCGACAGCCGCCGCGCCGGTCCGGGGTCGCAGGTGGGTTTATTCGCCGACATACCCGCATGTCATATCGAGCTGCCGCCGCTTGCGGCCGCCAGAGAGGCAGGCTTTCTCGACCGATATTCTGAAGATGATGCGGGCGTCGCCGTCGGCCGTGACGCGCTCGCTTGCGTCATCTTCACTTCCGGCTCCACCGGCAAACCGAAAGGTGTTTTGGGTCGCCATGGTCCGCTGACACATTTTCTGCCCTGGATCAGCCAAACTTTTGAGATCTCAGCGCACGACCGCTTCTCGGCTTTGGCCGGCCCATCGAGCAATATTTTGCAACGGGAGATCTTTACCGCCCTGTCTCTGGGAGCCACGCTTTGTATTCCCAGCCCCGATGCCGTCGGCGCTACCGGAATGCTCGATAGCTGGATGAGAAAGGAATCAATTAGCGTGGCGCACTTGACCCCCGCGATGGCTCGAGTTCTCGATGAAGGCGCCAAGCAGCCGGTACCGAGTGTGCGAAGGATCTTTTTTGCCGGCGATCTGCTGCAGATGCGCGATGTCGATCGCGTGCGTCGCGTCATGCCGAACAGCGAAGTGATTAACTTCTACGCTTCATCGGAATCGCAGCGTGCCGGAGGCTACACGGTTATTGCAAGAGAGCGGCAGAGCAACGAGAAGGTCGTTCCTCCCTTGGGCCGGGGCGTCAAAGGCGTGCAGTTGCTGGTAATGAGCTCTAACGGCGGGCTGGCCGGTGTTGGCGAGCTTGGCGAAATCTGGGTGCGGAGTCCGCACCTGGCGCGCGGCTATCTCGGCGACCCGGAGTTGACGGCCAAACATTTTACCCTCAACCCTTTCAGCGGCGAGGCTCAAGATCGGATATACCGCACGGGCGAACAGGGCCGGTTCCTGCCGACCGGGGAAGTGGAATTCGCGGGACGGGCGGAAAACCAGGTGAGCATTCGCGGCTTTCGCATCGAGCTAGGCGAAATCGAGTCCGCCTTGTCCTATCATCCCGGCATCGGCAGCGCGGTTGTGATCGGTCGCGAAGACCGGCCGGAAGAAAAAATTTTGGTTGCCTACGTAGTGCCGAAGCGCGAGCCGGCTCCGACCACCGGCGATTTGCGCGGCTTTCTCAAACAGAGACTTCCCGAGTACATGGTACCCGCTGTTTTTGTTTTTTTGAGCCGGATGCCCATGCTGCCCAACGGGAAGGTAGATCGAGCGGCGCTGCCCGAGGTTAGCAAGACCAGGCCCGATCTCGAGAGCAGTTATGCGCCGCCGCGCAGTCGTGTGGAAAAAATCCTCGCCGAGATATGGGCCGAGATTCTCAATCTCGAGACGGTGGGCATTCATGATAATTTTTTCGACCTCGGCGGGCATTCGGTCCTGGCGGTGCGTTTGGCTGCCGAGGTCGAGAAGAGATTTCGCAAGAGTATTTCCGCGGCGACTCCTTTCATGGCGCCGACGATTTCCCACATGGCCAGGGTTATTTCCGAGGCGAGCGAAGATCAACGATCGTCGCTCATCGCGGTGCAACCTAACGGGAATCGGCCACCGTTCTTTTGCGTGCATGGGCAGGATGACAGCATTCTGGCGCGCCACCTCGGGCCCGATCAGCCGCTCTACAGTCTGGCGCAACATCTGATTGGGAAAGAAATCCGTTATACGCGCGTCGAGGAGATTGCCGCGCACTATATCGATGAGATGCAAACGGTGCAGGCGCGCGGTCCCTTTTTCCTCGGCGGTTACTCACTGGGCGCGCTGATCGCCTTTGAGATGGCCAGGCAATTGCGCCAACAGCAAGAGGACGTGGCTTTGCTGGTTTTGATCGACCCGGCTGATGCCGGAACGATCGAAGACAGGGCAGGGCGGCATTCCAATGGGGTGCATCTCTGTGGCCGGCGTTTTAAAACGCTGCGCTACTCACGGCTTTGGCAGACCACGTCTGAAAAACTGCTCGATTCAGTCCAGGCTGTGACTTGTCGAGCCTACCGTTTGTTCGGGCGAACATTACCTGCCGAGCTGCAGAATTTTTATATCGACAGAATCGTTCACCGCAAGGTCTATGACAAAGCGGCGCAAACTTATGGGCTTAAGCCGTATCCTGGGCACATTACCGTGTTTGGGCCGGAAGACGGCCGGGATCGGTCAGGCGCCTGGGAAAAAGTCGCGCAAGGTGGAGTCGACGTGCACTGGATACCGCGTGATTGTTTGCAGAAGACCGCAGACCCAGACCCCGCCCTTTTGGCGGCACAATTGAAGGCGTGTTTAGACAGGGCGCAAAACTCCGGATCAGGGATCGCTATAGTTTCCACAGAAAAGGACGGCTATGAAAAGAATCGATCAATTGCGTAAGGCGGAGTCGGCCGTGCTGGTCGAAAAGGGACACGACGATTCGGTCCTGCTGATCGCCTTTACGGGCTTTATCCACCGGTTGTCCATGCGAGTCTATGAATTTTTCGAGGCCACCAAAGACGCCGGCTACAGCCGCATCCTTTTGCGCGATAAACACAAAGTTTGGTATCACCGCGGAATCGATCGTCAGCGTCCGAATTATTCCAGCCTTATTAAGTATCTGAACAGTGAAATCGAACAGCTTCAACCCAAGAGGGTAATCTGCCTGGGAACTTCAGCCGGTGGCTACGCCGCCATTGTCGCCGGTCATCACCTCCGTGCCGATTACGTCCATGCTTTCGCGCCCGATACCCTACTCGATGTCAGCCTCGGCAGCTGCATCAAAGGAATATGGTCGGCGCGCTATAGCTGGTCGCGCTGGAAACTCTTTTTCTCGCGGTCCGCGCAGCAGGGATTTTTCAACCTGGCCAATCTGCTGGACAAGCACAACGGCAAAACGATTTACTATATTCATCACTGCGCCAGCGCCCAGCGCGACGTCGAGTGCGCTGCCCGCCTAGAGCATTTGCCCGGCGTCGTCAGCATGCCCTATCCGTGCAGCACCCATTCGGTCGCGTTCTTTCTGGCGCAACAAGGTTTCCTGCCGAAAATTCTCGACGCCGGCAATCAAGATCAAATTGCCGAACTCGCGAAAGCGCATTTTTGCAAGGACTGTTAATCGCAGCGAGCGCGCCCCTTGACGGCCTCATTGATTTCCGGATAACAAGAGATGCACCGCGAGGGGCGACGGGAAAGTCATTGTGCGCTATAAAAGCACGAAGCGCCTGCGGGAAATTCTGATGCCCTGGCGTGGGGCGTTTCTTCTCTCCAAACTTAATTCGAGGAGGCCATTTGCATGAGCGAACCATCAAAGCAGGACGGCATTAAGAAATCGGACCAGCGCTGGCAATCGGACGTAATCGTCGATCTGATCAAGCAGTACGAATTTCCCTATATCGCGCTTAACCCAGGCGCCAGCTTTCGCGGCTTGCACGACTCACTGGTGAACTATGGTGAGAATCAGCCGCCGATGCTGCTTTGCAACCACGAAAAGATCGCGGTGCAGATCGCCCATGGCTACGCCAAGGCCACCGGCAAGCCGATGATGGCCATCGTTCATGACGTCGTCGGTCTGTTGCACGCGCCCATGGGCATTTACTATGCCTATATCGACCGCTGCCCGGTGTTCGTTGCCGGCGCGACCGGTCCGATGGACGAGAAATACCGCCGGCCGTTCATTGACTGGATCCATACCGCTTTTGCCCAGGGCGACGTGGTGCGTAATTTCACCAAATGGGATTACCAGCCCGGCAGCATCCATGGCGTGCCCGATTCATTTGCGCGCGCCTACTCGATTATGATGAGCGAGCCTCAGGGTCCGGTTTATATGTGTTACGACTCGGCGATGCAGGAAAGCAAACTGACCGAGGATGTGCCGCTGCCGCCGGCGTATGCCGTCAAGGTTCCATCGCGGATCGCGCCTGAGCCTGCCGCCATCGAGCAGGCCGCCGACATGATCGTCGCCGCCGATAACCCGCTGCTGCTGACCGAATACGCCGCGCGCATGCCCATCGGTTTCCAGTCCACCGTGGAACTTGCGGAGACCGTCGGCGCCTCGGTCTTCGATATCAACAAGCGCCTCGGCTTTCCCAACCGCCATCCGCTGAGCGTCAGTTTTCATGGCGACGCATTCAAAGGAGTCGATCTGGTCACCGCCTTGGACGTCATCGATTGGACCCGCGGTTCGCAGCGGCTCAATACCCAGACGCGGGAGATCACGGTGTTGACGACCGCGGATTGCCAATGGATCGACGTCGGCTTTGCCGATATCGAGATCAGCAAATGGGCCACCGATTACAACAAGCATCATAATTGGAACCTGCGCGTCCTGGGCGACAGCGCCTTGACGATCCCCGCGCTCACCGCGGCTTGCCGCAAGCGCCTTGACGGCAATAAGGCGCTGGTCGGGCGCATCGGAGAGCGCAAGAAAGCCATCGGCGAGAGACACGCGCGGCAGTGGCAGAAATGGCAGGATCAACTCAAGCAGGAATGGGAGCAGCGGCCGATGACCGAATCGCGTCTGGCGCATGAAGTCTGGCAGGTCATCAAGGACGAAGACTGGGTGCTTACCGCCAACACGCTCAATGAGTGGGTGCACAAGGTTTGGGATTTCGACAAGCCGCATCGCCATACTGGACGCGAGCTCGGCACCGGCACGCAGATCGGCATGTCCATCGGCGTGGCCCTGGCCAATAAAGGGACGGGGCGGCTTGTGGTCGATCTGCAGCCGGACGGCGATCTGATGTTCGATCTGGGCGCCCTGTGGATGCCGATCAAGTACGACATCCCGATGCTGATCGTCATGTATAACAACCGCGCGTACTACAACGACTGGGCCCATCAGATCCACATGGCGCACCAGCGCGGCACCGATCCCGGGCGCGCTAACATCGGCATGGATTTGGAAGCGCCGGCGCCCGACTTCGCCCATATTGCCAAAGGGATCGGCTGGTACGCCGAAGGCCCGATTGA
>CAYZXN010000294.1:0-6458 GCA_964482425.1 uncultured Syntrophobacteraceae bacterium | reverse complement strand
ACTCCCAGGTGATATCAATGTGCGGCTAAAGAATAACCAAAAAAAACGCTCACGACGTCATGGCCAGCTGTCCAGTCTTGGTCTATATTCATTGCCATGAAGCACGTAATTGATCCTGAAGGACGGCGGCTGCCGATCAAGTTAGATAGGACCTCCAACGGTGAGTTCGCGCCCGTTGCGCTGTCGCCGGCCAACCGCACCGGTAACCGCCTGGCGCATGAGACGGCGACGCGAAACGCCAAACGCTTGGGGGTTAGCCGCCGCGATTTTCTGATTTCAGCGTGCGGCGCAGCCACCGCCTTGCTCGCCTTCAATGCCGCCAACGCTGCTGCCGGCAAGCGCGGAGGCTTCTTCGATCTCGAAGCCGAAGCCGTGCTCGAGCCCCAGCTCGCACAGGCCAGGCTCGGCCCCAAAGGTGAGTTTATCTTTGATGTGCAGGGCCATTTCGTCGACCCCACCGGAGCGTGGGTTAAGAAGGCGCCGGACGATGCTTTCAAGTGGTCTCCGAAATCGTCCTGCGAACTTGCCGCCAAACCCGGCGCGCGCAGTTATCTCAACTGCCTCGGACCGGACGAATTCGTCAAGGACGTGTTTCTCGATAGCGACACCGACATGATGGTGCTCTCGTTCGTCCCCTCGCGTCGTGACTCGGAGCCGCTTACAATCCAGGCCGCGGACGCGGTGCGGCGAATCGTCGACCGCATGGAAGGCTCGCATCGTCTCATGCTCCACGGCAGGGTCAATCCGAATCAGCCGGGTGATCTCGACTCTATGGATGAGCTCAAGGAGCGCTGGAAGGTGAGCGCGTGGAAGACCTATACCCAGTGGGGCGTCGACGGCAAGGGCTTTTTTCTATCGGACGACGTCGGCACGCGTTTCATCGAGAAGGCGAGCGCTCTGGGCGTCAAGGTGATCTGCGTACACAAGGGATTGCCGTTTGGTAAACGCTCCTATGAGCACAGCCAGTGCAGCGATGTCGGTGTGGTCGCCAAACGTTTTCCGGATGTCAGCTTTCTCATCTACCACTCGGGGTTCGTCACCGGCGTGCCCGAGCGCGCTTATACCGGGCGCGGCGCAAGCGACGGCATCGACACCCTCATCCGCTCGCTGGTCGAGAACGACGTCAAGCCCAACGGCAACGTTTACGCCGAGCTCGGCAGCACCTGGCGCTTTCTGATGCGCGACCCTGAAAGCGCGGCGCATGCGTTGGGCAAGCTCATCAAGTATTGCGGCGAGAATAATGTGCTCTGGGGCACCGACTCTATCTGGTACGGCTCGCCGCAGGATCAGATCCAGGCGTTTCGTACGTTTCAGATTTCGCCGGAGTTGCGCGCCAAACATGGCTACGCCGAGATTACCCCGGCGTTGCGTGCCAAGATTTTCGGGCTGAACGCGACGCGGCCCTACGCCATCAGCGCCGCCGAAGTGAAAAAGCACACCCGGGCCGATATCGTCACGCGCGAGCGCCTTGCCTATCGCGAGAATCCCGAGCCGCATTATCTTACCTACGGCCCAAAAACCCGGCGCGAATTTCTAAACCTGCTGCGCTGGAACGGCGGCGCGCGCACCTAGAAAAGGAACAAACGGAGCCCCTACTGGCGGGCCTGATTGCGTGCTGTCATAATTTTCCTGAGCGGGGATATATTCATTTGGAACTCACGCTCATCATAGAGGTCAGACCCAACGCACAAGCCCGGCGGCCGCAGACGCAGAACCGTGCGGATCACGGCAGTCCCACGGCCACTGGATTCAGCACCATTTGGAGTCGGCGCGAGCGGCCCTCGAGTTAAAGACCCATCGGCTGTGACGGAAAGCTTGTGTGCCGGGTCTGTTGGAGGGTTCAGGCTATGCCAACTCCTTCAACGACTGCACTGCGTGTTCGGCGGCTCTCATGCCCAATCCCAACGATGCAAGCAAACCGTTTCCCGGCAGATAACCTTCCACACCTTTACCTGAAACGCCGGCGGCGACGCCGCCGCCGGCGTATAGATTTTGAATGACCGAGCCGTCCGCGCGCAGGACCTGGCCGTTAAAATTTACTTTCAGTCCGCCCTGAGTGTGATACAGCGCAACGGTGACTTTGATTCCATAAAACGGCGCATTCCATCGTTGCGGCAACGCGCGGCCGAAAGCGTCTTTGCCGTTGCCCGCCACGCGATTATACTCTTCGATCGTTTGTCTCAAGCCGGTGGCGTCAATGCCAAGTTTCCCGGCGAGCTCTTCTTCATTTTGAGCGTCTTTCAGAAGTCCTGCATCGACAAAACTCCTCAAGCTTCTCGACCCCGGGATGTCCACATGCAGCCGGTAGATGCGCTCATCAAAAATTTCGAAGGCCTGCTTGCCGGGAAGATCGAGCATTTTATTGCCGAGCCCGCCGGGATATCGAGTTTCGTCGACGAAACGTTTTCCGGAGAGGTCGACCATAATTGCGCCGGCTAGAGCCACCTCGGGCGAGACCGCGCGTTTTCCCGGACCCACGTAGGCGGGGTAGGGTTGAAAGGCGCCCATGTTCTCGATTGCAGCTCCGGCTGCCAAACCCATTTTTATGCCCTCGCCGGTGCTGCCGTGGTGACCGGGAAAGGGAATGTCGACCGCTTTTGGGATGTACTGCGACAACAGCTCGGCGCTTGCGCCGAATCCGCCGGAGGCCAGGATGACCTTGCGCCCCCTGACGACCTTGTCCTCGATCACCACGCCGGTCACCACGCCGTTTGTATCCTGGGCGAGCGTTTGCACGGGTGTCGAGAAGCGCACCTGAATATTTTTCTCACGCTGAACCGCGCCGAATAGAAAATCGGTAATCGTTTTATCCTCCTTCCAGGAATGGGATCGCCTTGCGCTGTGGCCGAAGGGGAACTCGCCAAGATGAAACTCGATACCCGCCGCATCCGTCAGAAAGTCAGCCACGCGCCCGGAGGTCTCGGTCAGGCACCGGGTCAACGCGACATCGCTCTCGTGGTTATTCCGACGCAGGATGTCCTCTGCATAAAGCTCCGGGCTATCGTCGATATGCAGCTCGTGCTGGCGTCTGCTGCCCGCGGCGCGGATGCCTCTTGAAGAGAGCGCCGTGCCCCCTCCGGGTTTGTCTGTCTTTTCGAGGAGCAGGACCTGTGCGCCATTCCTCGCCGCCACCAGGGCTGCCATGAGACCGCAGCCGCCGGCGCCGATGACAATAATGTCACTCCCTGCTGAGTCCACGTTCTGCATCGAGACCTCCAGTCTGTTACAGTTAGTCTAAATGGGTAAAGAACACTCCGACACCGATTGCCCCGGCACGGGAAACGTTAATTGGTTTCTTAATCTATTGGATTTTACGAAGCAAATTCGACAGCAAGAATTCGGCGGCAGGATTGACGCGTCGAAGCCACTCCGGGATCGAGAAAAGGAGCGACGATGAAAATCGAAAGAATCACCAGCCCGCATGTAGTCGAGCCGCCGCCGGGTCGATGGTCGAACGCTTTGCGCGTCGGTGACACGTTGTTTATCTCCGGCACGGTCTCACGGGCTCCGGATGGAGTCACAATCGAAGGAAATAATGAGTACGAACAGGCAAGAATCATTTTCGGCAAGATGCGTCATTTACTGGAGGCGGCGGGTGGAGCCATGTCGGACATCGTCAAAGTGACGATCTACGTTGTCGATATCAAACAGAACACCGATGTATGGCGCGCGCGCCAGGAATTTTTCACCGGAGACTTTCCGTGCTCCACACTCGTCGAGGTGCGAAGCCTTGCTACGCCGGAGATCCTGGTCGAAATCGAAGCCGTGGCGTATATCGGCGCCGGGAAACGTTAAAAGAGCGAATGAACTACTGGTTTGTGAAGTGCTTCGCGCGTATTCACAGATAGGGCATGTTCGGTTTATGCCGGGGCCGAGAAAAGCCGGCGCAGTTAAACCGTGGTTCACGCAACAATTGCAGAAAAGTATAGTCGCCTGTGAGGCTGTCGGCGTTACTTCCGCCGCAGTTGTAGTAATGAGCCGACTGCACAGGAAGAAGACTCCGGCTATCCGAGCCGCTGGATCTCGCAGATGATGTACCGATTTTACGCGCGCGCTCTGTTGCAGATGTCTAGCGCGATCAGCGCATAGATCTGTGCGGCTTTCACCATCACATCGATGTCGATTTCTTCGTTGCGCGGACCGATGCGCCGGCCGCGCGGGCCTATCTTGATGGCCGGGATACCGAGCTCGTTATAGACATTGGTGTCGGTCCAGATGCTGGCGCGGTCGGGCGCTTCGGGCTTGATCTTCTCTTTGAAGAGATGCTGGTAGACTTCCTCGGCGGATTTTACCAGCGGCTCGACATTCTTGCCCTCGTGGCCGAGCAACGATTTGTAGATTTCCATGTCATAGTCGAGGCCCGTGCGGTTTAGCGCCGCTTCCAGCTCATATTTGATCGTCACCGGCCTGACCTGAGGCGGCATGCGCACGTCGACATAGATCGTGCACACACCGGGAAAGTAGTTGGGCCGGTAGGGCGCGCCGCCTTCTATGCCGCCGATATTGACCTTGGGAAAAAGTGGTCCGGTGGGAGAATTGTAAACGTACTTCTCTTCGAACTCGGCGCCCCAGCGCTCGACGGCGTCGATAATCTTGGTCATTTTGACGATGGCATTCAATTTTTCCATCGGATGCGTCGAACGGTTGGACCCCCACGCGGCTTCGGCTTTGCCGAAGGTCTGAATTTTTACTTGAACCACGCCGGTTTGAGTCCAGACGATATTTAGGTCCGAGCCATCGGCGACGACGGCATAGTCGGAATGCATGCCGTGGGTCAGCAAATGCCGCGTGCCTGCGCCTTCGCCGCGGTATTCCTTGGTCTGCCAGGGACCTACGGGAGTTCGCGAGATTTCACCAACGACCGCCGCAAGCATCACGTCGCCCTTGAGTTTGACGCCGCTTTTCTTGATCGCTTTGCCGGCCATCATGAACGCCGCCACGCCGCCTTTCATATTGGAAATGCCCAAGCCCTGGACTTTATTGCCGACGATTTTGCCTTTGAGCTCGGCTTCCGGCTCCATGTTGGCGACCATGCGGGCGTCCTCCGCCGTTCCCGTAAAGCTGGTATCGGTATGGCCGTTGAAGCCGAGGCTCAAGCCGGTGCCGTCGCCCTTGACGATGCCCACGGCATTGGGCCGGTCGAATTCCACGTCTTGCCGCACCGCCTTGAGACCATTGGCTTGAAACCAGTCCAAGATGAATTCGCCGATGGCTTTCTCCTGGCCGGTGGGGCTGGGAATACTGGTAAGATCGCAGCCGAGCTGGGCCAGCTCGTCGCGGTCGATCTGCGCCAGAACCTTGTTTGCCGCGTCTGTATCGATGGCCACTTCTTTTCCTCCTTATCGGTAACCTGGCATGAGCGAGTACGGCTGCCTGCGCTTGCCAGCGGTTCGCCGGCGGCTGCCGAAAAACTATAGAAACTATACCGTTGGTGCTAAGTCAAATGCCGCCGTCGCTGTCCGGTTGAAAAAAGGCGAGTGCCTGTTTAAAGTCACAGGCTAAGCTCGAAACCGGCTGAACTTCATAATGCCCCTACCTGACAAACTCCGCCTGATCTTAAGGAGATCTATGGACACTTCCACCGTCGTCATGCTGGCGGCCGCGCTCGTCGCACTCATCGTCGTATATTGGAAATCGCCGGCGGCGGCGAGCAATGGCTTGACTGCAACGGGGGCATTGATTCTGGAGATCATTCCTCGCATGATCGCGGCCTTTACGCTAGCCGGCCTGATTCAGGCCGTCGTTCCCCAGGAAGTGATCGTCGGCTGGATGGGACATGGTTCGGGCTTCAAGGGGCTCCTCATCGGCATGACACTGGGCAGTGTGACGCCGGGTGGCCCGATGACGCATTTTCCCGTGATCGCGTCGCTGTACAAGGTCGGCATCGGCGTTGGACCGCTGGTCGCTTATCTCACTGCCTGGTCGCTGTTCGGACTCCAGCGCATCATCATGTGGGAAATCCCGTTTCTCGGAGCTAAAGTTGTCGCGGTTCGGGTGGCGGTGAGTTTCTTCTTCCCATTTCTCGCCGGTTGGCTCTGCGAGTTGATCTGGAACAAATATCATCTCCACGTTTAAACGACGATGACGCGCAGAGAGTTTCTCCGAATGCTGGGCCGCGCCGGTCTGGCCATGCCCACAATAGTGGGACAGTCGTCCTGCGCGCCGAGGCTCATCAGCGAGGATCCCGATACCGGATTGTCTCTTTGTTACGTGGCCGGTGATGTGACTGTCGACGGAGCCATTATATGGCTGCGCGCCAATCCCGGCAGCGAGGTGTCGCTGCGCTACAGCAAGGACCGAAGTTTCAGCCGAATCACTTCAGTGGGTCCGTATCGGGTCGATGATGACGCCGATCATACCGTGCAGATAGCGCTCGAAGAGCTCGAGCCCGCGACGACCTATTACTATTTCGCCGTGGTAACCGGTAAACAACCGGGCTATGTCGGCAGCTTCGTCAC
>CAYZXN010000293.1:0-11115 GCA_964482425.1 uncultured Syntrophobacteraceae bacterium | reverse complement strand
CCTTAACGCAACCTGTGCGCTCAAGTGCCCACGGCTTCCGGTCTCACCGTCGTTGCTCACTCCTGACTGTGGCGCAATTTTTGTGCGATTAGGGTTAACAATGCGCTCGATAGGAGAGAATGCCTCAGGGTGGCGAGCCAGGACAGCGGTCACCGGCCACTGAACCCTCTGAGGATATGAATAAACTGTCGCAAAGTTCAGGGGGCAGAGCTGCGCAAAGGGGTCCCCTTCGAAGACCCTTTAGCCGCGCCGAGCGAATGATCCGCGCGTTGAACGATCGGATGCTTCTGGGCCCTCGAATCGGCCAGGGTTAGCGTGGCATTCGGCGGTAACGCCACGCTAACCTTCAGCCCACCGGCGTCAAATCGGGAGCTTGGTTAAAGGAGCATTCCCCAAAGCAAAAATGCCGTGCCGACCAGACCGGCCATTGCTCCGGCGGGACCGGTTGCATATTTCCATGCGAGAATCAGCGGGACCGCTTTTTTTATTGCCTCGAAAGGAAGTAACTTCTCCATTCCCCAACGGGCTATCAAATAGCGTTCACCGTCGAGAACCCCAACGGCAATGGGGTCTTTACTGACGTCCCGCTTGCGCCACACCTCGACCTTATCGAACAGCTCCGTGGCTTTTTGAACCTCGCCGGTTAATGCATACGGAACCCCGTATGAAAAGTGCAGCGATTCTTCTTTGATCGCGCGAGCGGAAACCCGATTGATGCTCGCGGAGCGCACGGGAAGAAACAAAGTCCAAACCCGCCAATCCTCTTGAGAGATTTTAGGGTACGGTATTGGCCTTGCGTCTCCTCCTGCCATTATGGATCCGCTGTTCTCCAGCCTATAGTTCTCGACAAACATAGTTCACCCCCCTCTCTTGTTTGATTTACTCAACCTGACTTCACCGCGTCTGACAGGTCCTCGGTCGTGACTTTTTGCTTTTTCTAAGGCGAGCGCTCTTCATTTTTGCTGCGCAAATATTGTACCAGAAAAATCATCTTCGTAGTGACGGTTTGACGTTTCTCGGACGGGACAGTCGCTTGCATACTTCTCGCATTCGAGGCAATCTTCTGTCACGAAATGAGTCGCCAGTGCCGGCTCATTTTATTCGCTGCTTATCAGTTAAGTCTTGAATGACAGATCAGTACAAGCCGAACCGAACACTTTACTTAAGTAACTCACGCCACCGCGTTGAGTCCAAAACGGGCACCGCATAGTTGAACCACAACCGCGACACTAATTAACCCTGCTGTATCAAATGCGGGATGAAAGTCCGCAATCCGCAATCCGCCCTGGGCAGCAAATTGCAAAGATAACCAAGGGATCGGTTCAGCAAAGACACTTACGTAGATGGGATTACTAATCATACCGAGAATTATGGCGGCGAACGGGCCGGCACATTATCTAAGGGTCCGTGGCATAGAGGCTGCGTCTTCAGCAATGCGTCTTCAACGTGGCATGGAGCGGGACTCGTCCCGCTCCCGCGCGCACCCTTTTAAAGTGCTGGCCGGCCATTAATATATCAGTCTGGCGCTACTCCGTTGATCCGACAACTAGCTCGCGAGGCGGCATTCATATTCGGGGGATTAAGAGGACACACGCCCTTGGATTCGGAGATTCTCGCGGTAGTGTAAAAGAAAGGAGATTTCTTATGTTTTGCGATAAAGTTGAATTGCAAGATCTCGAAAAAATGGATACGGAATACCGGGACCTGCTAAGCCGGGTGGTTACAATTCAAGCTGACTGCGAGATCGGTGGACCCCATCTCTATGTCAAAGATATTTTACCGTCTGCGCCAAGCAAGGTCGACCAATTGGTTGTTGCACGAACCGCTGCGGAAGAACTGGATCACTACCGCAAGATTGCTCGGGTTGCCGGCGATATGGGGGTAGACGTGTCCTTCGTGCTGAGCTGGCCGAATCAGAAGCGTTATCTGGATGCGTTCCGAGGGAAGATCACTACGTGGGAGGATTTTGCCGTTTTTGGATTTTTGATCGACCGTGTAGGCCGCTATCAACTGGAAGAATTTTTCGGATGCACCTATCAACCCCTGACCCAAATCCTGCCTGTCGTCATCAAAGAGGAGATCGGTCATGTCGGTTATGGCGAAAGTAAGACGGCGGAGCTTGCCGCTAAGGGTGCTGAATCCAGGGTGAAGGTGCAAAGGGCTCTTGACTTTTGGTACATCAAAGCGCTCGACATGTTCGGTCGCTCCGATTCTACACGCGATCAGCGGTACATTTACTGGGGATTGAAACGGCGCACCAATGCTCAGGCACGGCAGGAATTTATCCAGGAAGTGGATCCGCTTGTTGAGAAGCTCGGCCTGGTAGTCCCCGATCCTACCCGAGGCCGCCAGTACCTCTAGTCTCGTTGCACAGCAAAGGGCGCCTGCAGCCACTCAGCTGTCGCGTTCGTCGGAGATCAAGTCCAGGGATTGCCAGCGCGCATACGACTCCTCGAGCTCAGTTTGCAACGCTTTGAGCCGTTCCATAGCGGCGCTGATGCTGGCGGCGTCCTGCCGATAAAAATCCGCCTCTCCCATGCGCGCGGATAGTCGGGACTGCTCCGCCTCCAACGCTTCGATCTTTCCCGGCAGTGCTGCCAGTTCACGTTGTTCCTTATAGGACAGTTTCCGAACCTGTTTAGCGCCTTGAATGCGACGGCGGGAATCCGCTGCGCTCATGCTCACCGGACTCGGCGCGTCGATCCGGTCGGTCGCGTTCAGCTGTTGGAATCTGAGCCAATCCTCATAGCCGCCGGCATACTGGCGGAATTTACCCTGCCCTTCAAAAACCAACGTGCTCGTGACGATATTATCCAGAAACGCTCGATCGTGACTGACCAGTAGCAACGTCCCCTTGTAATCGGCGAGCAGGTCTTCGAGCAACTCGAGCGTATCTACGTCGAGGTCGTTGGTGGGCTCATCCAAAACCATCATGTTTGCCGGCGTAGTAAAAATCTTTGCGAGCAACAATCGATTACGCTCACCGCCCGACAGAGCTTTCACCGGCGAATCGATTCTTTGCGGCGGGAACAGAAAATCTTTGAGGTATCCGACTATATGGCGCGAATGGCCTTTGACCGTGACGAAGTCGGAGTCACTCATGTTTTCCCGTACTGTCTTTTCCGGATCGAGAAGGCGGCGGTGCTGGTCGAAATAAGCCACCTGCAGGCGCGTACCGATCGCCACTTCTCCACTGGTGGGCGCAGTTTCACCCAGGATCAGTTTGAGCAGCGTGCTCTTGCCCGATCCGTTGGGCCCGATAATACCGACTCGATCACCGCGCACGATACGGATGGATAGATCGCGTATGATGACATTGTCGTCATACGCGAAATGCACACGTTTCAACTCGACCACCGAATTTCCCGATAAGCCTCCGGCGTCGATGCCAAAGCTGGCTTTGCCTTGCGCCTCCAGGCGCTCGCTGCGCTCCCGTCGCATTTCCTGAAGGGCTCGGACCCGCCCTTCATTGCGGGTTCGCCGGGCCTTGATCCCCCTCCTGATCCAAGCCTCTTCTTCGGCCAGCTTCTTATCGAACTTCGCAGCAGCGCGTTCTTCGATCTCCCGAAATTCCTCTTTCTGACGCAAATAGCTGTCAAAGTCGCCCGCAAAGGAAGTCAACTTTCCTCGATCAAGTTCGACGATGCGGCTCGCCAGGTGCCTGACAAAGGTTCGATCGTGGGTGATAAAGATCAGCGCTCCATGATAACCCAGCAGAAACTTTTCCAGCCAGATAATGGTGCTGATGTCCAGATGGTTGGTGGGTTCATCCAGCAACAGTAGATCGGGTTCGCTAACCAGGGCCCGCGCTAGCATGACGCGCCTGCGAGTGCCTCCGGAACATGCGCTGACAGGATTATCCGGGGGCAAGCTCAAGCGCGTCAACACGGTTTCAACTTTTTGGTTGATGTTCCAACCGTCGAGCGCATCGATTCGTGACTGCACATGCGCCAAGCGATCGAGCAAAGGCCGTTCTCCGGTGCCGGCCCGCTGTGTCAGCCGATGATACTCCAACAGCAACGCGCCCAGTTCACCCAGCCCCGCGGCCACAGTTTGAAAAATACTTTGCTGCGTTTCCGGCGGCACCTCCTGCTCCAGATGGGCGATTCTCAAGCCGTCAGGCCGCCAAATCTCACCGCTGTCGGACACCGCGGCACCCGTGATGGTTCGAAACAGAGTCGTTTTTCCGGTTCCGTTGCGCCCCACAAGGCACACCCGCTCACCCCGCTCGATTTGAAAATTGATTTCACAAAACAACGGTAGATGCCCATAGGCGAGCGATAAATTCTCCAGACGAAGTAGAGGCATGATTCGATAAAGGTTAAGCGGCGGTCTGCTGACGTTTTGCCAAGACTGCGGCTCGCTTAACAGCTCTGCTGATACACTCGCAAAGAGGGTGGCGCAGTCGAGAGCGACGTCATCACGTCAACATCAATACGGTAGCGAAACGGCCGTGTTTCGGCCAGATTTAATATCTGAAGATATGACGCCGCCGGTTACTCAGGGATCATGGTAGTTCAGCTCGTTATGCTGAATGGTGTTGATAAAGCACAGCGCGGGCGGGCGGCCGCATTTCTCCGCCATATCGCGCACACGAGCAACAGCTTGACTCCTGCGACAGAAGGTTACGTAGCCGAGACTCCGGTAGGCGTTGATCTGCGGCAGGTTGTCCGCGTAAATGATGGCTGCGCGTTCGCCTGCCAAATCTTTCGGCAAGCTCTGCGCCAGCGACAAGCCCTGCGCCGCGTTGTTGCCAAAGAGCACATAGTCGACTAGCGAAGCGATATCCGGCAAAACCCGTTGGATTGCCGGCAAGGAAACCTCATCCCAATTTCTCATCTCGAGTTTCGCTTGATGCGCAGTCAACAGATTCGGATAGTTTTTACCGATTTGAAAGAGGCCATGACGTTGAACCAAGCGAACCCACGGCAGCGGCGGATCCGCGACAAATTCGCCGACTGTAACTTCGTTGTCCAGAATAAGCGCAATAAAGTGCTGGGCCGCGAATGTCGAAAGCTCATTTGAGAGGGTCATAGCTCGCCTTTTTTCATCTGCAGGATCTAGCCTACATCAAATCATAAAAAATCGGCGTTGTCGCGCCCACTTTGCGTCCTAATGGTGGGAAACATGCCGATTACTGAAGCGCAAATGCGACATTCCCCTTGCGAATGCCTGTGTTTTTCGGAGGCGCCACACGGCATAGAAATTGCCTTTCTAATCGACAGAAACGACTGAAAGGAGCTTACAATGAAGAATACAATTTATGCACTGTTGATCACCAGTGCCTTCGCGTTAGCTGGTTGCAGCCCGCAGTTCTGGGGTGGCGCTGCTTTGGGAGCGCTCGGAACAGGCGGCGGATATGAATACCAAGCCAAAAGACAGATGGACCAGCTAGAAGACGACCGCAAGAGCGGGCGCATCAGCCGGGAAGAGTACCAGGACCGCAAGAATCAAATAGAGCGTGGATCAATTATTTACTAAGAGCACCGGCGAGATTCAGTCCCGCTGCTGATCTAAGAAGAAAGTGAAAGGGCCTGCTCAACGGATGGCGGCTCGCCCGAAGCTCCCCTGTTGTGGCGAGTTTCTGGGCTCCGTGTTCAATGGGCAGGCCCGCGCTGCTTGGGTTAGACGTGCGTCCGTAGGGTGATGAATGTCTCCGGTATAATTTTGACGTTCAAACTCTTTCAAAATGCGCAGCCAGATCGCGCAATCCCAGCCGAGCTTCTCCCAGTACTTCATCCCTTCCCAATCTGCCTGCAGCTCATTTTCCAAGGAATAGGGCTGGAATTTTACATACCACGGCAAACCGATGTCGCGAGCGGTTATACCGGTCCCGGCGGTAGAACGATTAAAGCCGATTTGCGCCTGATCGGCGTGACCGGAAATCTCGTGGGCAATTTCATGCGCCAGGGTTTGCCTGAGCAACCATAGATGACGATCGCTGCGGAGCGCGCGCCGTCCCAAGGTATAACTGACATAAATCCGGCGCTGGCCGATGCTCATGCCGAGTAGATCGGCGCGCGGAAAGTCCGATAGAAAAAACCGAAAGCGCGCGCTGTTTGCTTTGTCCTCCGTAACGTCCAAAATCCGCGCCGCTTCATCTTGAACAAGACGTTCGATGCGCTCGTCGGCGACCACGGTTATGCGCGGGGCCAGCGAACAGGAAAGAAACAATAAGCAACAGAAGCTCGCCGTCAGGGCATCCAGAAAACGGTCACATTTTCGCCGCGGGCACGGCGTGGCATGCGCTTGATTTTTGTTCATGCAGTTTGCGCAACCCTCAAAAAACAATCGGCGCAAATTAGCACGTCCGGCGATTCAACGCCAGAGCGACCGGGCAACGCTTCCGAAAGAGCGCCAAAGATGACCGGCGCCGCCGCAACTTTGTGATCTCAAACGTAACCTCTTAAGGGTGGGAGAATTTCACCGGCGCTGGCCAGGTAAACGCTTCGCCTTGGCACAGGCGGGGAAACGCTTAAAAGCTACGCCAGTTCAGGAATGACTTGCCGGCGTACAGCCCGTCAATTCTCACCGGTAGCGGGAGGCCGCGATTTTTTAGGTAAGCGGCAATCGGCAACAATGGCAGCCCTACGGCCGCAAGATAATCGCCGCGTATAATCTCGATCAATCGCCGTCCCTCGCCCTGAATCGAATAACCGCCCGCTTTGTCGAGAGATTCGTTGCGTGCAATATACTGCTCAATCTCTGCCTCGGAAAAATCGCGCATTTTTACGTCGACCTTTTCGACCGTGCTCAGACCCGGCCCACCGAGACCGTCCACGATCGCCACGCTGGTAAGAATCCGATGCCACCTTCCGGAGAGAGTACGAAGCATTTGCCGGGCGCCGGACAAATCTGCGGGTTTACCGATCTTGTGAAGGTCGATGCCGATCATAGTGTCACTGCCGATGACGATGCTTGCGGCGTTGTTGCGCGCCACGGACCGCGCCTTACCGGCGGCAAAATTCAGAACTTCCTCTTCGATGGCGAGTTTGGAAGACGACAACTCTTGAAAATCGGGGGCGATTACTTCGAACGGCAGACCTAATAATCCAAGTATCTCGCGGCGACGCGGCGATGTGGAGGCGAGTATCAATCTCATGGAACCGCCATCTCAGGAATGCCGAGGCGGCAATCATTCGGTGTCCGCTCCTCCGGAGCAGGTGCCGTCGGGACGTATTGTACGGCCGTAGGGGCAGCATAGTTTCTTAAGCAGCGGAGCACGTCGGCGGAGTTTCTGACGCGGACCAGTTGCGAGCGCAGTTCCGCCGCGCCGCGAAATCCCCTGCAATACCAGGTCAGGTGCTTACGGATGGCTACGAAGCCTTCACCTTTTGCAAATTGCTCGTGATGCCGGCTATGCTCCATGATCACGTCAAAGCGTTTCTCCAGACCAACTGCGGTGTCGCTGATCGACGGTTCCCGGTTGGCTGCAAGCGCCCGTTTGACCTCGTCTTTGGCCCTGAAGATCCATGGATTTCCCTGCGCAGACCGACCGATAAGCACTCCATGGACCCCTGTGTCGATGACCCGGCGGTAAACTTCGGCCATATCCTGCAAATCCCCATTACCGATGATCGAAGTTTCCGAGCCGCGCGCAACCCCTACGCCGCGTGCTATCGCGTCCCAGTCGGCACTGCCCTTGTACCCCTGCTGTAAAGTGCGCCCATGAAGTGAAATCACCGCCGGTTTTTCTTCCAATAAAGTAGCGATCCAATTCTCGACCGCGATACAGTCGTAACCGATCCGGGTCTTGACCGATATCGGGAGAGGCCGGCGCTCCGCCGTCGATTCCAGTCCAGTCCGCTGGCGGTTGGAAGACCGGATCCGTTCGATGACTTCCGAAGAAACTCCAACGTCGCTCAGCGACTGGCCAGCAGACCATTCAGCGATCCCTTGCTTTGCCGCACGAATAATCGACCGGGCCAACTCCGGGGTACGAATCAGCGCCGCGCCGCATCCCGTTGCCGCGACTTTTCTCGCCGGACAGCCCATGTTTATATCCAAGCCGTCAAAGCCGAGCTCGCCGACGATGTGAGCAACCTGATAAAACAGCTCGGGTGAACGCCCATAAATCTGGGCGATTATCGGTCGCTCGATTTCCGCATATGTCAGGTCCTTGATCAGAGTTTCCGCAGCGTAGCGAGCCGCTTGAATATTGACGAATTCAGTAAATGTGACGTCCGGACCGCCGTGCCTGGCAGTAACGTAGCGAAACGACGCATCCGTTACTCCGTCCATTGGGGAAAGACCGATAATCGGTCTTTGAATCTTACGCCAAAAGTTCATATCGCGAGTTTATCTCTTGTCGATCCCAAAGCCAAAGCGTGAATCATGCAGGTTGATGTCGATCACCGATTAGGAATTCTCCTGATGCGATGAAGCTCTTGGTCCGTGATCATCTTGAACAAGCGCAAGTTCAGCGATAAAAATTTCTGTAATACTGTCATTTTCGCTGAACTACCACAAAAAATTTTTGTAATACTTGACAGTATTCCCTGTTCCGCAGTAGTTGTACCGTCAACCACAACGCATTTTTTTCACAGGAATTTGTATGAACGAATCCGATCGATCAGCGCCGCTGTCCGGCTATCGAGTTCTCGACCTCGGCGGGCCGCTGGCTCTTCACTGTACAAAGCTTCTCGCCGATATGGGCGCCGACGTTATCAAGGTCGAACCGCCCTGCGGCGATGAGTCACGGCGCGTTCCACCGTTCAAGGACGATTTGCCTCACCCGGAAAAGAGCCTTTACTTTCTTCATTTCAACACCAACAAACGGGGGATCACGCTCGACATTGAAAAGCCCGACGGCCGCGCGATCCTGTTGGAAATGGCGGGCAAGGTTGATGTCGTCATCGATACCTTCCGCCCGTCGCACGCCAAAAAACTACGGCTCACCTATCGCGATCTGAGCGCCGGAAATCCCGGCTTGATCGTCGCTTCCATTACGCCGTTCGGCCAAACCGGTCCCTGGCGCGACTACAAAGCCAACGACATAGCGGGACTCGCTCTCGGCAATCTGCTCTACCTCGCCGGTGAGCCCGGCGAACCGCCGCTGCAACCGCCGGGCGAAATCGCCTACGGCATGGCGTCGACATACGGAGCATTCGGCATAGCGGTGGCGCTCTATCATCGGCTCGAAAGCGGCAAGGGCCAGTTTATCGACGTGTCAATGCACGAATGCGCCGGCCATATCGCCGGATATTTTATCCCCAACTACGGTTACACCGGCGCCAAGCCCGCGCGCGCCTCGCGCAAAGGCGAAGAGACCGATCTCTACGATCCGTACGCGACCAAGAACGGTTATGCGCGCATCTTCATCATCCCCGTTGAGCAGTGGCGCCGCCTGGTGGACTGGATGGGACGGCCGGCGGCGATCTCCGGACCGGAATTCGAGAAGATGTCATACCGGCGCCAGCATCCGGACGTCGTGGTCGGCGCCATCGCCGAATTCTGCAGCCGCCATACCAAAGAAGAGCTCTATGAGGAAGGCCAGAAGCGGCGCATCGCGGTCACTCCGATCAATTCCGTTGGCGAGTTCATCAACAGCGAGCAGGTCAAGGCGCGCGAAACCTTCGTCGATATGGAGCACCCGATGATCGGCAAGTACGCGCACTTCGGGCCCGTGCCGAGATTCAGTGAATCGTCAGGTATAATAAGCCGGACCGCGCCTCTGTTGGGCGAGCACAACAAAGAAATCTATTGTGGCGAGCTCGGCATGAGCAACGACGATCTGGCCGCGCTTCGCGCGAGCGGACTGATCTAGAGAAAACCACGAGCGGAGTATTGGGATGACTCCGGGTGTGCAGCCCGGATGATTCACGCTCAGAGGAAAACCGGCGGCAGTGTGTCATCGAACCAGACCCGTGCCCCGGGATTGAGTTACAGAGTAGGACAACTTTATGAGCAAGTTACCACTTGAAGGCATTCGAGTCGTTGAGTTGACCACCGGCGCCGCCGGCCCCACCGTGGCGCGGGTGTTGTGCGAGTTCGGCGCCGAGGTCATTCGCTGCGAAACCCGCCTGCGCGGCGACGGCCATCGCGGCGAAGACCCCAAGCTGTGGAACAAAAAACCCGATTTCATGAAGCTGCAGCGCGGCAAAAAGTCCTTCACCGTCAACATGCAGACACCGAAGGGTCGCGAGCTCGTGAAAGAGCTGGTCAAGAAATCCGATGTGCTGGTGGAAAACTATGGCCTCGGAATACTGGAGAAGTGGGGGCTCGATTGGCCGCAACTCAAGGAGATCAATCCCGCCTGCGTTCTGATCCGCGTCAAAGGAATGGGCTGCAGCGGCCCGCACGCCGCCGATCTCACTTACGGACCCAACGTTGGCAACACCATGGGCACGACCTATCTGTGGAACTATCCCGGCGCCACTACCGCCACCGCAGAGCCTCGAACGCAGCATCCGGATTTTATGGGAGGAGTCACCGGCGCTTTCGGCGTCGTGCTGGCGTTGATCCGGCGCAAGAAAACCGGTCGCGGGCAATGGATTGACAGCGCGCAAGTTGAAATCGGCGCATCGCTGCTCGGGCCCAAATATTTGGATTACTCGGTCAACCGCCGCGAGCCGCAACCCCAGGGCAACCGCAGTTTGATCGCTGCCCCCTATGGCCCATATCAATGCAAGGGCGACGACCGCTGGTGCGTGATTTCGGTGTACACAGAGGACGAATGGGAGCGCTTGGCAGGCTTGCTGGAGAAGTCCGGCCTCCAGCACGACGTCAGATTCGCCACGCATCTGCAACGGGTGCGGCACAAGGACGATCTGGATACGTGGGTAACCAGCTGGACAAAACAACATGAGCCGTACAGAGTCATGGAGATGTTGCAAGACATCGACGTTTGCGCCGCGGTGGTCCAGGACGTCGAAGACCAATTCAAGCGCGACGTACAGTACGAGGCAACCGGATTTCTCGTGAACATGACGGAACCGGAAGCCGGCGACGTGGTCACCGAGGGCGTGCCGATACGGCTGTCCGCCACGCCGGGAAAGGTGCGAGGTCTGGCGCCGCTGATGGGCGAACATACGCATGAAATCGCCCGCGAACTGCTCGGTCTCAGCGAGAACGAGATTAAAAAGTTGGATGAAGAAAAGGTGTTGTATTAGCCCC
>CAYZXN010000292.1:0-8864 GCA_964482425.1 uncultured Syntrophobacteraceae bacterium | reverse complement strand
CTCCACGCCAGCCATTTGCCGAACACTTTCTTGACCGTCGGCGTCAACTTCGTTCGCATATAAAGGTCGCCGATCTTGCGCAAGACCTCGACCTGGGTCGGATAACAATGGATGGTCGACGACAAAACGCCGGCGCTTTGTTTTGCCGCCATGGCCAGGGTCAGTTCGCCGATCATCTCGCCGGCATGGCGCGCTACGATCGTGCCGCCGAGAATTCTACCGCTCTTATTGTCATAGTGAAGCCGCGCGAAGCCTTCATCTTCGCCGTCGAGAATCGCGCGGTCAACCTGGTCCAGCGGCTGGGTAATCGTCGCAACGTCAAAGCCGGCGTTGCGCGCGTCCTTTTCGTAATAGCCGGCATGGGCGATCTCGGGATCGGTATAGGTACACCACGGCATGACGAGATCGGTCGTCCTGCGCCGCGCCAGGAAGAGCGCATTGGCGATGACGATACGCGCCATGGCGTCGGCCGCATGGGTGAACTGATAACGCGAGCATATATCGCCCGCGGCATAGACGCGCGGGTTGGAGGTGCGCAGCCGCTCATCGACCTCAACACCGCGCGCCGAATAGTCAACTCCCGCCTCGTCCAGACCGAGATTCTCAAGATTGGGCACGCGGCCGACAGAAACCAGAATGGCGTCGCACTCGACCGTCAGTTCGCGCGCGCCGGCCGTCACCGCCAGAACTTTTGCGCCGCCGCCGGCGTGCGCTCGCTGGATCTTCACACCGGTGAGAATGCGCACGCCATCTTTTTCAATCTGCCGGCGAACGAGGGCTGCGGCATCGGCGTCTTCCTTGGGCAGAATCGCCGCGCCGCGGGTCATCATGGTCACTTCGCTGCCGAAGCGCTGGAAAGCCTGGGCCAGCTCGCAGCCGATGGGGCCGGCGCCGATCACCGCCAGACGGCGCGGCAATTCGATCAGCGTAAAGATCGTCTCATTGGTGAAAAAGCCAACCTCGCTCAATCCGGCAATCCGCGGCTCGGCAGCGCGCGCCCCGGTCGCAATTACGGCGCGGTCGAACGTCAATCTCCGACCGTCCACTTCGATTGAATCCGATCCGATAAAGCGTCCTGGGCCGATGAACACGTCGACGCCGAGATCGGTGAAGCGCTGCACCGAATCATGCCGGCTGATGCCGGCGCGCAGCCTGCGCATCCGTTCCATGGCGGTGCTGAACGCCAGACCGGCTTCGCAGTCCAGGCGCACGCCGAACTCCGCGCCGCTGCGGGCGTCGTGCACCGCGCGCGCCGCGCGAATGAGCGCTTTGGACGGCACGCAACCGACGTTGAGGCAGTCGCCGCCCATCAGATTGCGCTCGATGAGCGCGACCCTGGCGCCCAGACCGGCGGCACCGGCGGCGCTCACCAGGCCCGCGGTGCCGGCGCCGATCACCACCAGGTTGTATTTTCCCGGCGGCGTCGGATTCACGTGTTTGGGAGGATGGCAATTGTCGATCAACTGCCGGTCGTGCGGATCGTCGGCCAGCACCATTTTGTCGAACGGCGTTGGCTCAAAATCGCTGTCTAGCACCGGTCGGCCCGAGACGATGCTCCCTTCATCGGCTTGCTCCGCTTCGCGCAGCGCTCTGCTCGCAATGCGCGTGACGATCACGACCACGGCGACGGTTGCCGCCAGGCCGATGTATTTGAAAATCTGTTGATACAAATTCGTTGAAGCGTCCGGCGAACCGGCAACGGCGTCGCGCGCCGCCGCGCCGATGTAAACGAAAAGAAACGTCGCCGGGAGCATACCGAGCAGATTTCCCAGAACGTAAGCGCCCGTGCGAACCGCCGTCAAACCTAAAAAATAGTTAAGCAATACAAACGGGAAAACCGGGCTCAGGCGGGTCAGCAGAACCATTTTGAAACCTTGCTTGCCGATGGCCCGGTCGAGGGAGCGAAACCTGGGCTTGGCCGCCGCCCACACCGCGACCTTTTCTCGCAGCAACGTGCGCGCCAACAGGAACGAACAGAGCGCGCCGAGATTGGCACCCAGAACGACGACGATAAAGCCGGTCGTCAAACCGAACAGAGTTCCCGCGCCGATCGTGATTGCGCTGCCGGGTATGAATAGCACCGTACAAAGAACGTAAACCAGAACTACAACCAGCGGGCCGATGGCGCCCAGGGAGCGCACGTAGCCCTCAAATTCCATGAACCAGTGGCGCACCGGCAGGAACAGAAAACCCGCCACTAACGCTGCCAGCGCAGTGACAATGACGATGGCCTTACTCGCTGTCATTGTTTTCCTTTGGTTTTCCTTTGACGAACTTGGATCTGCTAATCAGCGTTGGAGGCGCTTCGCAGCGGTTAAGATGCACCTTCCAACGCTTCTTGAAAAATCACATCGGAACAGATGCTAAAGCTGCACGACCAACAGATAGACGCCGGCGGACAGTAACGCCGCCGCCGGCAGAGTCAACAGCCAGGCCGCGAGGATCGTCCGAATCGTCTGGCAGTGCGCTTGGCCATTGGCGATACCGATACCGAAAAGAGCGCCGCAGGATACATGAGTTGTCGATACCGGCATACCCCACTTGGATGCGAAGATCACCAGAAAACTGGTGACCAGATTAGCCCAGAGTCCGTGATCGGGTTCCATTCCGGTTATTTTCTTACTGACTGTCCGAGCCACCGCTCTTGCTTTGAGTAAGCCGCCGAGTGCCATCGCCACAGCCACCATTAGGATCGACACGCGCAAATCAAACGCTCCGGCGACCAGGCTGAGGGCGACGATCTTCGGCGTGTCGTTAAGCCCGCGCGCGAAGCTGACCGCACCGGCGCTGAGAAAGTGCCCGGCGTCGAGCAGCTTTCGGCCGTTGATGCCGATAATTTTCCGCGACTGCGCTTGGCTGCAGACGACCTCTCGCTCTACGATCATACGTAATCCGGGGGTCGTCTCAACAAAAACCAAACCTTCCGGAGTGACCATGGAGGGCGCCCTCACGTCGAGACATAGGCAACTTTCCCGGTCGAGACCGACTAGCTTGGGTAGGCGGCTCAGAGCGGAAAAACCGAAGGTCGCAATCGCCACGGCACACAATGGGCTGATCAAAAGCGGCATGAGGAAATTTATCGCCAGCGCTTCGAAACCAAGATCGAGACCGACCGCAACCAGCCCACCACCGAAAAGCGCACCGGTCAGGCTGTGCGTGGTGGAGATTGGCATGCCGATTCTGGTTGCGAACATGACAGTGAGCGCGGCGCCTAAAACCACAGCCGCGACGAAAGGCTCCGACTCGGACAACTGCGCCGGCACTAAACCCTTGCCCTGAAACACTGAGATGAGCTCTGTCGCGACGAAACACGCGGTAACAGATCCCGCCAGCGTGGTGATCGTCGCCCAAGCAAGCGCTCCGCGATAGCCGCTCGTGCCGCTGCCGAAGAGGGTCGCCACGCCCTTGAAGTTATCGTTGGCGCCGTTGGCGTAAGCGACAAACAGAGTCGCCCCGACGATCGTCACCGGCCAATCAGACATGTTCGTGCGTGAACTAAACCAGCGCTCCGCCGCAACTGCTGCCGGCGCCGGCGGTGCAGGCATAGCAATGATCGCCGACGGCAATCGGCCGGTTGATCACCTGATCGAGCGCGAGCGAATCGATGTTGAGTCTTCCGCCGGCGGCGCCGGTCATAGGCAGATCGAGCATTTGATTGAAATCGCAGTCATAGACCGAACCGTCCCAGCGGATGCTGATGAGATTGCGGCACATGACTTGCTCGAGAGTTGCGTTGTTGAAATAAGTTTCGAGTAGTTCGAGGTAGCGGTCGTACTCGCCGCGCAACCTGAGATGAGTAGCGTAGCGCGTGATCGGCATATTGGCCAGGCAGTAAAGATGGTTGAAAACAATGCCGAACTGTTCTTTCAGAATGTCCTTGTAGTCCTGCTCCAGTTTTTCCTGCGGCGGCGGCAGGTGCGGTCCCACCGGATTATAGACGAGATTGAGAATCAGACCGCTGCCCGGTTGCCCGTAACCCAGTTCGTTAAAGCGCTGCAAAGCCCGAATGCTCGCATCGAAAGTCCCTTTGCCGCGCTGTTTGTCGACATTTTCGCGGGAGTAACAGGGTAAAGAACAGACCAGCTCGACTTCATGGTCCCTTAAAAACTCCGGTAGATACTCCTTGCCGGGCTCGAAGATCACCGTAAGATTGCAGCGGTCCATGACCCGGCGCCCGAGTTGCCGGGCCGACGCGACAAGGTGATCGAAATCTGCGTGGAGCTCCGGCGCGCCGCCGGTAATATCCAGAGTCGGAATATTGGAATTCGCAAGAAACCGCAGCACGGCGTCAACGGTCTCCGCGCTCATCATTTCGGTACGTGTCGGGCCCGATTCGACGTGACAGTGGATGCACGCCAAATTGCAATACCGGCCCATGTTTACCTGCAGAGTGTCGATGGTGCGCCGCTGCAGTCCGCCCCGGGCATCGATCTTTTCAATAAAGGGTTGCCTGACCGCCCGGCGCTGCTGACCTATCGGCTTGTCTGTCATTTCTCCCGTCTTCACTGTCGATCCTTTAAGAACAGCATGTTGAATCCGGCCCGCACAATGTGCTCGACAGTTGCGTCTTCTTGTACTCCAATCCTTTGGTCTCACGCGGCGCACGCTTGTGATCGCGCGAGCAATCAAAGGCGCCGGCGTCGTCGAGGGGCACTTCTTGCCGCGGCGGCACCAGAACAAGCTGCCCTTCATAGGGCGGCCGGGAATAGAGCTTGAAGCTTTTATCGCATACCGCGATGCGCACACCGCGCGGCAAAGTATGGCCGTCATCGTCGACCACCTGCTTCCACGGCCCGCGGTAGATCACGGCCTGATTGCGCTCGATACACGGCCCCTCCTTGCCTTTATAGGCGGTTACCGTGACGGCGCGAAATTCGACTCCTTCGACGGTCTGATACGCCTCCGAGCGCAGCTCTTCGATGTGGATGCCGTAAAACTTGGCTTCTTCGAACGCGCGGAGGAAATCTTCTTCTTGAAAGGCGCCGGAAACGCAGGCGCTCCAAAGATCCGGATCCTGCGCCAGATGCTCCGGCACCGGCTCATCGCTGACGATGTCGGAAATAACGACTCTGCCACCGCGTTTAAGCACGCGATACATCTCGGCGAACAAGGCCTTCTTGTCTTCGGATCTCACCAGATTGAGGACACAATTGGAAACGATCACGTCGACGGACTCGTCGGCGATCAGCGGCTGTTGGCGGCGAATCTCATTTTCACAAGACTCGAGCCGCGCCAGATCGGCCACAGAGCGCACCGGCTGATCCTGCAGGTAGCGCTCGAGCAATTCGAGATCGGTGCTTAAATCCTGGATCTTGCCGCGGCGGAACTCGACATTGTGATAACCGAGCTTATCGCCGATGGATTTCTGATACTTGCGCGCAAGCTCGAGCATCGGAGGGTTGAAATCGACGCCGATGACTTTTCCCTGCGCGCCGACGATCTGGGCGATGATATAGCATGCTTTGCCGCTGCCGGAGCCCAAATCGAGCACGGTCTCGCCCGCGCGAATATGGCGCGACGGATCGCCGCAGCCATAGTCCTTGTTGAGGATCTCGTCGGGAATGACCTTTAAAAGAGCGCGATCGTAACTGACCGGCAGGCACAGACAGGCTTCAACCTCCTGAGCCGCGTTGCCGTAACGCTGCAAGACTGCCGCTTCGACATCGGCGGCGCTCCGGCTGCCGGCGCTCGTGGCGTCGACCGTTGCAACCATCTGCTCGTCCATGGCACCTCCTCTATTGAATCTCCGAATCCAGTTAGACATCAAGCCATGTGGCAGCGCAAGATCTAGCAGCTTGCTGAAACAGACTCCTCTGCTCGTTGCGCTGCAAATCATCTCGCCAATCTTTTCGAGCAGCCTGCAAGCCGGGTTTCAGCAATCTGCTAGCTCGACATGTGAATCTAAGATGCGTGTAAAACGGCGCAAGCTGCAAAAAGGTTCCGCAAGGGTGGATAATTTAAGCGTAAAAGCGAGAGCCGCTTCGGCTTCAAGCGGCCGGCGCATCGCTGCCGTGCAAGAGGTAGCCCCGAATGAACTGATCGATATCGCCGTCGAGCACGGCATCGGCATTGCCGACTTCAATGCCGGTGCGGTGATCTTTAACCAAGCGATAAGGATGAAGCACGTAGGAACGAATCTGGCTGCCCCAGGCGATGTCCTTCTTGGTCTTGTGAAACGTGTCCATCTTTTCCTTCTGCTTCTCGATCTCCAAATCGTAGAGACGCGAGCGCAGGATCTTCATGGCCATTGCCCGGTTCTTGTGCTGAGAGCGTTCGTTCTGGCAGGCGACCACGATGCCGGTGGGCAGATGAGTCAAGCGCACGGCGGAATCGGTTTTATTGACATGCTGCCCGCCGGCGCCGCTCGAGCGGTAGGTGTCGACGCGCAGATCGGCATCGTTCACCTCTACTTTGATGGTGTCATCGACCTCGGGATAGACAAACAACGAAGCAAACGAGGTGTGGCGCCGCGAGTTGGCGTCAAAAGGCGAAATCCGCACCAGCCGGTGAATACCCGCCTCGGCCTTCAAGTAGCCGTACGCGTAATCGCCTTCGACGGTGAAGGTGACGCTTTTCAGACCAGCTTCTTCGCCCGGCTGATATTCGAGAATCTCCTTGCGATAGCCGCGCCGGTCGGCCCAACGCAAATACATACGCAGCAGGATCTCCGCCCAGTCCTGCGCCTCGGTGCCGCCGGCGCCGGGATGAAGACTGACGATGGCATTGCGCCTGTCATCGGGACCGCCGAGAATCTGCGCCAGCTCGCTTTCGGCCATTCCCCGGCTGACCTCGCTGATCTTGACCGCAGCCTCTTGCAAAGCCTCAGCACCGTCCTCTTCACCGGCAAGCTCAAGAAAAAACCTGGCCTCTTCCAGCCCTGCCCTTTGTTTTTCCCAACTGTCTATAACGACCTTGAGAGATGATTGTTCTTTGAATATCGCCTGGGCCTTCTCCGAGTCATTCCAGAAGTCCGGCTTTGAAACGATGTGATTCAGCTCTTCGACCCGTTTCTGCTTGCCTTCGACGTCAAAGACGCCTCCGCAGTAGATTGAGTCGTTCTTCCAGTTGGGTCAATTGTTCTTTGGTTTCTTCAATCATTAGTTCCGCTTTCCCATCGGCTTCCACTCACGTTGAGAATCGCGCATTCCACAACGCGGCCGCCTGCTGAACTCGCGATTCTGAATTGTTTGGTTCTGAATTTACCAGCGAGAATTATACCTTTATTAATCCCTGGTCACAAAGGTCGCGCAGCAGTTTCTGCTCCAGGCCCGCCATGATCTTTGCTTGCCGAGGCGAGCGTTCGTGGTCGTAGCCCAGCAGGTGGAGAATCCCGTGAATCAGCAAGGTAACCATCTCGCTTTTGAGCGACTTCTCGCGTTCGCCGGCTTGACGCCGGGCTTGTTCCACCGAAATAATGACATCGCCGAGCAAAACCGGTGCGGCAGCCTGTTTTTCGCCGGCTGGAAAAGAAAGCACGTCCGTGGTCTTGTTCTTTTTGCGATAGCTGGCATTGAGCGGGCGCATTTCTTTGTCGCCCACCAAAGCGATGCTCAGTTCCGCCTCGTGTTGTTCAAGCGCGGCGAGGATTTTGACGGCGATTTTTTTCAGGTCGGCGGTGGGATATGTCCTGCCCGCGCCGCGCCGGGCAAACTCAATGACCATTTTATCTTGGATCTTCAGGCAGGGCAGTACCCTATGGGGCAACGCCTTTTAATGCAGCTCTGAACAGTGCGAGCGCGGCCGAAAAGAAAACGTGGCTGGCCTGCTTGCCCGGCGACCGAACTTTATACGCCTGAACCGTTGAACATCGAACGTCAAACTGTGATCGCCATCAAGCGCCCGGCCCGCCCTTCTCTTTGGGCAACAGTTTGTCCCCCCAGCCCCAGGTGGAAATATCGAAAAGGTTACCGTCTGGATCGGAACCGCGGGTCTCCGCATAGCTCGTGCCTTTGGGCCTGGCCTTGGGCGCACCCTCGGGATGGAGCTCCTTGATCCGTTGTGCCACGGCCTCGGCATCCTCGACATGAAAGCCGAAATGGTACATACCGGCGGCGTGTCCCGGCTCTTTGGGATCGCTAGCGTTTAAAATCGCCAGGTTCACTTCGCCGTCCGACAGATGCACGGAACCGTTCTTGGTCCGGTACATCTCCTTGAGCTCGAAAACCTTCTTATAGAAGTCCGCGAGTTTTTCCGGTTGATGGGTTAAAAGAGCCAGATGCCGGAGCTTTGCCATGGCACCCTCCTTGGTATCGAGATCGCCTTGTTTAGCACTTGGCACGCTGAAAGGTCAAGCCGGCACGCCACCTCCTCGGTGGCCTAAACTACTTAATTGACTTGGAGAAATCGATTTGCTACTAGACTAAAAAGTCATTTCTTATAGGAGAGGAAGAAATAGATGACCTATATCATTGCGGAACCCTGTATCGACACCAAGGATACGGCGTGTGTCGACGTCTGCCCGGTGGACTGCATCCATCCGACCAAGAATGAGGCCGAGGAGTTCGAAAAAGAAAACAAGCTCTACATCGATCCTGAGGAGTGCATCGATTGTGGGGCATGCGAGCCGGTTTGTCCTGTAGAGGCTATTTTCGAAGAGGCCGCAGTGCCGGACAAATGGAAGCACTTCATCAAAATCGACGCTGACTGGTACAAGGCAAAAAAAGGTTGAATTCATACCCGCTCACTGGATTGCCGGGCCGAGGATACCTCGGCCTTTTTTTTAACCGCACAAGCGTCCCCGGCCTTCCCAAACCGACTGCTCCTTAGCGTTGCGCGCGCTGAAGCGTGCTGCCGAACGTCGAAATTAGCGGCTCTCTAAACATCTTTGATCGCCGGTGCGCGACTCCGTGGAAGCTTGCCGCACC
>CAYZXN010000291.1:0-4231 GCA_964482425.1 uncultured Syntrophobacteraceae bacterium | reverse complement strand
TTGTCGCTTCGACCGACTTAACCGCGGCAGGATGCGTGCTGTCCAGGACCAGCAAGGCGGGATAGCCGGGACGGTTGCCGAACGTTTGCTGAAAAACCTCGGGAGCAAGGCTCGATCCGCCCATGCCGAGAACCACCACGTAGCGCATGCCGTCGACTTTGGCCTTCTCCGCAAAATCGTTCAAGGAATCGACTTGTTTCTGCATGCTCTGCGGCAGGTCAAGCCAGCCCAACCGATCGGTTAGCTCGGCGACCGGCTCGGCCGACCACAAAGTTGCGTCTTTTTTCCACAGCCTGCTGCCGAAATCCTGGGCCTGCCAATCTTTCAACCGGCGATCGATGCGGCTCTGTAATTTGCCCAGATGCAGCTCCTGGCGGTCCAATTCAGTTCCGGCCATGGCGCTGCGCTTCTTTTCCAGGGTCGTCATCAGCGAATCGAAAGAAGCCGCAAACGAAGCAACGCCGTCAACCTGCAGTTTTTCGGCAACAGCGTTAAGATCGATGCCCAGAGACTGAAGGCGCGCCAGCGCGATTGCGGCCTCTTCGAGGCCTTCACGCACGGTGTCTGCCGGTGCCCGGCCGTGATCCCTGAACGCGTTGAGCGTCTCCACCGGCACGGTGTTGACGGTCTCCGGGCCGATGAGATTTTCCACGTAAAGAACATCGGAGTAAGCCGGGTTTTTGGTGCCGGTGCTGGCCCAAAGCGGCCGCTGCACGCGCGCGCCGCGCTGGCGCAGGGAGACAAAACCCTCGCCGTGAAAAATCTCGCGAAAGCGCTGGTACACGACTTTGGAGTTGGCGATGGCGATGCTGCCAAGCAGCGACCGGGCATCTTCGCTGCCGATTTCCTGCAGGGCTTTGTCGACCATCGTATCGACACGGCTGACAAAGAACGATGCGACCGAGGCGACTTTCGCCGGATCGGCGCAGCGCTCGAGCCCCTTGATGTAAGCGTTGGCCACCGCCTCATAATGGCTCATGGAGAACATCAGAGTGATATTGATATTGATGCCGGCGGCAATCAGCTCTTCGATAGCCGGGATCCCTTCCGGCGTCGCGGGAACCTTGATCATGACGTTGGGTCGATCGACCGAGGCTCTGAGGCGCTTGGCTTCGGCGATCGTTCCTCGGGTGTCGCGCGCCAGATGGGGCGAAACTTCCAAACTGACGTAGCCGTCGGCGCCGCCGGTTTCGTCATACACCGGCCGCAGGACATCCGCCGCCGACTGAATGTCCTCGATGGCGACGCCCTCATACATCTGCCCGGCCGCAGCCTGTGGGTCCCGAGCCAACATGTCGCGCAGCGTATCGTCATAGTCGGCGCTGCCACCGATGGCTTTTTCGAAAATCGTCGGATTGCTGGTTACGCCGCGCAGCCCGTCCTCTTCGACCAACCTTTTCAGCTCGCCGCTGCGAATCAACTCGCGGCTGATGTAATCGAGCCATACCGATTGGCCGTGATCTAAAAGCTCTCTGAGAGGGTTCATCATGTTTCTCCCTTGCGATTTTTTGCGTAGCGCTGCTCCAGCGCTTTGATCTTGCCGATGCGCCGGCGATGCCGTTCTTCATGGCTGAATTGCGCCGCCAGAAAACGCTCGACCAGCTCGCGCGCCAGCTCGCTGCCAATCACGCGCGCGCCGAGCACGAGAACGTTCATGTCGTCGTGCTCGACGCCCTGGCGCGCCGAATAGGTGTCGTGACACAGCCCGGCGCGGATGCCGGGAATTTTGTTTGCCGCCACCGATGCGCCGACGCCGCTGCCGCAAACGAGCACGCCCCGGTCCGCCCGCTGTTCCAAAAGAACCCGGCTCAGCGCCTCGGCGTAATCCGGATAGTCCACCGCGTCAGTATCTTTCGTACCGGCGTCGATGACCGTGTGTCCGGCCGCGCGCAGATATTCGCCGAGCCACTTCTTCAACTCAAAACCGGCGTGATCGGCGCCAATAACCACCCGCATTTTTTATTCCTCAGAACGGCACGCGAACCGGCTGCTAAATCGTCCTTTCGCTCAATCGCTTTTCAACAGTGCCAGGGCGCGCTCGACTACATGATCGACCGTGAAACCAAATTTCTCCATCACCACGTTGCCGGGCGCCGAGGCGCCAAAGCGCTCCACACCAAGAACATCGCCGCGGTCGCCCGTATAGCGATGCCAGCCCTGCGGCAAAGCAGCCTCTACCGCCAGCCGCGGCCGAACGTCTGGCGGCAAAACGAATTCGCGATACTCTTGTGGCTGCGCATCGAAGAGTTCCCAACTGGGCATCGACACGACGCGCGCTTTGATATTTCGCTCAAGCAGCCTTTTCGTGGCGCCGACGGCGAGCGACAGTTCCGAACCCGTGCCGATCAAAATAATCTCCGGCTTGCCTTGCGGCGGATCGCTCAACACATAGGCGCCGCGCCGGACGCCCTCGGCAACGGTAAATTCTCCTTTACGCTCCAAGGTCGGCACGTTCTGTCGCGACAGTACCAGCGCCACCGGGCGGTCGCGGGTTTCGATGGCGACGCGCCAGGCTACGGCTGTCTCATTGGCGTCGCCGGGCCGGATGACCACCAGCCGTGGAATGGCGCGTAACGCAGCCAGCTGTTCGATGGGCTGGTGCGTCGGCCCATCTTCGCCGACGCCGATGCTGTCGTGAGTGAACACGTAGATGACACCCAATTCCATGAGCGCCGCCAGCCGCATCGACGACCGCAGATAATCGGAAAAGATAAGGAACGTGGAGCCGAACGGAATAATGCCGCCGTGCGCCGCCATGCCGTTGATCGCGGCGCCCATGGCGTGCTCGCGCACGCCGAAATGAATGTTGCGCCCGGCGTAGTTGCAGCCGCCGCCGGCCAGACCCTGGCTGTTGCGGAAGTCGCCGTGCGGATTTTGAAAATCGCCGAGATTATTGAGCGCCGTGAAAGTCGACGGATTCAAATCCGCCGAGCCGCCGATCAAGGTCGGCAGCTTTGACGCTATTGCGTTGAGTACCTTTCCCGACGCAGCGCGGGTCGCGACGCCTTTGGCGTCGGCGGGAAATTCCGGAATGGCGGCGTCCCAACCCTGCGGCAGCTCGCCGCGCAGAGCCTGCTCCAACTCTCCGGCCTGCTCCGGAAACTCTTTGCGGTAAGCGGCCAATCTCTCGTTCCATTCCGCTTCAGCTTTGTCACCTTGACTTAGAGCCTGGCGAAAGCGCGCCAGCGCCTGTTCCGGGAGATGGAACGGCCGATCGGCCGGCCAGCCGAGTTTTTGCTTGGTGAGCTTGGTTTCCTCAGGACCGAGGGGCGAACCGTGCGCTTCGAAGGTGTCTTGCTTGCCCGGCGACCCGTAGCCGATGCGCGTGCGCACACTGATCAGCGAAGGCCGCCCGGTTTCGGCGCGGGCGGCGCGCAGCGCGCCCTCCACTGCTACCAGATCGTTGCCATCCTCTACGGACTGCGTGTGCCAGCCGTACGCGTCGAATCTCTTGGCAACGTCTTCGTTGAAGGTCAGATCGGTGGAAGCGGCCAGTGAAATGCGGTTGTTGTCGTACAGGTAGATCAACTTGCCCAGCTTCAACTGTCCCGCCAGGCTGGCGGCTTCGGCTGCAACGCCTTCCATCAGATCACCGTCGCTGGCGATGGCATAGGTAAAGTGGTTGACGATCTCGAAGCCCGGACGATTGTAACGCGCCGCCAGATAGGCTTCGGCGATGGCCATGCCGACGCCGTTGCCGAATCCCTGGCCAAGCGGACCGGTGGTGACTTCTATCCCGGCGGCCAGCTCGCGTTCCGGATGTCCGGGCGTGCGGCTGCCCCACTGGCGGAACTGCTGGACCTGCTCGAGCGAAATGTCTCTGTAGCCGGTAAGATGAAGCATGCTGTAAAGCAGCATCGAGCCGTGCCCGGCCGACAAAACAAAACGGTCGCGATCCGGCCATGATGGGTTTTGCGTTTTATGTTTAAGGACGCGCGTCCATAAAACATAAGCGACCGGAGCCAGTCCCATCGGGGCGCCCGGATGGCCGGACTTCGCCTTCTCCACCGCGTCCACTGAAAGCATGCGGATGGTGTTGATACAGAGCGCGTCGATATTATCATCTTGCATCTAGATCATCTCCTCCCCGCCGCCACGGACGCGAGCGGTAGCGACGAACGTGTTTATTGATGGTCGGAACTGCCGGAACAAACCGTCAAAGAATGTCGCAAAGTATAGTTACACTTTGCCTCTATGCCTAAGTTCGTTCAATAGACTGAATGTGTTTTTC
>CAYZXN010000290.1:0-4398 GCA_964482425.1 uncultured Syntrophobacteraceae bacterium | reverse complement strand
CCAAGCCGAATCCAGTTGTGAGAATTGTGCGTATCATGAATGCTTTCCTTTCCAGCGGAATCGATCCGCTTGCGCCAGCCATTGTTCGCTGCGCCGTTTAGGTTAGCGCCGCTCCCTCGATCCTGGCGATCCGCTCCCGGGGGTGCTGCTTCCAATCCGCCAACGCGGGAATAACTTCAGAGAACACCTGTAAATGCAAAAACCGGTTGGCCTGCGGATCGCGCACCACGTGCTGCGGATCGCGGCCTTGTTTGACCTCGTTGATGGCATTGAAGAGCAGCTTGCGCGCCGCGATAATCGCTTTATCCGATGACACCAGATGTTCTCCAGTACGATCCTGGATCGCCCCCTGGCTCTCGGTGGCAAAGGCGTCGTGCGCCTGGAAGTTGTATCCCATTCCGGTGAAGGTTTCGCTCTTCATCGACTCGCGGTCCTGCTGGTAACGATTGGCGCGATTGCGAGCGAGTCGATAGTCGGCGCTCAGCTCGGCGCGGCTTTTATCCCGAAGCGCCGCCGCCAGCGCCCTCTCGCGGCTGAACATGAACACGTACTTCCAGTGACTGGTGTCGTCGACGGGCACATGCCAGTGAACTGAATATCCTTCGCTCACGGTGGAACCGCCGAAAGCTGCCAGGTTGGGCATCACGAAATTAGTGACCCGCAAATACGTTTGGTCCCCGACCGAGGCGCGCAGGGAACAGATTCTCAATCCGAAGTCGGTCAGCTCGACCTCTATTGCCGGCGCAATATCTTTACCGAGCAGCGTGTTGTCGGTGGCATCGCTGCCTTGCACGACCCGTTGCAGCGGCACTTTGGCTTCGCCAAGAAACTGATGCAGGAAAGATAGATGAACCGGATCGATGTTGCCTTCGTTGCCCTGCAGATAATTACATTGGTAGAGAATCTTTATCACGTTGCGCTGCTCCTCGGGGACACCGAGGAACTCATAGTTCGGCAGCAGCGGCGGCTCGCCCGGTCCCATGTAGGTAAAGATGACGCCGCCCGCTTCCCGGCACGGGTAGGCGCGGTGGCGGATGCGATGGCGCTGCGCGCCGCCGCCAGCTTCGCCGGGCTGTTCCATCACGGTGCCGCAAAAATCGTAAAGCCAGCCGTGATAGAGGCAGCGAAGCCCGCCGTTTTCAATGCGCCCGTAACTGAGATCCGTGCCGCGATGAGAGCAATGCAGTCCGAGCAGTCCCGGACGGCCCTGATCGTCGCGAAACAGCACCAGATCCTCGCCGAGGATCGTTACCTTCAAAGGCGCCCCTCCCGGCGGCAGCTCCTCCGCCAGCGCCGCCGGCTGCCAATAACGCCGCAACAGCTCGCCGCATGGGGTATTGCGCCCGGTACGTGTCAGAACATCATTTTCTTCCTGGCTGATCATGATGCGCGCCTCGGCGATATAGACATCCCCGCTCGTGGCTCCTCGTGAACCCTATAGAACAGGCTTTGCAGCGATACAAGGCCTGCGCCCATGTCTCGCGGTAGGCATCTGGGTAGATACGAAGGGTCGGCCGAAGCCGAGCCGTTCAAGGGTTCAATAGTTCAATGGTTCAACGACAGAGTCTTTGTGCTGGATCTTACCGAACGAACTACTTGCACTTCTAGAACGATTGAATACTGGAACCTTTATCCATCAGCTTGAAGCTTCAACGTCCACTGTAGTAAGTTCGAGGCGATCCTAAGCGCGATCCACGTTTTGAAAGAATCAGATGGCAAACCTTGTCGGTTGTTTTGCGATGTCGCATGCGCCTCAGTTGATGTTGGCGCCGGATCGGTGGAATTTATTGCGCATGCGCGAGGCGGAGAAGCTGCCGATCAAGCCGGAGCTCGAAAAGGAGAGCGAGGAGGTCAAGTGGGCCAAGTGGCGCCGCTGCCTGGATGCCATCTCGGATCTGCGGCGCAAGATCGAAGCGTTGCGCCCGGATACTGTCGTCGTTGTCGGCGATGACCAGCACGAAAATATCCTCGACGACAATATGCCGCCGTTTACGGTGTTTGTTGGCGATGAGGCTGAAGCCAGCACCAGCCTCTGGTATCTCAACCAACCCAAATCCGAGAATCGCACCCGCTACAACATCGACAGCGGATTGGCCAAGAGTCTGCTTGCCCATCTGATGGACAACGGCTTCGATCCCGCTTATTCCAAATTCACCCGCTATGAAGGCGGCTTGGGTCATGCTTTCGCGCGCGTGCTCAAATTTCTCATGCCGCACGCGGACTGCCGCATCCTGCCGGTGATGGTCAACACTTATTTCCCACCGGCGCCTTCACCGGGGCGTTGCGTTCAGTTCGGCCGCGCGCTGGCGGCAGCGATTCGGCGCTACCCGGGAAATCAACAGGTGATCATTGTTGGCTCGGGCGGCCTCAGCCATACCAAGATCGATGAACGGCTGGACGAGCGCTTCCTCGACATGCTGAAACGCAATGACGTCGATGCCATGGCGCTGATGCCGCCGGAGCTGTTCGTCGAAGGAACTTCGGAGATTCTCAACTGGATCGTCACCGCGGCCGCTGCCGATCGGAGAGGAACTGTCATCGACTATCAGCCGCTCTACCGCGCGCCCACCGGAGTCGGCTGCGCCATGGGTTTTGCGTACTGGAATTTGGCGTAGACGCCTCGGAAGATCGGCGCCGCAGGAGCCGGCTTTCTCGTTTCACTCCTCGCGCGGCCCCATCCGTGACGTCTCGAACACCCGGCCAATGCTATCTTTGCGTGCAGCCCGGATGATAAGAACCCATCCGGCAGGCGGCGCCGGCTGTTTTCATTGCCGCCTCAAAATCGCGGTGGATCTGCGGGTCTTCATCCTCGAATTCGATCTGCCCGCCGCCCAGCTTGACGCTGGTAAACGTTCCCCCTTCGCCGTCCTGCGATCTCATAAAACGATAACGCCAGTTGTTCCAACGCAACGCCAGGTATCTTGCCGGGCTTGCGCCGGAATTGAAATGCTGGTGAAACCACTGATCGGGCGGCACGACGACGCTGCCCGGCTTCCAGTCTACCCGCTGCGGCTTTTCACCCTGCGGCCACAGTATTGAATAGCCCTGGCCGCTGAGAATAATCACGTGAGCGCCGGGCCCATGGCGATGACCTTTCTTATACGTCCCGACGGGGAATTCGGAAATGTGAGCGCCCATGGTGTTTTGGGCCAGGTTAAACTTCATGTTCGTGCTGCCTTTGCCGCGCTCGCTGTAGTCGGTGAGCTTCATCGTGTGGGTGTCCGGGACGAAATTTGTGGTCATGAAGAAGCGGCCGGTTACTTCGCCTTCGCCGCTGAAATAACCTTCGGTTTGCGGGTCGAAACGGTCCAGGAATCGGTAATCGCTATTGAAGATGTAGTCGGTGTTGTGAAACAGGTTCATCATGAAGCAGCAGTTGGTAACGGCAAAATAGCGTGCCGGCTCGCTGCCGCTGGCATTGAAGTGCTGGTAGTCGGCGTTGATGGGAATAGCGAACATGCTGCCGGTGCCCCACTCGAAGGTATGCTTTTTCTTGCCGTCGCGCTGCCAGACGGTGGTGGCACCGTCGCCCTTGGCCACGTACACCATCTCTTCGTACAGATGTTTCTGCGGCTTGGTCTTGCTACCGGGCGGAATCTCGCAAACGTAAGCGTCATTGGTACCGCCGGTGCCGTCCAGCACAATGAACGAGCAGGGGACGCCTTTCAGATCCCAAGGTTCCACTGCGACCTTGTTAACGTCTTCGACGAAAAATCCGCGCACGACCGGTATCTTCTGCTGCGCTTGCCAATTCCTGTAGGTGTCGATTCGTTCGGGCTTTAGATTCGGATCCGCGGGAGGCGTCATTTGCGTCATGCTATGCTTCTCCTGAAAAAATTGTAAACGGAGGCGGCCTTCTGCCGCTGTTTTAGCGGGGGAGGCCGATTCGTTTTTCGATCCTATTCGAATTCGATGTGCCGGTTCACCTTCGGATCACGCAAGATGCCCATAGCTCACCATCGGCCGCGCGGCAATTTGACAAACAGATCACTTCGTCGCCGGCACCCGGGTGTTCCTGAGCGCGTTCGGTAAGCTTTGCGAAGATGATGGGCTTGTGCTGGCCGCTTTTAGAGAAACCTTCTATTCGGACAGTGTCGATGTTTCTGAACTAGACCAGCCCGGCAAGATCCTTCTATAGTATCGGCAGTGCGAATTCGCAAGATGAAGTTGTACCCCGCTCCTCACTGTTTCTTTAGCATTCGAACCTCGACCTAATTTTTCGACCATGCTAACTTACGGCTTCTTTGCACTCCTCGCCCTCTTGTTCAAAGGTCACGCAAAGAATCGGTTCTCAAGTTAGCGCCTCGATGACCACTGAAAAATCCGGCTCCATATGGACGCGCGCCTTTGCGTTCCTCTGCTTGGCTCAGTTCATGGGCTATGCGCAGCATTTCATGC
>CAYZXN010000289.1:0-6910 GCA_964482425.1 uncultured Syntrophobacteraceae bacterium | reverse complement strand
GGACTAAGGACCGCCGGTGTATTTAAATGCACATCTACGATGTTAAGCGGCCCCGTAACGCAGGCCAATGCCGTGATGTGAAAAGTGTAGGACGAGAAGCGATCGGTTTGGCCCAAAGAGAGCGACTTTTATAACTTACTCCCGCTTATGACAACGCGATCTATGTGACCGCGAGTCGACCGGGAGAAGCCACCACGTATAATACCGCGCGTGACGCAAAGCAAACTCAACCGGGGCGGCCTACACCAGCACCAGAGCGCCAACTCCGGTGGTGAGATGGGGAGGGCTTTCGCCCTCCCCTGAAAAGCCGCCGCCGCTGCATCAATCGTCGCTATCGGAGTTGTCGCGCCAAAGCAGTCCCCTCTGTGCGCGCAGCTCATCCAATCCCAGCGGATCGTGTTCGCACGAGCCGTAGAAATCGATGATGTTGCCGGCGCTTTCGTCGAGCACCGGGTTGGCCGAGAAGAGCGTGTCCTCGCGGATCGGGGGAAACTTCATGTGGCAATAACTGGTGGTATCGGCAGGGATCTTGACGATGGATTCCTGGCCGATCGCCATCGGCACTCCCCAGAACAACGTCGAAGACAGAAGCAGGTTGCTTATGAGTGTTATATTCTTTTTCATTTTTCTCACCTCCTTTCTGGTCTAGATTTCACTCTCTGCTTGTTCTTCATCGCAGGACGCGTGCCAGTCGTTGCATCCCCTCCTCGGGAGAAACAAATAGCCGTAGAGTCTATTTGAAATCTCGGTTTAAACTACACGGTAGTAAGGGAACGTTAATTTACGGATCAAGTGCGTCAGCACGCCTGGCAAGGGATTTCAACGCATGACTCAACGCAATCAGGGACGGAACGCTGGTTGTTGTCAGACATTTTGATTCACGAAGCCCGTAAACATCGTGGTCGTTTGTCTGCGATGAGTGTAAACGATGGCATCTTTATCGGCGCGGTAGAACTAGCCCCTCCAGTCAAAACATCGGCAAACAACACGACTGACTGATCCATACTCGTTGGCACGATCGATGCTATACAACAGGTCGTTAAGTGAAAACTACAAAAGAAAGGAGGTGAAAAAAATGAAAAAGACCATATCACTTTTAACGAACGCGCTGTTGTCTTCCACGTTGTTCTGGGGCGTTGCAGTCGCTGACGGAAACGACCTGATCGTCAAAGTTCCCGCAGATCTTAGCGCATACTGCCATATGAAATTTCCGGGCGGCAGCGACAGTGGTGCTTCCTGGGACCGCCCGGTCTTGAGCGAGAGCGGCGGCAATATCGTCGATTTCTATGGGCCGTGTGATTACGATCCGCTTGCTGCCGATGAGATCAGCGCTCGGCTTCGGCGAAGCTTCGATGAGCGTGAATAGTGCTCGGCTGTTTTGATGCGCATCAGGGGAGAAAACTTCCTCTCCCCTGATGACCTGATGACGTTAGCAGAAAATGGAGAATAGCAGGGTGTGCGCTAGCTTTGAATCGAACGAGACGCTTTCTCGCTCTTTGTGTAAATGTCCCAGGCGCCTCGAATAACCAGCCGCTAGTAAATTTATCTGAATGGCTAAAGCAAATTAACGCTTCAGGGGAGGTGTATAAAACCTCCCCTGAAGGTCGCCGCTACAGGCTTTTCATTCGGCCAAGTGCCCGCGCCAAAGCAGTTCCCGCTGCGCGCGCACCTCATCTAATCCCAACGGGTCGTGTTCGCACGAGCCGTAGAAATCAATGCTGGCGCCGGCGCTTTCATCCAGCATCGGGTTAACCGAGAAGAGCGTGTCCTCGCGGATCGGGGGGAACTTCATGTGGCAATAGCTGGTGGTCTCGGCAGGAACCTTAACGATTGTTTCCTGACCGTTGGCCATCGGTACTCCCCAGAACAACGTCGAAGACAGAAGCAAGTTGGTTATGAGTGTTATATTCTTTTTCATTTTTCTCACCTCCTTTCTGGTCTAGATTTCACTCCCTGCTTGTTCTTCATTGCAGGCGGTGTGCCAGTTGTTTTAGCATTGTCCGCCGCACAATTTGCTCGCATGATCGTCCTTTAACGACTATCGGTGAATATTTTTTGATACCTCGCGGTATCGCTTTGGATGCACTCGTTAACATCGTTTACACACAAGTCGTCCGGCGCACCTCTACGCGGTGCACGCACATTGTTTCAGCCCGCGCTAATCAATCTCGATGCCCTGGCATTTAAAAGCAAAGCCGTAATAGATTATGCTTGACTGGCCACAGTCACGGCGTATTCGATAGCAGAACGTAAAGTCGCGCAAAGGACCTTATATGGATGAAACAGTTTACAAAGGATTCCGGCAGGACGAGATGGAATATCAATATAACCCGCGGGTCTCGGTGCCGGAGTATCCGCAACTGGCCAAGGTCCGATCGGAACAGGCGCGCAAGGTGCGCGACAGCGCCAAGTCCTGGCTCAATGTGCCTTACGGCAGCTCGCCGCGCGAGACACTCGATATCTACGCGGCGGACCGCGCGGGCGGGCCGGTGCTCATCTATATCCACGGCGGCTACTGGCGCAGCGGCAGCAAAGAGGACAACTGCAACTTCGTTCCCGTGTTTACGCAGCGTGGCGCGACGGTGGTGCTGGTCGAGTACGACCTCTGCCCCCAGGTGACCGTTTCGGATATAGTCCGCGAGACGCGCTCGGCGATCGCCTGGGTCTATCGAAACGTGATCCGCTACGGCGGAGACCCGTCGAGGCTCTACCTGTCCGGACACTCTGCGGGCGGCCACTTGACGGCCATGGCGCTGGCCTACGAATGGGAGAAAGAAGGACTGCCGAAAGATTTGATCAAAGGCGCCGTCGCCACTTCCGGCGTTTACGATCTCGACATGGTCAGGCGCATCAGCGTACAAGAACAGGTCAGGCTCACATCTGAACAGGCGGGAGAAAACAGCCCGTTTATTCATCCCCCGCTGCTCATCTGTCCGGTCATCGTCGCCGTTGGCGGCGCGGAACCCAAGGGCTGGCAGCAAATGTCGGAGGATTTCTTCAAGCTCTGTGAGGAGCGCGGCATGGCCTGCGAGTATCTCATCGTCCCCGGCGCCAATCACTATACTATGTCAGAGCATTTAACCGACCCGGACAGCCCGCTTACCCGGGCGATGCTGCGGCAGATGAGGCTCTAAATTTCATCGTTCAAAAGGTTCAAATCGTTCAATACGTTCAAGCCGGCGGAGTTCACCCTAAAAAGCACCCAGTAGAATGATCCTGGCGGTTGCGGAAAACCGCTTCAGCAGCCTGCTAGCCTGATTATTCCTCCTCAGAGGGAAAGCTACGATATTGTGTCGAGCGAGGGATGAGCCTGAAAGAGTGAAGCCATGGCAACGAACAGCTTCAAAGTTCTCTTTGGTGCGTGGATCGACGCTCGCACTTTTTCCCGGGCGTTGGCTCGACAAACTCAGTTTGCAGGCCGCTCCGAGGCACAGACTTGTTGCCTTCGCTCTGCAGGGCTCTTCCTCGATTGCTGCCACCCGCGATAATGCGGGCTATATCACCGCGTCATTGTAACCGGTATCGCCGGTCTGCTCCGGCGGAAAAAGATTCCACGATTCAATCCATCTGCGTGTGGCCTCGAATGCCTCTTGCGGATAAGCCTCGAATACCAGGCGCTCGCCGGGACCGAACATACGAACATCCACCAAGGGATGATATCTCTCCGGCAGCTCGCGCAAAAAATAGTGCTTATAGAGTTCCGGCGACAGGTCGATCTCACGCTGCGCCCGGCGCAGAGCCCTGAAATATTTCTCTACGTCCTGGCGATCGGCACTCTCGCTAACCAGATGACCGATCATGAAGGTGGTGTCGACAATCTTGCGAAAGCCGAGCTGTTCGACAACATAGAACGGCGCGCCAAAGAGGCTAGCTGCCGGCACATGGCGATCCACAAGCAGTGCCAGCCGATCGAGAAGCAAGCCGGCAAAGTGGAGTTTGATCTCTTCACGCCGGAGAAATTTCTCAAGTCCCTGAAGAGTCGAGTAATGGCTACCCGAGTGATAGCCGACGGTGACGGGAACGTTGGCCAGCTCCTCGGGCTTGCGTATCGGCGATTCGGGAGGAACAAATACACCGGAGGGAGCGATGGAGTACGCCTGGCTCCACATTTTGCCGTGACCCGCAGAGGCTGCCATGTTGACCGTCCAATGGCACGCCGCGCTCAGGTTGCAGCCCCGCCCTTCTTCAATGGATTCGAATGCGCCCCGGCCGATTTCAGCCGGCGCTGTGCTGACGCTCTGCACGCCGGCGGACCAGGTGATGATCGGCTTGACTAGGAACTCGTAATCCAGCGCTTCGTCGGTGAAATAGTCTTTTTCCTGCGCAACCCACTCCTGGAGCCGGCCGTGCGATTGAATCACAAAGCGCTTCATGTCCGTTCTCCTTCCGTTGCTCTCCCCCGGCTCCAATCTTCCAGACCGCTTCCGAAATAAAACCTCACACGGCTAACTTTTAATCCCCATGCCCGTGCGCGGTCAAGGGGGTGTATTTCACCTGCTACCCCGGCGCGTTTGCCTTCGGTCGGTGCTGGATGCTACACGAGAGCTTAAACAAGGAGGAACTCACGATGGCGAAACTAAGGCATCTCGCGCTCTTGACGGGGCAACCCGAAAAGCTGGCAGAGTTTTACAAAAAGGTCTTCGAGCTTCAGGAAGTGTTCCGGACCAAGAATGGCTCGGTTCATCTCTCCGACGGCGAAGTCAATCTGGCAATTTTGAATGCCAACGATCCCAAAGACCCGGACGATCTGCAACATATGGGAATGTATCACTTTGGCTTTCACGTCGATGACCAGGAAACGGTCGCCGCAAGAATCCAGGAGATCTATCCGGAGGGAGCGCCGAAGGCGCGGCCCAAAGGAACGAGCTACGCCGAGACGCGCGGCATGGATCCCGATGGAAATATTTTTGATATTTCCACCTGGGGATGGAGCGGCAAACCGCTGCCCAAAGAAAAAGGCGGGCCCGACCGGCAGTAAAAGACAAGCTGAGGTTCTAAAATGATCAAATTTCTTTTCACGATAGTTTTTGTTGTGACTACATTTTCAGCCCAAGGGGTTAGTATCGCCGCCAGCGCCAGTGAAGTCCTCAAGAAGATACAAGGCCTCGCACCGGCGCAGAGAAAATCAGTCTTGGAAGAAGGCGCAAAAAAAGAAGGGCAGGTAGTGATTTACACTTCAGTCAGCCTGTCGGACTATCCGAAAATTCTCGCGGCCTTTGAGCAAACGCATCCTTTCATCAAGACGAACGCCTTCCGCTCGACCCCTTCGGGCGTCTTTCGACGGGTCGACACGGAAGCACGGGTGGGTCGGCACGCGGTCGACATTGTTGGATCCGCGCCCATAGAGGTCTGGCAGCTAAAACAACGGCAACTCTCGACGCCCTATGCATCTCCGGAACGAACCGCGCTTTTCAAAGGCTCCTATGACTCCGACAGCTACTGGACGGCCTTCGATATCACTCCGATCGTCCTGGCGATTAACACGAAACTGGTAAGCCCCAAAGAGGCGCCACAGAACTATAAGGACCTGCTCGATCCGAAATGGAAAGGCAAGATGAGCCTGGGCACGGAAGATTACGACTGGTTTTCCGTCATGCTCGATCACATGGGAAAAGACAAGGGCCTTGAGTACATGAAGGCGCTGGCAAAACAGAACCTCCACATGCCCGGGTCCAGCAGTGTCATGCGGGTGCAGCTCCTGCTCGGTGGTGAATCGGCAATTGCCGTCGCCGCGCGCGGCCGCCGGGTAGCCGAGCTCAAATCCAAAGGAGCGCCCATCGACTTTCGCATCTTCGATCCCTATGCCGGCGAACCCGATCTGCTTGCGTTGATGCAGCGCTCGCCCAATCCGCATGCGGCGATTCTTTTCTACGACTGGTTGATCTCACAGGAGGGCCAAAGCAAAATGTCCGATCTGACCGGACGCATCTCGGTCAGAAAAGGCGTCAAACACCAAGCGTGGCTGCAGGAACTGCTGCAGAAAGACTTTGTGTTCGTGACGCCGTCAGCAGCGACCGTCGAATTAAAGGAAGTGACCCAACTATACCATCAAGTTTTCGGCCTGCATCAGGCGAAGTAGAACGGCTCTCTCGCGGCGCGGCCGAATCCGGCCCGCGCCGCGAACAGCCGCAGCCTAAAGGCCGAGCCTCCGCATTAGGATGAGCTAAAGACAGCGCGGAACATGAAATCAGCCCGCCGCGCCTTCATCAGCGTTTCTGTACCTTCAACCAACGGAAAATCTCTCCTTGGCTCGACCGGTCCGGCCGGCTCGTATGTTCAGATTGATCTGCAGATCAAAAGACCGGGTCGTGAATGCTACCGGCTGACCATTTCGTGTAGATCCTTACAATCAGCGATGAACCGCCGGTAGCGGGAGACCTGACATCCATGACTTTACCGGCTGCGCCCTACGATAAACTGCAGGAAATCCAAATCCGCTGCGCAGTCCGCCACAAACCTGCTCGCAAGACTCCAATTGCAGCGTGCGGCAGGAATGAAACGCCTGGAGCCCTGCTATAGTTGATGCAACCGGCGCAGTTTTTTTTGCAGTTTCATTTCAGTTCCGCGAAATCACAGTTCAAGGATAGAGAGGGCGATATGCAATTCAATGAGGATACCACAGAGCAGACTCTCGAACGCCAGCGCAACGAATCGTTGGAACAGCTGGAAGGCTGGTTAGAGATACCGATGATCGTTCTCGGGTTTGGCTGGCTGGCTTTGCTTGTTGTCGAATTCACCTCGGGCCTGAGCCGTTTTCTCGAAGTTGCCGGCAGGCTGATTTGGCTCATCTTCATCATTGAATTCGCCCTGCGCCTGACGCTTGCGCCGCGCAAGATCCCCTTTGTCAGAAGAAACTGGCTCACGGTCATTGCGCTGCTCATACCGGCACTCAGAGTATTCAGAATTTTTC
>CAYZXN010000288.1:0-9346 GCA_964482425.1 uncultured Syntrophobacteraceae bacterium | reverse complement strand
CCAGTCTAGCCCGCGCGAGAGCCGCACTCGACTTATTTTAAAATTTCCTTGGCCCGCTGCACCAGCGCCGCGTCGAGATCGAAGACCGCATGGACATTGCGCTCCAGCTCGGCGCCCTCGAGCGGGTTGATGTCGAGTTTGGCTTTAGTGGCGTCTGCAATAAACTCCGGATCTTTCATGGTTTCCAGGAAAGCCCGGCGCAAAATTTGCACCCGGTCTTTCGGGGTGCCCGGAGGCAACACGTACGGCCGAGCTGTGGGGCCAACACTATGCACCAGTGAATTGATCAATCTTTTAGCCTCATCGGTTTTCGCGAAATTGATGGCCAGGGGAATCTTTGGCAGGTCGGGATGGGGTTTGGGAATATTTTGCAGAACGATATTGATATCTCCTGAATCCACTTCCTTGCGCCAGGTTGCCTTGAACGATTCCCAGGCATTACAGACCCCTTGCACCTCGTCGCCGTTGAACGCGAGGCGAACGTCCGCAGTGCCCTTGTACCCGGAAACAAGTTGTATCGGTAGGCCAATGGTTGCCGCCAAGACTTTCGGAATGTCGTCAGTGGCCGAGCCGGCGCCGACGCCGCCCAGCTTAACCTGAGTTTTAGAGGACAGCCACTGCTCGATGCTGGTGATGCCGCTGGTTTTGGAAACTCCCAACATGTAATTGTCCTGGGCCGGAACTCCCATGTACTCGAACTTGCGGGCATCGAATTCAATTCCCGGTTTGCCTAGCAGTTGCTGCAGGAACAGCCCGCCGATGAAGTGGCCGATGGTCAGGCCATCCGGCCTGGCGATTTTAAACATGTGATTGGCCGAAATCAGGAAACCAGCGCCGGGCATGTTCTCTACGGTGAAAGTGGGATTGCCGGGGATGTGCTTGGCGATGTGCCGCGCAATAGTTCGAGAATAAGTGTCGTAACCGCCGCCGGCAGACGCACCGACGATGATCCGGACGGTCTTCCCCTTATAAAACGAGTCTTGCGCATCGACCGGTGTTGACGTGGCACAGAAGAGCGCCAACGAAGCGAGCAGGAACATCAGTGGTAAGCGAACCATGAGACCTCCCGTATTGTCATGCCGATCTTCTCGTCCGGCGCCGGTGTTACTGCAAGATGTCCTTCAGTTGTTTGACTAGACTGCTGTCCATTTTGAACAGATTAGCAACGATTTTTTCCACTTCTGCACCGGTGAGCGGGTCGGTATCGAGCCGCGATTTTTTCGCATCGGCGATAAACTCGGGATCCTTGAGGGTCTCCATGAAAGCTTTGCGCAGCAGTTCTACACGATCCTTGGGCGTGCCCGGGCCGAGCGCATAGGGTCTGGTAATCGCGGCGGGATCATGGCCGCCGAATTTTAGCAGCTGGCGGCTGTTTTCATTGGTCGCGAAATCGATGGCATTGGGCACCTTGGGCAGTTCGGGATGCGGCTTGGGATTGACCTGCAAAACAATCGCGACATTGCCGGCATCGAGCCCTTGGCGCCAGATCGACTTGATCGATTCCCATTGCCAGCAGCCGCCGGCGACCTCCCCGGCTTCGGCCGCCAAACGTACCTCGGCGGTACCCTTGTAGCCGGCTACCAGTTGAATTGGCAGCTTCAGCGCGGCTATCAAGAGTTTGGCTGTATTGTAAGTCGTGTCGCCGGGGGCAACGCCGCCAATCTTGACCGGAGTCTTGGCATTGCGAAGCGCGTCGAAGTTGGTGATCCCGCTCGATTTATGAAACGCGCAAGCGACATTGTCCTGGGTCGGGATGCCGATGTATTCGAAGCGGCGCGCGTCGAATTCAATACCGGGTTTGCCGATGATCTGATTGATCACCTGGTTGCCGTGAAAGTTGAGAATGGTTAGTCCATCGGGTTTGGCGACTTTGTAGACGTGGTTGGCCGCCACCAGACTGGCGGCGCCCGTCATGTTTTCGACCACGATAGAGGGATTGCCGGGGATGTGCTTGCCGATGTGGCGGCCGATCAGTCGGGAATAGGTGTCGAAACCGCCGCCGGCGGAGAACCCGACGATGAGTCGGATGCTCTTGCCTTCATAATACGGCGCCGCCGCAAACGCCGGAACCGCTAGCAGCAGTCCGAGCGCCAGCGTGGGAAAACACTTTAGAAAAGATGTCAACATCAATATCTCCTTTTTCGCAAACCGTTTTGTGTCTGGGCAATTATTATAGTTTTGGCTGCGCTGTCAACGGTCATGGAGTATTTCCGCGCGCAGCTCCGTTTCCCATTCGCGGCTGCCGCCGGCCTCCCACATGCAATGAATATCGCGAATCTGGTTTGGGGCAGTAAACTCGGGGACCTCGGCGAGAACGGCGGCCAGAACCGCTTGGTTGCGCCCGCGGTCGTGCGGCGGTCCAAAGATCCGTCCTACCGGATGATCGACGAAAACAGCGCGCGGCGGCGCGACTCTGCTCATGATGTCAAACGCGGTGCCCGCGACCAGAGTCGGGGTGCCGGCAGCTTCGATGATGTGGGCTATGAGACCAACGGTCTCGTGGCAAAACGGTCAATAGGGCACCAGCAGTGCCAGATCCACCGCCGCATCTTTCAGCTCGTGCGCGATAGCCGGAGCCAGCTCATTTTCGATTTCGTGCGGGCGGCGCACACCGCCCATAAAGGAAAAATGATAGGGTGCGAGCGCGCCGACGATACCGCGCTGGGCCAAAGCGAAAAGAGCACTGCGCGGAAAAACTATTTCCGGATCCTGCTTCGGCACGCGCCCTATGCCCGAGTGATGATCGATGACGATCTCGCCCGCTCCCGGATCCGAAGGCACTCGCCGGTAGCTCAAATCCTCGCGCGGGACAAAAGGTTGTTGATCCGCCAGCCGCAAGGCCGCGCTGGTCAAGAGCGCCACCCGCGATTGGCTTAGCGGCTTGGTGCTGCGGCGCCATGCCGGCTTCGAAGGTGAGACAAGAACACGCGGCGGCTTGGGCGCCCCCGCCTGGGCCATGATGGGAAGATATTCCAGGGCCATGGTTCATTCCTCCGGTGCCCAACACTACTACTCGACTCGCTGCCGCCGTTCAACCGAATTTCGCGGTTGGCATTAACGCAAAGAACCGGGGCAAACCTTACGTACCGAAGACAATGGGTTTCTACCTCTGAACGGACATCGATTTATCGGTGTTTAGATGGCCTTGTATGATCCAAAATAATCGGCTGTGAGTAGCGCGAAACTGCAGGCCTGGTGTCTTCACTACTCCAGGTTCGCCCCTCGCCCTCGCGCTACTTAGGCTCAACTGCGGAATCGGGTTCAACCCGATGAGGTAAAAACCATAGCCTGGTGGTGCAAAAGCTTCTCGGCGTAAACATGAAGTAAAGCATGTCCGGTGATTGGCCGGCTGTTTAATCGCTGCACCGCTGCTGCAACGCGCAACTCCTGAGAACTCTGCGCACTCGGAGAATTGAGCTCTGATAAGAAGCTCAGTAGATAATGGAGCCCCGTTCTATCTGGCCTCTGCGGCGCTCATACTCTCGCCGGCTGATGCGCTCGCGACGGTAATCGTCTGCGAGTCGATCCATTTGTCGTTTCGCGTTGAACTCGTAACCCGCTCCCGTCGCCAACGCACCGGTGGCGGCTCCAGCGGCGAACTCGCATCCGCCCAGCGCCAACGATCCCGCGATCAACAAAGGTGCAATCATACGCATGACGGCATTTCTCCTTTGATCGGTTAGACGTTTCGGCGGCCCTGTCCGCAACTATGGCATAGCCAACGCGACGATTTTAGATCACGATTTGCATCGACCGACTGTCAAAGGCTGCGTCCCAGTGAACATCAAAAACATGACATCTTTGCCGCCGCCGGACCTATAGGCACCGAGCGGCGGCTCTCGCCTGCACGATCAACGACCACAAGTAAGACGGGGTCAGCGGCACTTTGCGGATTTTAATGTCCAACGGCCGCAACGCATCCTCCACCGCGTTGGCTAGCACCGCCGGAGGTCCCACGGTGCCGGTTTCGCCCGCGCCCTTGAATCCGCCGGGAGTAAAGGGATTGGGCGTGACCAGATGATCGATGGTGAGCTCGGGCATTTCCATGACGGTCGGCAGAAAGTAATCCTTGAAGCTGGTGGCAAGAGGCTGGCCGTTTTCATCGTAGGGAAGCTCTTCGTAGAGCGCTCCGCCGAAGCCATGCGCAAGCGCGCCCAAGTGCTGGCCGCGGACGATAAGCGGATTGAGCATGTTACCGCAGTCGTGGACGGAAACGAACTTGAGGATTTTCAGCGAGCCCGAGTCGATGTCGACTTCCACCACGGCCACTTCCGCATCGTAGGGAAAGCTGCTGAACATGGCCACCCGCCCGCGCTCGTCGGCGTGGAACTCGATGTTCGGGTCGCGATAATGAAAGATGATTTCCAGTCCCGGCTCCATGCCCTCGGGCAATCGAAAGATGCTGAAGTAAGCGGTGCGCGCCACCTCCTTCAAACTCACAGTCCGCTTGGGATCGTCACGAACAATGATCTCTCCCTCGCCAAGCTCCAATTGCCCGGCAGGGATGCGCAGCAGGATAGAGGCAACGTTTAGAATTTTTTCTTTGAGTTGCCGCGCGGCCAGAGTCGCCGCTGTGGTGCCCACCACTGAAAAACGGCTCGAATACGAGCCCGAGCCGTAAGGGCAGGCGAGGCTATCGCCCTCCACAACTAAAATGTCGTCGAAAGGCACGCGCAACTCGTCGGCAACGAGTTGTGAGATCGATGTCGCGTGACCTTGCCCTTCATCGCTACCGCTTGGAAACACCGCAATCTTGGCGTTGGGATCCATGCGCATGCGCACACTGTAATAGCCCGCGTTGTAGGAACCCATGCGCGTCGAGCTGGATGGCTCCACGACCAGGCAGGTACCGATGCCGATGTGGTGTCCCTCGCGCCGCAAGCGCGCCTGTTGTTCGCGCCATCCGGAGTAATCCGCCAGCTCCATGGCTCGGCTCAACGCGCGCGCATACTGCCCGCTGTCATAACGCGGTCCGGTCACTGAAACGTAAGGAAATGCTTCCGGAGGAATGAAGTTTCGTCGCCGTACTTCGGGAGCATCCAGGACCAGCTTCTCGGCGATAATATCAATGAGCCGTTCGATCACGAAACACGCTTCCGACTTGCCGAATCCACGATGGGCGCCGTAGGGCGTCTTGTTGGTCACTACGCCGATCACTTCTCCGGCGTAGTTTTCAATCTTGTAAGCGCCGGGGACGAACATGCCGGTGGTGACGATCGACGCGAGACCGCCGGTAGGATAGGCAGCGCCGATGTTGGCGACGATGCGGTCTTTGATGCCCAGGATGCTTCCGTCTTTGCAAACGGCCGCTTCAATGCTGTGAATTTGCTCTCGCGCATGGACGGTGCCAACCATATGTTCGCTGCGCGTCTCCACCCATTTCACCGCGCGCCGAGTCAGTATCGACAGCAGCGGGATCAGGATCTCTTCGGGATAAAAAGACCATTTCTGCCCGTAACCGCCGCCGATGCGCGGCGCCAGCACGCGAACCTTGAGCTGCGGCAACGCGATCGTGTTCTCTATGAGCGTGCTGATGGGATGGGCGATCTGGGTCGTGTCCCAGACGGTGAGGGTCTTGGTATGGGCCTCGTAGCTGGCGACCACGGTTCGTGTCTCGATGGGAGCTCCGGTGAAGCGGCCGCTGGAAATCTCCTCTCTAATGACAATGTCCGCTTCGCGAAAAGCCCTCTCGACATCGCCGCCGGACACGCGGAAGGTCAACATGACGTTATCGCCCCACTCCTCATAAAGACGAGGAGCGTTGGGCGAAACGGCGGCCTCCGTTTCAACCAGTGCCGGCAGTTCATCAAACTCGGCATCAATGAGCTCCAGCGCATCCTCGGCAATGTAGCGGTCGGCGGCCACGACCGCCGCCAAGGGCTCGCCGACGAAGCGGGCTTTATCCGTAGCGAGACAATAGTGGTCGAAGAACTTTATGGTCGGGTTGCCCTTCTGGAAAGGATCGCGGCTTTGAAACGGAAACGGCGCCAGCGGTTTTAGATACGGGATTTCCTTGAGCCCGGCACCAGTCAGTCCGGCCACCACACCGGGCAACGCCAAGGCACGATCGAGATTTATGCTCCGTATGCGCGCGTGAGCATAGGGGCTGCGCAAGATGGCCGCATGGAGCATGCCGGGGAGGGTGACGTCCTGTGTGTAGCGGGCGTCGCCGAGCAGAATGTCCGGATCTTCCTTGCGCCGGATCGCGCTGCCGACGAGCTTCTTATCGGGCTGCTCGGCTCTCATGATGTCGGTGTCCCGGAGCTAAGCTTCTGCGCCGCGGCTTTCACCGCTTCCACGATCGGCAGATAGCCTGTGCAACGGCACAGATTGCCGGCAATTCCGTGCTTGATCTCGGCGTCGGACGGGTTGGGATTTTTGGACAGCAGAAAGTAGGCCGCCATCACCATGCCCGACGTGCAAAAGCCGCACTGCAGCGCATGGTGCGTCCAGAAGGCCTCTTGGAGCGGATGCAACTCGCCGCCTTGCGCCAGCCCCTCGATGGTGAGAATTTCTTTGCCATCCGCTTGCACGGCCAAAAGAGTACACGACTTGGCGCTGCGGCCGTCGACGAGGATCGTGCACGCCCCACAGCTTGTCGTATCGCAGCCGAAGTGAGTGCCCTTGAGTCCGACGACGTCGCGCACGTAATCCACCAACAGGAGCCGTGGCTCCACCTCGTGCTCGTAGCTCTGCTTGTTAACGTTGACTTTAATACGCTTCTTAGTAGACATGGCCGGCGTGAATGATTTCGCCGTTCGAGCGCCTGAGCGCGATGTCAACGGCTTGTTTGAATATCGATTGCAGTGCTGCCCGCTTGTAGTCCTGCGAGCCGCGGATATCGTCCAGGGGCTCGGCCGCCGCGGCGACCCTTCTCGCCGCTTCCTGGATAGTGTCCGGACGAATCTCTTTCCCGGTTAGAAAGGTTGCAGCCTCGTGCGCTTGCATCGGTGTCAATCCCGCAGCGCCCAGCGCGATGTTAGCTTCACGGCAAATCTTTTTTTCGTCCATGGCCAGTTGGACTCCCACGCTCACCACGGCGAAATCGCCGGCGCGCCGTTCGAGCTTGACATAGGCGCCGCATTGATCGGGTGCCGCAGCCGGAAAGATCACCTCGCTAATGAGCTCATCAGGATCCAATCGCGTGGTGTAGGCGTCGACGAAGAAGGACTCGGCGTCAAAGATTCGCTCGCCTCGGGGGCTGACGCAGCGAATGCGCGCCTTGAGCGCTATGGCGACGGGCCCCCAATCGCCGGCCGGGTCGCCTTCCGCCAGCGCCCCGCCTATGGTGCCCCAGTTTCTTACCTGGCTGTCGCCGATCATGCTAACCGCGTCGGCGATAAGAGGATATCGTGCGCCGATGGGCGGGGATTGCAGGACACCGGCATGCGAAACCAGAGCGCCGATTCGTAAACACGCTTCATCATCGCGCATGTAAGCGAGCCCGCCCAGCCGGCCGATGTCGATCAGCACGCGAGGACTGGCAAGGCGAAGCTTCATCAGTGGAATCAAACTCTGGCCGCCGGCCAAGAGCTTCGCCTCCTCACCGCAAGAAGACAGCATGTTGATTGCCTCTTCCACGGAGTCGGCAACAAAATATTCAAAGGACCTTGGATACATCCTGAAGATCTCCGAGCAACACATACTCTACAGCACTTCTTGGAGTCAACCGCCGTGATGACAAGCGCCGCTGACCTTGTGACGAGATCGTCGAACAAGCGACTTTTCGGGATACAAGCCAGTCTCTCGAGCCGGCGCGAACGTCATCTCATCATGAAGAACCGCGTCATCCACCCGTCACTGGCCCGGTGCCACCGCGATTCTAGCGCTGCCGCAAAGGCGATCGAACTTCCCGATCAGCTACTTGATTTCGTTCGCCACCAAGCTCTATATTGCCGTCCATTCCAGGCGAAAGGGGAAGCGCGGATTATGAAGACCGACACTTCGAAATTTCGGCCCAGGCGTTTTGCTGCGACTTTTTTTTCTCTTCTCGTTCTCTCCCACGCTCTCGCCGGACAAGTTTTCGCCCAGGATGCAAGAAGGATACGCATCGGCTATTCCGCTCTGAGCCTGAGTTTTCTCCCGCACTTATTCGCCCGAGATGCCGGAGTTTTTAAAAAACGCGGGCTCACGGTCGAACTCATTCAAATGGCGGGGCCGATCCAGATTGCGGCGCTTGCTTCCGGAGAGATCGACTTTGGCGCTGCGGTGAGTCCCGCGCTCTTCGCAGCCGTGAGGGGTCTGCCGATACGCGGAGTCATGATTGCGGTCAAGACCCCACTCTTCTATATCGTCTCTGAGCCGGGCACCAAGCGGCTCGAGGATCTTGCGGGGAAAAAAGTAGCCGTGGATACGGTCGGCGCGCTGCAATATATCGCCGCCAGGACTATTCTCAAAAAGAAGGGAGTCAATCCAGACCAGATTTCTTACATTCAGACCGGCTCGGTATCCAACAGTGTGGCTGCGCTCAACTCGGGAGCGGTCAACGCGGCGCTACTTTCTCTGCCGAACAATGTGATCATGACGCAAAAAGGATTTAACGAACTGTCTTCTACAGTAGAGGCGGGAGTCAATTTTCCTCCCAGCGGTTTGACGGTCCATGCTAATAAGCTGCAGAAGGACTCCGCGCAAATCAAAAGGACGATAGAAGCCGTGTTGGATTCATTAGCGTTGATCGAGACTGACAGTCGTGCGGTCACTGGCTATATCCAACGTCAATGGAAACTCAGTCCGCAACTGGCAGAAGAAACTCGTCGTCTCGCGGCTTCCACGCTCGTTGCAACAGGAAAAATGAGTTTCGAGGAAGTCCAGGAATTTCTCGATACCGCCTACGAAAACGGCCAGATTCAGCAAAAAGCGAACAGCAAAGTACTCATGGACTACGGTCCTCTCGAAGAAGTGCTCAAGACCCGGCGTCCAAAATAGACTGCCGCGGCACGTTCTTAGCGGCTATGCGCTCTAGCGACCTTCTGGCTAAAGTATTTCCACGCCCAGGCAGATTGCTTCCCCACTCGTCTCAGCGACTTTGAGGCGAGCCATACCTGCTCACCCTGTGCCGGCAACTAGAAAGGTCAAGTGCGTATGCTTCCGGCAAAACGGCTGAATCTCTCGGTCGCTTTCGTTGACAAACAAGTGGCTCCCAAGCTATGCAAGCTTGTCCGATGCTCAAGGAAATTGAAACCGACGTTCTGGTGATCGGCGGCGGCATCGCCGGCGCCTTCGCAGCGTACAAGGCGCGCGCCTCCGGGGTGCGCGTTTTGCTCGTCGATCGTTCCTATTTTGGCCGCAGCGGATGCAGCGCGTTGGCTTCCGGAGTTTACCCTTCCTATATTCCGGGAGACAAAAT
>CAYZXN010000287.1:0-4641 GCA_964482425.1 uncultured Syntrophobacteraceae bacterium | reverse complement strand
TCGCCGGCTTGCCCCGATTGTCCGGTGCCGTATCGACCGCTGACCACCGTCAATGTTGAGGACCGCGAAAAGTTTGTCCAACAAAGGCAGTACCGGTTCATCGATGAGAACGTCCAGTCCAATACGATCTATCGCTACCGGATATCCTCGCAGTTAAAGGACGGCTCATTGGGCGCGCCGTCCAACGAGGTCGAAATTACACGAGGTCCATGATGAACCACTTTGAATACCGTGACGGCGAGATGTTCGCCGAGGCAGTGCCGGTAAAACGCATCGCCAGAGAAGTCGGAACGCCGGCGTATATCTACAGCCTGGCTACCCTCCGACGGCACTATCGAGTCTTCGATCAGGCCTTCGCCAAGGTTCCTCATATCGTCTGCTTTTCCGTGAAAGCCAATTCGAACTTGGCGCTGCTCAAGGTCTTTGCCAATGAGGGCAGCGGCTTCGATATCGTTTCCGGCGGCGAACTGTTTCGCGCTTTAAAGGCCGGCGGCGATCCGAAGAAAATCGTCTTTTCGGGAGTCGGCAAGAAAAAAGATGAAATGGAGTATGCCCTCAACTCGGATATCCTGATGTTTAACGTCGAATCGGAAGAAGAGTTGATGGCGTTGAACGATATCGCGCGCGCCGTCGGTAAGAAGGCGCCGATCAGCCTGCGCATCAATCCGGATGTCGATCCGCAGACCCATCCCTATATTTCGACCGGAATGAAAAAGGCCAAATTCGGTGTCGAGATCAAGAAATCCATTGAGACCTATAAAAAAGCCGTGTCCCTGCCGAATGTCGACGTGGTCGGCGTCGACTGCCACATCGGCTCGCAGTTGACCTCCCTTTCGCCGTTTGTCGATGCTTTGGCGCGGGTGCGGGAGTATCTCGATCGGGTGCTCCTTGGCTCGCTGCAGAAAGAAGGCGCGCAGATTCGGTACCTGGATTTGGGCGGCGGTCTAGGCATCAATTACAATGATGAAACGCCGCCGCACCCCGAGGAGTATGCCAAAGCGATCATCGAGGGGCTGGAAGGTCTCAACACCACTTTGATTCTGGAGCCGGGCCGGGTGATCGTTGGCAACGCCGGAATTCTCGTCACGGAAGTCCAGTACCTCAAAGAAAATGAATCCAGGAGGTTCGTCATCGTCGACGGCGGCATGAACGATCTGATTCGGCCGGCGCTGTACGGCTCCTATCAGGCGATCCGTCCGGTAGTGGAGACCAACGCCGAGAAGATCGTCGCCGACGTCGTCGGACCGATCTGCGAGAGCGGCGATTTCTTCGCCAAAGACCGTGAGATCGCGCGGCCGCAGCGCGGCGATCTGCTGGCGGTGATGAGCGCCGGGGCCTACGGTTTTACCATGGCGTCCAACTATAATTCTCATCCCAAGGCGCCCGAGGTATTGGTGGACGGCGACAAATATTACGTCGTGCGCAAGCGCGAGACCTTTGACGATTTGATCAATGGAGAGGTCATTCCGCCGGAGTTGCAGTAAGAATTAGTTCAACAGTTCAGTGGTTCAAGGCTTGCCCCGGACTCAGGATGACGGATGCCTCTCGCCTTTCACTGCGCGTCTTGGCGCTCTTGGCGAGAAATCCGAGGTCTTCGGGCGGAAAAGAACACGATCGGATAAATGATTTCGCGCAAAGATCGCAAAGGGCGCCAAGGAAGGGCAACACAAGGGGAGAGTCCCCCTTTGCTGGTCCAGCAGCCTGCCAGATTCGAGTGAGATGGAAATAAAGTTCACAAAAATGCACGGTTGCGGCAACGATTTTATTTTTATCGATTGCCTGAAAAGCGACATTGCCGATCTGGGTGCCATCGCCGGCAAGCTGTGCGACCGCCGCTTCGGCATCGGCGCGGACCAGCTTCTGACGGTTCATCCGTCCGACAAGGCCGACTTCAAGATGGAGATTTACAACGCCGACGGCAGCCAGGTCGAGATGTGCGGCAACGGTATTCGCTGCTTCGCCAGGTACGTTTACGAACACGGGTTGACACAGAAAAAGGAACTGGAGGTCGAAACCCTGGCCGGCATCATCCGCCCGCGAATCGTCGGCGACCTGGTGGAAGTCGACATGGGCGAACCGATTCTCGAAGGACGCAAGATTCCGGTGGACGCCGACGGGCAGATTGTCAACCGGCCGCTGAACGTGGACGGCAAGACCTACACAGTGACCTGTGTCTCCATAGGCAATCCGCACTGCGTGCTTTACCTCGACGACATCGAGGCTCTCGATCTCGAAAAGATTGGTCCGGGTTTTGAGCATCACCCGTTTTTTCCCAAGCGTGTGAACACGGAATTCATCAAGGTCCTGAGTCCCCATGAAGTGAGCATGCGGGTCTGGGAGCGCGGCGCCGGGGAAACCTGGGCCTGCGGCACCGGCGCTTCGGCAGTCACGGTGGCCGGCGTGCTCGCCGGCAAAACCGGACGAAAGTTGACCCTGCATCTCAAGGGCGGCGATCTGTTCATCGAATGGCGCGACAATAACCGGGTTTACATGACGGGTGCGGCCGAAGAGGTGTTTCACGGCACGGTGCGGGTTAGTTAGCGCTGACAAAGGCTACGAGCACCGATTATGATTTGCGCAAAAGATCGCAAAGGGGACGCCGCTTGTCATTTGGGCGAGAGTTCGTTCTCATCCGCTCAGGACGACGGGCCTCTTGCCCGTCGCTTTGCGTGCTTGGCGTTCTTGGCGCGAGAAAGAAAACAACCGGGTAAATGCGATCCCTCGCAAAGATCGCAAAGGGCGCCGAGGTAAGATAGAAAAAGGTTTTCTTAGTGTCGCCGTGCGTTCTTGACAGCAGCGGCGGTGTTGTAGTTTTTTCCCCAGAGGCATGGGCAGTCCTGGCTAGGAGCGGTTTTATGTTTACAGGTTCGATGGTCGCGTTGATTACGCCATTCAGAGACGGCAAAGTCGATTGGCAGAGTCTCGAAGCTCTGGTGGATTTCCACATCGAGAGCGGCACCAACGGCATCGTTCCGTGCGGCACGACAGGAGAGTCGGCTACCCTCAGCCATCAGGAGCACGACGACGTCATAAAAGGGGTCATCAAAGCAGTTAATAAAAGGCTGCCGGTCATCGCCGGAACCGGCTCCAATTCGACAGACGAAGCGGTGCGGCTGACGCGGGAGGCGGAAAAATCCGGCGCCGACGGCGCGCTGATGATTTCGCCGTATTACAACCGGCCGACCCAGGAAGGCATCTACCAGCACTACAAAAAAGTTGCTTCCGAAGTCGGTATTCCGATCATCGTCTACAATATTCCGGGCCGCACCGGGTCGAAGATCGAGCCAGAGACGCTGGCACGTCTGGCAGAAATCAAGAACATTGCCGGGGTCAAAGAAGCAACCGGATCTGTCGATCAAGCCATCGACGTGATCCGCCTGTGCGGCGACAATCTGGCGGTTTATTCCGGCGAAGACACCCTGACGTTTTCTCTCATGGGCCTCGGCGGTAAGGGGGTTATTTCCACCGTCGCCAATGTGGCGCCCAAAGAGATGGCACAACTCACCCAAACCTGCTTGAACGGCCAGTGGGAGAAAGGGCGTGATTTGCAGCTCAGCCTGACGCCGCTGATCCGCAGTCTTTTCATTGAAACCAACCCGATACCCGTTAAGACCGCCGCCGCGCTGATGGGCAAATGCACCAGCGAGCTGCGCCTGCCGCTCACCCCCATGACCGAGGGCAATGTCCAGAAGCTCAAACGGGCAATGACGGACTTCGGCTTGATCCAGTAGACGCAGGCCCGCGACTTTTCAACTCTTCCATGCGACCTTAATGGCGGCAAAAAATCTCAACCTGATCGTCTGCGGTGTCGGCGGCCGCATGGGGACAGCGCTGGTGCGGGCGATCCAGCAACACACGGGTGTGAAGCTGGTTGCCGGCATCGATAAAACCGGCAGCCCGAGGCTGGGAAAAGACGCCGGCGAAATTGCCGCCGCCGGTCATCTTGGCGTTACCGTAAGCGATAAGATCGAGCCTTACCTCAACCCCGATACCGTTATCATCGATTTCACTCGGCCCGAAGCATCATTGACTTATCTCAGGGCGGCGGCGAAAAAAGCCGTGCCCGTCGTCATCGCAACCACCGGATTCAACCCGCGGCAAAGCGTCGAGATCAAGCGGTTATCGCGCCGGACGCCGACGCTCTTATCTGCGAATACCAGCCTGGGAGTCAATGTGCTTGTGAGCCTGCTCGGCAGGGCGGCAAAGATGCTTGGCGAGGATTACGATATCGAGATCATCGAGGCGCATCACCGGTTCAAGAAAGACGCGCCCAGCGGCACCGCGCTGGCGCTCGGCCGCTCGGTCGCCGGTGCGCTCAACCGTGACCTGGATAAAGTCAGTCTCCACGGCCGCAAGGGCATGGTTGGCGAACGCTCGAAAAAAGAGATTGCCCTTCTTTCCGTCCGCGCCGGAGACATCGTCGGCGAACACACGGTTATCTTCGGCGGCATCGGCGAGCGCCTCGAATTCATCCACCGCGCCCACAGCCGCGACACCTTCGCCCACGGCGCCATCCGCGCCGCCCAGTGGCTGGCCAGGCAGAAACCCGGACTTTACGGTATGCAGGACGTGCTGGGGTTGTAGAGCGAGTTCTCACTTTTTATTCTGACCGGCCAATCACGATCTGCGCTTTCTCAGTGC
>CAYZXN010000286.1:0-9112 GCA_964482425.1 uncultured Syntrophobacteraceae bacterium | reverse complement strand
TCTCGTCGTGATTTTCGTTCCCGTCTCGTTCATGTCGAGCATCTCGGGAAGGTTCCTCTATCAATTCGGTCTCACTGCCTCGGTGGCGGTCCTGGTCAGCCTGCTGGTGTCTTTTACGCTGACGCCGATGATGAGCGCGCGTATGCTCGGAGCCGAAGATGCAAATGCGGGAGGCGGTCACGATGAAGCGCGCTCCCGGCAGGGATTTTACGCCTGGATTGACCGCGGTTATGAGCGCATGCTGCGCTGGTCGATGGCGCATCGCGCCGTTGTGGCCTTGGTGGCGGCCGCGGTGATTCTGTCATCGGTGCCGCTGTATAACATGGTGCGCCAGGAGTATATTCCGAGCAATGTCGATGAGGCGGAGTTCGATGTCAACGTGTCCGCGCCCCAAGGCAGCAGCCTTGCTTCGATGGACGCGATCATGCGTGCCGTGGAAAGCGAGATCGCGGCTTTGCCGCTCGTTCGATTACTGCTTTGCGACGCCGGCGGCGGCTTTATCAGCGGCGTAAACTCGGGTGGTTGCTATGTTCGTATCGCGCCGCACGACGAGCGCACGTTTTCTTTGACCCGGCTGTGGCGCGAAACCCTGCGCGGACAGCCGTGGGTGGCTTTCACCGATATCACGTCGCAGCGCGACGTAATGCAGCAGGTGCGCGCCCGCTTGGCGAAGTTTACCGATCTGCGCACGTCGGTCCGTAACCTGCCTTCCTTCAACATAGGCGGCGGCAATTGGGATATCGATTTTGTGTTGCGTGGTCCCGATCTAAAGGCGCTGTCCCAGTATGCCGAGCGGCTGCGCGTTCGCTCGAGGGATTTGGGCATACTCGACGCGGACACGACCTTGCGTCTGGACAATCCCGAGTTGCGCGTCGTGATCGACCGCAAGCGTGCCGCCGATCTCAACGTCGACACCGAGCATATCGCCTCGGCGCTCAGGTTGATGGTGGGAGGGGGCACGGAGGTCTCTCGCTTTATCGATCCCGCCATCAACGAGGAATACGACGTCGATCTGCGTTTATCACAGCAGGATCGCGAAGATATCGGAACGATTTCGCGACTCTATATCCCGCGGGCTGGTGCGGGGCTGGTGCGGTTGGACAATCTGGTGCAGGTCGAGCGCGCCACGAGTGCGTCGCGCATCGATCGGTTGGATCGTCAACGCCAGGTGAGTTTGCGCGCCCAGGTTGCGCCCGGATTTGCTCTCGCGGATCGTCTCGAAGCGCTCAATCAAGAGGTGCGTCAGATGAATCTTCCGCCCGAATACACCACCAGTGTGTCGGGTCGCGGCCGCGAGCTGGAGCGCACATTCAATGAATTTCTATGGGCGTTTCTGTTGTCGATCATTTTTATGTACATGATTCTGGCGTCCCAGTATGAGAGCACGATCCATCCGGCAACGATTCTTCTGTCGCTGCCCTTATCCGTGCCGTTCGCGTTGCTGGCGCTCTGGCTGACCGGGAACACGCTCAATCTGTATTCCGCTTTGGGTATGCTGGTGCTGTTCGGCGTCGTTAAGAAGAATGCCATCCTGCAGATCGATCATATGAACCGGTTGCGCGAGCAGGGGATGGAGCGAATGACGGCGATTATGCGCGCCAATCGCGACCGATTGCGGCCGATCCTGATGACAACCTTGGCGCTGGTGGCGGGAATGCTTCCGTTGGCGCTCGGTTCAGGGCCGGGCGCCGAGGAACGTCGCGCAGTGGCGGTGGTCGTTATCGGCGGCCAGTCGTTGTGCCTGTTGCTGACCTTGCTCGTCACGCCGGTGGCTTACTCGATGTTTGAAGACGCGGCCCGGTCGATGGGATGGAGTCGTCTCGCAACGGCTGCGCGGTTTTTTTCATTGCGCCGGCGCCGAGATGCTTGGAAATCAAAGCAGCCGGCCGGTTTATTCGCCGGCAAGCAACGCTTCAAGGACGATCCGCCGGATCCGGCGGTTCTTAAACGGGACAATTGATAGAAGCTTGGCGTGCGCCGGCTGTCATCGTTACGGCAGGAACAGCTCGCACAATGACAAAAAACCGAACCAGGCGTAAACCGTTGCCGTCATGGTGAACGCATTGATGGTCAGCTTCGGCCGGTGGTGCCGAAGCGCATAAATCAGTAGAAGCAAAACGCACGCAAGCGTCTTCCAGTACAGCAAACCCCACAGAGCTCCCCACCTCTCAATGGCGGCGTTTACCAGAGGGTTGGCTTCCGGTATGCCCATGGCGAGAACCTGGTAGGTTAGGACGCCGTCGAAAGCCTGGAGTAGAATGTTTATATAAAAGTAGCTGCCAATGCTCGAAATCAGAGGAATACTCATGATGTTGTCTCCCGCGGGTTGTTTATGAGATCCCGAAGCGCGGACCCTATTTCAGCCAAGCAAGAGCAGACTTTCTTGTCAATAAAACCAAGATCGATCGTCTAACGGAAACATCAGGGTAGATCTGTCGTGCAGCCAGCAGAATAGCTTGCAATTGAGCGCGTTCCCCCATAATTTTAGCGGATAGCTAAACTATGTCATCGGTCTCCAACATAGCCATGAGGTTTTCTTTATGAGACGTTTACAAATACCCGTACTGGCAGCGCTGTTATTACTCCTGAGCAACTCCATAGCATCGTCCCAAGATCCGATTCCTTTTGTGCCGACCACCATGCCAGTGGTCGAGCGCATGCTCGAGCTGGCTGAGGTGAAGAAGAGCGATTTTATTTTCGATTTGGGCAGCGGCGACGGTCGCATCCTGATTCAAGCCGCCAAAAAATACGGCGCCCGCGGAGTCGGCATCGACCTGGATCCGCAACGCGTTGCAGAGGCCAGGCAGAAGGCTAAAGAGGAAGGCGTCAGCCATTTAGTCGAATTTCGCGTGGAAGACGGAACTCAGACCGATATTTCCAGAGCTACCGTGGTGACCCTCTACATGTTCAAATGGTTCAACAATGCGATTCGACCCAAGTTGCAAACACTGAAACCGGGAGCCCGTATTGTCGCCCACGACTACGATATCGATGATTGGACGCCGACTGCGGTGGTCAACCTTGAGCCGGGAAAGGAGCCCGGAATAGAAAGGCATCACACGCTGTATTTTTGGCGCGTCGGAATCGATGCTGCGCAACGTCAAGATTAGGCACCGTTGAATTTTGGATGCTGCCCCGCCCTCAATACAGGATTGGAAGCCTCGGATGTTCACTTCAGGAACCGCCCCGATACAACATTTTCCAACAATAATTCACTCCGATACCTGAACGAGGTTCGGCGGCGTTAGACAGGTCATATCGTGAGCGATATTTACTTGTCGAGCGGCCGGTGCACCTTTGACCGTTGGCCATTTTAAACGCCATCTGGAGTCATGTCTGAGCTCACCCACTCCTAAAAGAGAAGGCAGCGATGCAAGGGGCAACGAAACCGACAAGCCGGCGCGTGGCCGGAATATTCGGCGCCCGCTGCGCACGTTGTCAAATCTTCGAGCCGTAGAGGCACTGCGCCACCGCGACTTCCGGCTGCTCTGGTTCGGCCATTCATTTACCTCCATGGCGTTCTGGATGGATCAGGTGTCTCGCGGTTGGCTGATTTACGAGCTGACGGATTCCGCGCTCCAATTGGGATTGGTGCGCGGAGTTCAGGCAATACCGACTCTCTTTCTGTCTCCTGTCGCGGGAAGCGCTGCCGACCGCTACTCGCGCAAAATGCAGATTCTCATTGCCCAAATCGTCGACGGCTTGATGTTGGCGGCGCTTGCCCTGCTTATTTTCACCGGACGGATAGAACCATGGCATGTGTATGTGACCGCCTTCGGCATGGCCGTCGTGCAGGCATTTCAGCAACCCGCGCGTGCGGCGATGATCGCCGATACTTTACCCTCCAGCCACTTAACGAACGCTATCGGTCTCAATTCCATCATTTTTAACGTCGCGCGCAGCACCGGGCCGGCGCTCGCGGGTGTCCTCATTGCGACTTTCGGCACAGCCGGTTCGTATGCGACTCAGGCGGTGTTCTATCTGCTGGCGACCGTTTGGACGGTACAGCTTCGCCCGGCACCGGTCGCTGCGGTGCCAGGCGCCGGCCATTCCGGCCATGGCGCTTCGTTCGCCCGCAGTATCGTCGAAGGCTGGAAATTCGCGTGGCAAAATGAGTCCGTGCGAACCGCTCTATTGGTGGTGATATTTGCGTCCTTGTTTATTGTGCCGTTCACGACGCTCTTACCGGTATTTGCCCGGGACATTCTAGGCGTCGGAGCGAGCGGTCAAGGGCTGTTGCTGACATCGATGGGCGTGGGCGCGTTGGGTACCGCGGTCATCATCGCATCCTTAGGCGACCGGATGCCGCGCGGACTCTTCATGCTTGGAGGAGTGACCCTGTACGGTGTGAGTGTGGTGGGGTTTGCCACGTCGCCCTGGTTCGAGCTCTCGATGGCGCTCATGGTGGTTGTCGGTTTTGCCAATGTTTGCTCTCATGCCCTGGTCCAAACGGTCATTCAAACCTATTCTCCTTCCGAGTTTCGCGGCCGAACCATGTCGCTTTTCCATATGAGCAATGTCGTTATGACGGTGGGAAGCATGCTCATCGGGGCGCTCGCCACTCTTTTGGGAACACAAACGGCGGTGGCAATGATGGCGGCCGCAGGTGCCTTGGCCATGGTGGCGATCCACCTGGCGCTGCCGCGCGCGCGCCATATCCGCTAGCCGATCAGTTTAAATGGGATTTCCGCAGTACAAGTTGACGAGCAATGCGCGACAAGTTCGGAAGGTAGTTAGGATGTGCCGGCTGTATTCGATGCCAGAGGCCTTGCCGCTGGGACTTCGGAGGGTGGCCTCTCCATGTCAGTCACGGTGGAGAATCCATGTAGGATGTTTAGGAATAGGTTGAAGCGGTCGTTCCGCGACCGCTCCGAAGAGCGGGATGCGCTGAAGTCTAGGCTTCAGCCGCTGCAGCCTAGATCTTGCCGGAGGATCTGAAATGCTCGATGCGGCTACTGATGATTTCTCCCAGACCTTCGGCGGGTAAATGATCCGACACCGGTAAGGCTTGCGCGCCGAGCCGGGACAGCCGTTCGTTGATCGCCTGCAGAGCCAGACGGGCGCGGTTATACTCCTGCATAAACTTGCTGCAGTCCATCAGCTTATGGTCGATTTCCTCCAGACACTTGTCGAGCCGGCGAGATTCATTTTCGTAAACCGCCTGCAGCAGAGTTGCCTGCAATGCTTCGCGCTTCATAAGGGCCTCCGATTAAAAGCGACAGTGGCTTTGTTGCGTGACTAATCCGTTACGTTCCCGTACGCGGCCCTATTTAGGAGGGGATGATGAGCTTTTGACCGATGAAAATAAAGTTAGGATTCTTCATCGTCGCTTTATTCGCCTCATAGATCTTTACCCATTTGAACTGATCTCCATAGTATCGAGCCGCCAGGTGACTGAGGGTGTCGCCGGCCACCACCGTATATTCACGGGGTAGTTCAGGCTGCGCCGGCGGAGAGGTCGGCGCGGCCGGCGCGGTGCGTGGGGTTGCGCCCACCGGGGGCTGCGCAGGCTTTTCCTTGACGGGCACAGCGACAGGGGCGGGTGCCGGACGCGGTTCTTCACGAGCGGCAACGACGGGACGACTCTTGTAGAGACGATCAATAAAACCGGAACTTTCCAACTCTTTGACAAACGACATGTCGACGAACTGCTCCGGCCGGGCCGTACGCGCCGAGGGGTCCTTCAAACCCAATTCCCGCAAGATGATCTGAATCCCCCTCTGGGTCGGGTACGGTTTTTCAGGGACCAGCCTGAGAATGATCGATTCGTAAGTGTCGTCCAGAATATCCCTGTCGTCAGTACGCAAATACTTGGTGAGAATGGCGAGGGTTTCCTTGCGATTGTTCTTAGCGAAATGAATGCCTTCGATATAGGCTCTCATAAAGTTTCGAACGAGATCCGGTTTGGATTTGATCAAAGCTCTGCTTGTCGCAATGCTGGTATGTTGATACTCCAAGCCGAGCATCTGCAGATCGGCGAGCATGGGAAAGCCCTGTTTTTTTGCTCTCAGCGAAGTCGGGGCAGAGAGCATCGCGCCCTGGATTTTTCCGGCTTCGAGCGCGGTCAGGAGATTGGGAACGTTGCCGATCTCGAGAATAGTCACGTCTTTCGCGGCATCGAGTCCATACTTGTCCAGAGCGTACCGCATGGCGAAATCAGTCGCCGAACCGTAGCGAGTCACTCCTACGGATTTTCCCTTGAATTGCTCCGGCCGGGAGAGGTTTTTTTCAGTGTAGAGCTGGAACGTCAGAGTGTTCACGACGCCGGCGATCATGACCGCATCCGCGCCGCGCAAATTGCTCTGGATTATGGCCGGACCGGCAACCTGCGCGAAGCTGATATCGCCGGCTGCCAAAGCTTGCGCCGTGGTTGTGCCCGACTCGATGAGTATCGCCTGGACTTCCAAGCCGTACTTGCGGAAAAATCCTCTCTCCTGAGTCACCCACAGCGGAGCCATGTTGCCGGAGATCGAGCTAAAGGCGACATTCAGCTTTTCAAGCGGACGCTCAGGCGCATTCTCCGCTGTCAAAGCACCTCCAGGGCACAAAAAAATCACAAGTGAAACGATAGTCGACCAACGTGCAATGCTCCGTCTGGTTTGCTGATTCATATGCTATTCTCCGCGAATTCTTCAGTTTTAGGTTGCTTGACGATTTAGCCGCAACATAGCCGCTCGCAGGCTTGACCGCATACGTTCCAGAGAACGCGCCAGTTCGCCGATCTCATCGCGCGAGACCACGCATTGCCCGATGGACATGTCGAGATCACCCCGTGTGACCTTATCAGCCACTTCGGTCAGACCGACGATGGGTCGGACGATCCAGTTGGCAATCAGAAACGACAGCAACGCGCCGACCAGCGGAACCATGGCAATGATCCCGATCATCGGGAGCAGAACGCTCTGCACTTCCTGATCCACCGCATCGCCCCAGAACCCGACATGCACTGTCCCCGCTTGTCCGTCGAGAACCGGGACGCTGGTTTCATAGACCGTCTTGCCCTCCAGTGTTAACGTGCGCCGCTGCGCATCGCGCCGGCCTGCTACCGGAGCGCTGCTTTTGAGTTGGGCTGGAAAGCCCCCCAGTGTGTGAAGAATAATGTCGCCTCTGGCGTCGTCAATAAAAACGTAGGCGACACCATCGAGAAGACTATACTTGCCTGCCAAGGCATGAAGGGCCAGGAGGTTCTTGCTGACAATGTGACCCGCGGCTGCGTCGCTGAAATTGGTTGCTATGGCCACCCCGCGTTTGTCGAGCTGATCGCCCATGGCGTTCTTGGTGAAGTAATACATCGCAGCGATCAACAGAAGACCCAGGACTAACATGACCGCCGTGTAGACCCCTCCGATTTTCCACCTGAGGCTGAGGGATCGCGATTCTTGATCCATTTCCTTCTCCTTCGTCGTATGAAAACATGAAAAGAACCGTTCAATCGGCGCTGCGCGCCCATTGAACGGTTGAACCATCTCCGCTCATCCGGCGCCTAGAGCGGGTGGATGATTTTCCGCGCACCGATCTGCCGTGCCATTGTGTTCTGAAAATTTGTTCTCATCGTTTCGTTGAATATTTCTTCGCTAACTCTTTGAATGAGCTCGTTAAGCCTTGTCTGCGGAAAGGTCTCGCGCGATTCTCCCAACGCGGCAATCTGATCGACGACAATGTGCTTGGCCATAGGTCCAATGGCCTCGGTCGCGGCGCGCTCCATCTGTTCGAAAACAAGTGCCGACACGGTCGGTTCCTGGAGCATACTTTGCGCCGCCAGTACCGGTTCCTCGGCAGGAAGCTCGATGGGTTGCGGATCGGCGGGCCTACTGGTCGTTCGAACGTTCTCGCCGATCGCGGCGATTTTGCTGTTAATCCTTACCGGCGCAGGCTTGCCCTTGGAAAAGCCGTTTCTCGATGAGCCATTTCTCCAGTCGTTGATGCCGCGCTCCAACAGCAGGTTGCCGGCTACTTTCATGATCAGATAGGCCGAAATCTTTCTTTTGCCTGCGCGATAAGCCGCCGCCAAGGCGTTATCGCAAATGATATTGATCAAGCGGGGCGTCCCCCCCGAATAACACCAGATCGCTTCCAACGCTTCTTTGTTGAAGATGTCCGGCCCCTGGTAGGAGGCGATTTCCAGCCGATGTCGGATATAATCTTCGGCTTCGGATATTGAAGACAAGGCATTGATTTGATGGTGAATAGCGATCCTTTGCTTGATCCGACGCAGCGACGATTTGGTTAGCTTGGCGATAACTTCCGGTTGCCCGACCAAAGCGATCTGAAGCAGTTTCTGCTCATCGGTTTCCAAGTTTGAAAGATCGCCCAGGCTTTCGAGGACTTCATCGCTCAGCTTTTGCGCTTCATCGACCAGCAGAGCCACCGTGCGGCCATCGCTGACCTGCTGAAGGAGATAGCTGTTGAGTTCCTGAATCATCTCAAGGCGAGTTTTATCGCGCCCGGACAGGTCGAGACCTTGACTGATCCGTTCGATCAGTCCATGAGCAGTGAGGTGGCTCGTGGAGGAGACATAGACAGAACGCACCGTCGTCTCCAGGTGGTGCATCAGTTTGCGCAACAAGATCGTTTTACCGGTTCCCACCTCTCCGGTCACCAGCATGAAGCCCTTCTTTGCTTCAATGCCTTCGGCTAACGCGTCTAAGCCCTCGAGGTAGACAGGGTGATCATAAAAGAAGCGCGGATCCGGGGCGACGCCAAATGGGATTTCACGGAATCCGAAATGATCGGCGACCGATGACACGTGTTCGCTCGAAATGGATGGTGCAACCATGGTTTCCTCCAAAAAGAGTGCCTGCGCTAAAATCTCGGCGCACCAATCCATCTGATGCGTCGAGATGTGCCGGCATCGACGGCCTAACGCTGACGGTCGTACGAGCTGATAATGCGAAAGTGCGTGAGGAGCAATTCATAATAGATTTTTCTTTTTCTTGTCAAGCAAGAAATCACGCGGTGAAAAAACCTCTGATTAATCGAGGATGTTTTTACCGGGTGAAACAGAGGAAGGCGCGTAGCGAACTTCTTTTAACAGGCGACTGGTTATCGCTTGGTATTCGCGTTCGCGGCTCTCAATCGGCAACCTTCGGCACGAGTAGGCGGAAACGTGAGA
>CAYZXN010000285.1:0-7986 GCA_964482425.1 uncultured Syntrophobacteraceae bacterium | reverse complement strand
TCGCCATTTCATCGATGACGCCGAGACGTTTCTCCATGGGTTTATTAGGATGCAGATCCGGCGGGTTGTATTCGGCGAGCGGGATGAAGCGCGCTCCGGCCGCCGTACCCACGGCAACAACTTCGGCTAGAAACTCGGCCAGCAGGCGGCGGTTGGCAGCGCCGGCGCAACTGGTGGCGAGTGCGGCGTCCGCCAGCGATCCGAAAAAGCCAAGGCAGGTATAGGTAAGCTTGCTCCAAAGCACGCCGAGAATATTGTCGGTGATCTCGGTTTCGATCACCGCGTCGAGCAGTTCATGAAGAGCCTGCAGACGCGGCGTTGTTTGCCCGTCGAGATGACCGATGTAAAGATGGCCGCGGGTGGCGGTCTGAACGTGACCCGGCGCGACCTTACGGCAGCCCATGCGGATTGCCATGCCGACTGTGCGATCCGGCCCGACTTTTTCCTGCAGCAGGGGAGGGTTGATGCCGTTCTGCATCGACACGAGCAGCGCGTCGTCCTTTAAATGCGGCAGCACGGTTGCCAGCGCATCGGCTGTGTAGTTGGAGCGCACCGCTATGAAGCCGATGTCGAATGTATCCTGGATCTCGTTCGGGAAAACGATTTTGATAGGGACGTTGAATGGGCCGTCCGGCACGTCGACCTGCAATCCATCGGCGCGGATCGCCGCCACATGTTCCTGGTCGACATCGACGAAAGTAATGTCATGACCGGCGCGCGCCAGACGACCGCCGATGATGCCGCCGATGGGCCCGGTTCCGATAACGATCATACGCATATAGAAAGTTCCTTCCGTGGTATTGTGCGATGGCGTATTCATAATTGATATGGGGGAAGTGCGTCAACCGATCGCGTCTTCATTATGCTGAATTTCGGCTGTAAGCCGTTCGGGTGGATGCGCGGCATCGACTTCGACTCTGGCGCAACGAACCGTGAAGCTGTAAAAGGAAAGGTGCCGTGAGTTATCTCATTGCCGCCATGGAGTGCGGAGGGCTCGCCGCGAATCAGTCGCCGTCCCATTGTCCGCCGGGTGCGGTTAGGCCAACATCACGCGCGTGAGGAGCCGGTCAGGAGGTCTGATGAAAAATATTAAAAGAATTCTGGCGCCCACGGATTTTTCGAGTCTCTCGGCTCTAGGAGTGAGCTATGCGCTGGATCTGGGGCGCAGTTGGGGAGCGGTGGCGACCGTTTACAACGTGGCCGAAGCCGCCGAGCTCGCAAGCTACCGCGCCCGTTCGCTGGACGATCTACTCGAGCGGAACACCAAACTACTGTCGGAGTTTCTGGCGGAGAACTTTGCCGGTCTTTTGCCTGTCGAGGAGATTCGGCAAAAAGTCGCCATCGGAGCCGCGGCCGACAGCATCTTGATGGAGGCGGAACAGGACAGAAGCGATCTGATCGTGATGTCGACCCATGGGAGAACGGGCTTGTCACATCTTCTCATGGGTAGTGTCACGGAAAAAGTGGTTCGTAATGCCCCATGTCTGGTCTTTTCGGTGCATCAGCCTCGCGCCGGTAAGTAAGCGTAGAAGTGTTAGGGTCAAGCCGCTGTGCGCCCGTGTTTCTAAGAAACTCGAAGGTGTGTAACAGCAATCGTTGCTGTTCTCGATCTCTTGACCGTTGTTTAGTAACGTTCCTATACTCGAACCATGATTCGCGCCGGAGTAGGACAGTCGAACGATTCGTCTACGGAAAAGGCCGTGGAGCAGGCTTTTGCCCGTGCGTTCACCGAAGTCGGTGTCAGCCGCGCCGATTGGGCACTGGTTTTTTTCACTGCCGAGCACCTGCGCGATCGGCAAAGACTCGCCAGCGCATTGCAGGGCGCAGCTCGCACGGACTGTATCATTGGCTGCAGCGCTGCCGGGGTCTTGACCGGCCAGGGCGAAGTGGAAGGAAGCCATGGGCTGGCGGTCATGCTGGGCGTCTCGGATGCCTTAAAAGCTGAGCCTTTCCTCTTTGAACCCTTGCGCGGGCACGACGCCGAGGTGGGCAGCGAGATTGCGCAAATTACCGGCACCGGTATGGCTCGGGATTCTCTCACTGTTCTATTGCCGGATACCTATAGCGGCCAACCTCAGCAATTGTTGCAGTCGTTTCATGAGCAAGCGGGCTATTGTCCCGTCGTCGGCGCCGGTTCATCCGAGAGTGGTATCGCCGGCGCCACCTTCCAACTTCGCGGCAACAAGATCGCGACAAACGCTGTGGCCGGTTTGCACTTTTCGGGAACATTTCAAACCCATATCGATATTACGCAAGGATGCCAGCCGATCACCGCCCCGCTGGTGATTACCAAAGCGGCAGGAAACTTAATCTACGAGATCGACCATCGGCCAGCCTTCGAAGTATTCGCTTCCGTGCTCAAAGGACCGCTGCTCGAAGATCTCAGGCGCGCATTGATGTATGTTTTTGTCGGCTTGCCCGCCGACCCTTCGCGCAACACGGTCGGCGCCGGCGAGTACCTGGTGCGCAACATCGTCGGCCTGGATTCCACCAAGAAAATTATCGCAGTGGCCGATGAGGTGCGTGAAGGGCAGGCGATGGTTTTTACGCTGCGTGACGGCCAGCGCGCGCGCGACGATCTCGAGCAGATGCTGCAGCGCCAGAGCGAACGCCTGGGCGGCAAAAAACCTGCTCTCGGACTCTACTTCAATTGCTGCGCCCGCGGCGCCTCGCTTTACGGCATTGCGGATATCGACAGCGCCTATATTCGCCGGACCTTGGGGGACTTTCCTTTGATCGGAATGTTCGGCGGATACGAGCTGGCCCCGCTGGGCGGCGCCAATCATCTCTTCGCCTACACGGGAGTGCTGGCGCTGGTCACCGAACCCGGCTGACGCTCTCAGACATGAACGCTTCCCAAGACTTATTCTGAATCAAACAGCTGGAACTTCGGAAAAGCGCGCGCTTCGAACGGCTTCTCCGCTGCAACCACTGGAACGCCTGAAACAATTGGAACTGAGCCCTCGGCGATTAGACGCCGAGGTTTAGCGGCTGCCGAGACGCTTGCGCTTATTGGCGAGATAATCCACTACGATGTAGTTGCCCATCTGGTCCGGTGAGGTGTAGAAAACCCGCCCAGCGTTGAGGCGCGAGAGCTGATCGACAAATCCCTGGCGGTAAAAATCCGCGCCGAGCATAAAAGTGTTGATTTTGATGCCGCTCTGAGTGCAGCGCCTAACTTCCTTGAGAGTCTCGCGGACGATACGGCTGTGCAGCATGGCCGAGCCCCAGCCGCTGTGCAGCCGGCCGCCCTGGTCGAGTGTGGCTGCGGTAGGTTCACCGTCAGTGATGAGGATGATTTGGCGGTTTGCCGATCGATTCGAGCCGAGCAGCTGGCGCGCGAAGCGCAGCGCCTCTTTGATGTCGGTGCCGTGTTCCATGAAGTAGGTGAGAGACACGATCGACGGCAGGTCTTCGGCGCGGATGATCTTGGCATTGGAGCGAAATGCCACCAGATGGAGTTTGTCCTGCGGAAATTTTGTCTCAATCAAACGGTGCAGCGCCAGGGCGACTTTCTTGCCGGCGTGTAACGCGTCATTCATGAGCATCGAATAACTCACGTCGATGCACAGGACGGTTTCGCTATCGGTCGAGAACTCATGGCGATGCACGGAAAAATCTTCCGGACCGATCCTCAACGGAATGCCGCGCTTGCCGCTTTCCAGGGCATTCATCAAGGTCTCGCCGATGTTCACGTTCAGCGGGTCGCCATACTCATAACGCTTGGTCTGTTCCAGTTGCTCGCCTTCAGAGCCGCGCGCCGAGGTCGCATGATCGCCCCAGCGGTTCTTGTTGAGCATTTGGAAGATCTCGCGCAGCGCTTTGTCGCCGATCTTTCTCATTCCCTTGGGCGTCAGTCTCATCCCGTGGCCTGTGCGCACGATGTAGCCTTCTTCTTCCAGCATCTGTTCGACACCCTTGAGATACTTGAGCTGTTCGTAGGCTTCGTCGCCGAGTAAATTACGGATTTCGTCGAGGTCCAATTCCGTTGGATCGCCCATGCCGCGCTGGCCCCAGCGCAGGAATTTCTCCAACCCGCGTAACTGGCCGAGGATCTGGCCCGCCTCGCCCATGCCCATGCGCTGGGATCCCTGGAACGGGTACTGGTTCATGAGCTGTTCCAGTTGCTGCATCTGGTTCATCATGTCGCTCAGATGCTGTAACTGCTCCTGGGTGAGATTTTCGAGATTGTCCAGCATGTTGTCGAGATCTTCGGCGGCGGCATCGAGCATGTTCGGCAGATTCTTGAGGAAGTTTTCATCTTCGAGCAGCTTATTCATCCGATCGAGCATGTCCATCATGCCTTGATAGTCCTGGCCGCCGGGATTGAGCGGCCGTTGGCTGCTACGATCGGAGATTTGATTCTGCAGGCGGTTGCGCAGTTCCTGATAACGCTCGTAGGCCTGCTGCATCTTGCGGTTCATCTCGTCCATGCTATCGGCGTAGCGACCGGAGAGACGCTCCATGAAGTTGCGCATTTTGTCGTGATAGGCCTCGAGCTTTTCCGCCAGACTGTTGAGCTTGTCGCTGAGCTGCTGGGTTTCTTCCGGGCTGAGCTTGAATGATTCGGGAGAGTATTTGTTGAGCAGCTCGCGGCGTCTCTCATCGGCTTGACGCAGAAAGTCGCGCATACCCTTGACCGAGCGCTGGCCGTCTTCCGATGTCAGGCCGCGCCGCATGAGATCGCGCAAGGCCCGCCGGACGCCTTCTTCTTCCAGGAGATTATCGGAAAGGTGGTTGAGTAGATCTTCGGTTGTGGGGAAGACGACTTTCTGAGTGCCGTCCCAATGCGTGTAGCGATGGATTCGCATATAGCTTGACTATAGCTCAGTTCATCTGTGAAAAAAACCCTGTTTTTACCTCAGTAAATGATTTCTGCAAGGCCGGCGCCTGAGGCAATGCAAATCTGGCCGAAACCGTGTTAATCAGTTATGAGTAAGGGTCAGGATGCGACGTAAAATATGATCGAGAGCGAATACGTCATCGTCGGCGCCGGTTTTGCCGGAGCCGCCACCGCATACCATCTCGCGCGCCGCGGCATCACGGATGTGGTCTTGCTGGAACGGGAGGCGATCCCGGGATTTCACTCATCGGGGCGCAATGCGGCGATGGTTCGCCAGTGCGTTCCCGAGCCTGCGCTTTTCTCGCTTACGCGCGACGGCGCGGCTTTCCTGCGCGACTTGCCGGCGGATTGGCCGCTGCCGGTCGAATTCAAACAGAACGGATCGCTTCTTCTCGGCAGCGGCGAGGGTTGGTCGAAGCTGCAGCACGACGCTGAGGTCGGGCGCCGTTTGGGAGTGAATGTCGAATTGTGGACACCGTTACAGGCGCGCCGCCATGTCGCCGCGTTGAAAAACGCCGAATTCGACGGCGCCGTCTGGTGCGCGACCGACGGCGTTATCGATATCCACGGGTTGCTTTCCGGTTATCTGAGATATGCCGCCGAGCGCGGCGTGGGAATCCATTACGGCACGGATGTTAGCTCTATCCGGCGCACTGCCCAGGAAGGCTTTGAAATTCGCACCAACCGCGAAAACATAGCGACCCGCACCGTGATCAATGCAGGCGGCGCCTGGGCCAAACCGCTGGCACAGATGGCCGGTGCTATCGATCTGCCTCTGCGGCCTTACCGCCGTCATTTATTTACATCGCCGCCACTCGACTGGGTGAGCTCCCAGTGGCCGTTTGTCTGGGACGTGAGCCACGATATTTACTTTCGTCCCGAGGGGGAGGGATTGCTGCTGTGCGCGTGCGACCAGGAGGAGTTGCCTCCGGGAGATCCGCCGGTGGACCCAGGTGTGCGCGAATTACTGGCGGAAAAGATCGACCGCTACATGCCGGGACTGGCGGGCGTTTCGATCCATAAGTACTGGGCCGGCTTTCGAACCATCACCGCCGACGGGCGCTTCGTCATCGGCTGGGACCCTCGAGCGCCGGGATTCTTCTGGGTTGCCGGGTTGGGTGGTCATGGCGTGACTACCAGTTGGGCGGTGGGTAACCTGGCCGCGGAGTTATTAATCGCTGGTCAGGCTCAACAAGCCGAAGACTTCTCACCGGCGAGATTCGCCGCTTGAGCCCGGGTGCAGGGTAGACAAGCTCGACATGGTGATTTTAAACGAAAAGGGCTCGTCAGGACCGGTCAGCGTGGCGTGAGGACTACATCCTGACTTTGCTCGGTGAAGAAACCATGCATGCTGCAGACTCCTGGAGCGTGGTCAAATCATCCGAACAGAACCGCGTCGTCCTGGCCAAAACACGGATAGTTCTTAGGGATAGCCTTGAACTTCCAGCTTTTTGATCTCGAAGACCTCAAGTATATGGCTGAGCCATTTTTGCCATGCGAAGACCTCGATCGTTTTTCCGGGTTCGGGAATATCGCTCAATTTTAGCTCCTTGAGGCGACACCAGAATTCTCGTCCTCCTTCGCTTGCCAAACAGAGGAGACCCCTGTGTGTATCGGTTTCCTTAACCACACCGGTGAGCAGAACCGCATGACCAAACCTGCACCAGCGGAGCTTATAGTAGAGGTCTTCAGCATCTTTAGAGGATAAACTCCTAAAAGCCGCCGCGCCTGTATTGTCGTCACAGACAAATCCCTGCCGGGAATCCATCAAGATCACGGAGCGACGTGGCAGCCCCACACCGTAGAACAATGCGAATCCACACGAGTGCAAGTCGCGCAAATAGACTGCATCGGATAAATCCTCGACTACAATCTCTATCGTGGAATGTAAGCCTCCGGACATGCGGTCCCTCAATAACTTTAAAACCTGCTTTGGCAACGACTGTTTCTGGTAAACGGTAATCTGTTTCGCCGTTTTTATCTGTGCGAGGAAATGAGAGCCACTGTCCGTCATGATTATCACTTTTCGAAGAGTTGGTGGAAATCACATCGCACAATGAAGCTTGCATCATGTCTTGCAAGCGAGCCTTTGAACGAAACCGAAACAATTAGAACCGGATCCCAAGAGCAGACATATCCACGGAGATTAACAGCAGGCCACATCATCAACAGGGGGCGCGCTATCTCGTCCCCTGTAGGCCTTCACGCCAGGCGCTGAAGAGTTACGACTCGGCCAAAAAACAACTTAGATACACGCGCGGCTAATCCCCCGGCCGGTGATTAGGTGCGCGGATGCCGTTCGGCCAATTCGATCTCGTGGCCGTCCGGATCGCGTATCCAGGCGCTCAGACCCATACCGTCGGATCTCTGTTTGAGCGGTCGGATGAATGTAACGCTTTCTTTTTCGATGATGGCGCAGAGCTTACGAAGGTCGCTTGTATCGATGCCGATGTGGATGTTCGCGGGTATCACTTGAGCCGGCGCCTTCTCGCTTATGTCCTGGATCAACTCAAGGAACGGCGCACTCGCCTGCTGCCCGTAGCCGAGGAGCCCCACTTCGACCTTGCGAGCTTCACTGGCGTGCCGGTCCTTCAGCTTCATGCCCAGCAGACGCGTATAGAAAGCGACGGACCTGTCGAGGTCAGCCACCGGCAGCATCGTGTGGTGCATGCGAAAACTAAGATCTTTGACAAGACAGTCCTGGTTCATGAATCCTCCTCAAAATTTTGATTTAGCTATAGTTCCTTCGACGGTTTCGCCGCCACCATCACCAAGATGTACGATGAAGACACCGGACGCGTTAAATGGGCCCTAACTGATTTTTAACAATCCACCGGCATGTCCAACTGCCGAGAGCAAATATGCCGGTATAAACGCCGCCGGTCGCGCAACGGCGCAAAACGAGACATCGCTTGTAACGCGGCTCGGGAGCTTACAGAGCTTTGAACCTTTCGCTTTCATGTCTTTGCTGCTCCGAATTGGCCGCTTGTTGCTACGCAGTATTTATCTCGATGGGGAATTTATATTTAAAAGCGCGAGATCGCCTCGCCGCCGATAGCGGTCGTTACCACGACCAGCCACGGCGGGCATTGCCAGAACATCAGCAGCGCAAACGCTGCGAGCGCCAGACCGAAATCTGCGGG
>CAYZXN010000284.1:0-3859 GCA_964482425.1 uncultured Syntrophobacteraceae bacterium | reverse complement strand
TTAGCTCGGGATGCAGCAGACCGTCATAGTTCTTTGGCACCAGATTGGCCGGTATCGAATTCTTGTTGTAGGCAAGCCCAATATGCGACTCGCGATCGATGGCCCAGAAAAACAGTCCCTTGGGCTCTTTTTCTTTTACATGATCCGGATATTTTCCTTGGGTCGGAAAATAGAAGGGAATGATGAGCTTGTTGTCTTTCAGCAATTTCAGCAGCGGAATGGTGGTTTCGATGGTGTCGACGATGTGCCGGTTGGCCTGGCTTTCGGCCAGTATCCTGGCGCCAAGCTCCTGGCGCGTGCCGCGATACGACTCCACTTTTACTCCCGGATATTTCGCCTCGAATGCGGTGGCGAGGTCTTTGTACGAGCCGCCGGCCAGGGATGTATACCAAGTGATCTTTCCTTCGGCCTTGGCGCCTTCGTACAGAACCTTTTCCCGGTCCGGCTTGTTGTAGGCCGCGAGCTGTGCCAGCGACATGCGCTTGGCGGTCTGCGCCGAGCCGCTCGAAATCACACAGAGCGCAAGAATAAACACGCCGACAAAAATTTTCATATTCTTCATGTGCATGCGGTTAGTCCTCCGTTTGTTGCGAATTACAGGGATTATTAATAACCCGATTCGGCCAATTGGTGATAAAAAAGTTTGAAAAACTGTCTGAGCCTTTCCGGCCGCTTATAATGAGCAAACTCCTGAGGAACTTTGAATTCTTTCTCGATCTGCGCCAGGGTCTTGCCCGCATGAACCATCTTCGCCACTTCGTTTCTCATCACGACGAAATAACGCTTCTGCTCTTCGAGATCGGCAACGCCCCGACCGATGTGCACCGGACCATGACCGGGAACATAGGTCTCTACGGCGAGCTGGCGCGCCATTATGCTATCCAGGATTTTGATCCAACCGCTGACGTTTGAGAAAAACACACCCGCGGATTCGCCTTGCCCTGGATGAATTTCCGTGTCGAGCAGATCGCCCATCAGCATGACACGCTTTTGAGGAATGTAAACGGTCAAGTCCCCGGTGCTGTGGCCCCGGCCTTCCGGGGTGATTTGAAAGGTCAAGCCGCCAAAATAGAGTGTCATGGGTCCGTCAATGGCGATTGTCGGTGTGAGCGGCTCTCCTTTCTGATAAGCCGCATAACGCGGATCTTTGGAGTTTTTGCGCTCAATAAATTCCTCACGCTCCTGCATTTGCAAGTCATGTGCTTGGTTTTTTGTGGCAATCCAGACTGGCGCGTCTTCGCGGAAATGCCAGGCACCTGAAGCGTGGTCACCGGCGCTGTGCGATGTGATGAGATATTTAACTTTTTTCTCGGTGAGCCTGCGGATCTCGGCCAGCGTCTGATCGGCATTATCGATGTGAAAATCGAAAACCAGGACGCCGTCATCGGTAACGACGATGGTGGAATTGCCGGAGCCGCGGGAATGCTCCATCATATAGACTCCGTCAGTCACTTTAACCGGCACCATTTTATCGGGCGCGGCGGCGCCGGTGGCAAAAATCCAGACGACCGCTAGTGCGGCTATAAATTTTCCGTTCATCGTGCGACTCTCCTTATGGTGGTTGAGTTTTCCTTGGTTATAGGGGGAAGTCGTCAAAACTAATTAATAGGAATCGTGACGCTTAAAAATTGGAACAATTCTGCTCGGCGTCGACCGTCAGTGGTCCGCTTTCAATTTGATTCTTGCCAAGCGTGAGCCATTCAGCCGGCAATGCCCAGCGCCGTAGCCATATCGAGGGTCCGTCGCGCGCGCTCGACGATCGGCCGGTCGATCAACTGCCCGCCCATGGCGATGGAACCGTCGCCGCGGGCGTTGGCCTCCTCGAAAGCTTTGAGCACCTGCCGCGCATAACCGATCTCCTCTGCCGTGGGACTGAACGTCGTGTTGATGGCGTCGACCTGCGATGGGTGAATACACGACATGCCGGAAAAGCCGAGCCGGCGTGCTTGCCTGGCAAAGCCGAGAAGTCCCTGGCCGTCATTTAAGTCGACCCAGACACCGTCGACGGCTTGCACGTGCGCCGCCGCAGCGGCGACTACGATAGCGGATCGAGCATAGATCAAATCCCGCGCTTCGCCTTCGCGGGAGGTCGGCAAGCCGATTTCACGGCCGAAATCTTCGGCGCCGAAAATAAGCCCGCTTAGCCGCGGCGAGCCGGCGGCAATGGCGGGCGCATTTAAAAGTCCTTTCGGGCTCTCGATGGCGATGAGCAATTTAACGGTCCCTTTCTTCATTCCCCGTTGCGCCTCGCGCTCGTTGAGGAGCGCATCGACCTTGCGCACCTCCTCGACTGTATCGACTTTCGGACAGACCAGTCCTTCGAGGCCGGGCCGCACAACCGCTTCGAGATCGGCATCCATGCGCGCGTGGCCGATGGCGTTGATGCGCACGTAACGTGCCGGTGTTCCCGGCGCCTTCTCGCGACCCAACGATTCGGCAATATTTTTACGCGCACTGTCCTTTTCATTGGGCGCTACGCCGTCCTCTATGTCGAGCATGATGGCATCGGCATTCAAGCCGAGCGCCTTATCGATCATTCTTTGCCGGTGTCCGGGCACAAACATCCACGAGCGTATTAGATCCATTGACCGTTCTCCTACGGCAGTTCCCTTATCTTACAGGATCGCAAATGTCTACCCTGTTGAATCGACTGTTTGTTTGCAACCCGTTTGCTTTTGGAGAATAAAGAAAAGATATTTTTTCAAATCGAAAGTTGAATCTTCACAGTGAAAATCAGCACTCTTAAACTGTTACTGCCGGTTGTCGCCATTACCATCCAAAGCAACTCCGCATCGACGATTATTCCTCCTTACCTCGACGACCTGCGCATTCCCGTGGGACTCATCGGCACCTTGATCTCGCTGGGGCCGGTTCTCGCGCTGGCCTCACGGCTGCCGGTGGGGATGGCTTATAACCACGGGCGGGCGCGTTTGTTGATTGCGACGGCCGTTGTTGCCATGGGTATCACGAATTTCGCCTACAGCCTGGCGGTCGACAGCCTGAGCTTTGCTGTGGTTCACTGCCTCAACGGATTTGCTTACGGCGCGGTCACAACACTCTACATGGCGTTTTACGTCGACTCGCTGGCGCCCGATGAAAACCGCAGTCACGCCATGGGCTACTATGTCGGCAGTTTGGCCGTGGGTTATTCAACCGGGAATTTTTTCGGCGGGTTGGTCGCGGATCATTTCGGTTATGGGTTGACCTTTCAGAGCGCCGCATTGCTGTCGTTGATCCCGTGCGCGCTGCTGTGGTTACTGCGCGCGCCGCCGGCCCAGGAGACTACAAAAACCAAGCAGCGGCCGCAGGTGAAGCTGATGTCGAAAGGGTTTTGGCGCGCGCTGCTCGAGCCAGGCCTGGCGACCGTGGTGGTGACGGCGCTCTTTCTAAATCTGCTGCACCAGATGAGCGGCGTGTTCATTTCTCTGTATGGGCTTGCGGTAGGCATGAGCCTTACGCAGATCGGCGTCATTCGGGCGGCTTATGCCGGTGTCAATGCGGTGACTCGGCCCATCAGCGGCCATGTGGTCAACAAGGTCGGTCACCGCGGCTTATCGTACGCGGGAATTCCGCTGCAATCCGCGCTTCTAATGCTGATCCCTTTGTTCACCGGCTTCAGCGCGATCTTGATCGTATATATCTTATCGGGCCTGATGCGGGCCATCGTCATCGTCGCCAATGCCGTCGCCCTGGTGCAAGACGTCGATGAAACCAAGGTGCAGCGCGGCATTGCTTCGGCTGTCTATAACTCGGCCGGCGATCTGGGCAATATCCTCGGCCCGTCGATCGGCGGCCTGATCGCTCAGGCGACCGGCATTGCGTCGGTCTTCGTCATCGGCTCGCTCGGATCGACGGTTTT
>CAYZXN010000283.1:0-5344 GCA_964482425.1 uncultured Syntrophobacteraceae bacterium | reverse complement strand
TGCAAGAGGCTTTTTCAGCACCCTGTTAGTATAAGAGCCTAACTATCTTCCGGTCGAATCAAAAAGGCTAAAAGTTGAATCGCAGGCGAAAGACAGTCGGTCGATGTGCGGATTGTCATTTTTTTCGGCCTTTCTGTATCTGCAACGTTATTACGAGAATTGAACTCAGCACGAAGGTTTGCCTGGTCGTCCATGCAAAGGAGCTCAGGCGAAGCACCAATACGGGTCGGCTGGCAGTGCGCGCCCTAATCAATAGCGAGATGCGGATACGCGGCCAAGGAACAGAAACTCTCGACCTGGCGGATTTGTTAGCTTCGAGCTATCGGAGTTTTTTACTCTATCCCTCGACCGATGCAGTGGAATTGAACAACGAGCTGCTGGCGCGAGAGCGGGCGCCCATCCAGCTCATCGTCCCCGATGGTAGCTGGCGCCAGGCTAGCAAAGTTCACTACCGGCATCGTGAGTTGAAAGACGTGCAACGGGTGATGATCAAAGCGCCGGACAGATCAAAGTTTAGCTTGCGCCGCCAGCACAGAGAAGAAGGCATGGCCACGTTACAGGCCATCGCTCATGCGCTCGGAATAATCGAAGGCGATCTTGTGAAGGATCAACTGCTAAGGCTCTATAACGCGATCGTCAGAGAAACGCTCAGGGGCCGGGGCGCTTCAGTATCGCAAACGCGTGAACTGATGAGTTTTGCAGAGCCAATTTAGGATGTCGCTGGCTGACTCAACGCGCCTAGCCCGCGAATGCGCGATGTGTCCACGCGATCTGTTCCGGCGCGGTCAGATCGCCGCCGGTTGATCGAGCTCGAAGCCGAGATCCTCGATCATGCGGTGGGCGTCCGATGCTTCCTGACCCGGCGTGGTGAGATAGCCGTTAACGAATATCGAATTTGCCGGGTACAGGCTCAGCGGCTGGAGCGAGCGGAGATTCACTTCTCTTCCGCCGGCGACGCGAATTTCCTTGGTGGGATTGACGAAACGGAACAGGCAGAGAGTTTTTAAACATTTTTGCGGCGTCAGTTGCTTTCTAGTCTCAAAAGGCGTCTTCGGAATCGAGTGCAAAAAATTGACGGGGATCGATTCGATATCCATGGCTCTGAGGGTCAGCGCCAGATCGATGATGTCGTCGTCGCTCTCGCCCATACCGATGATGCCGCCGGAGCAGGTGCCGACGCCGGCCGACTTGACGTTCTCAACCGTGGCGACGCGGTCGTCGTAGGAATGGGTGGTGACGATCTCCGGGTGGTGTTCGCGGCTGGTATTAAGGTTGTGGTTGATACGGCCGACGCCGACTTCTTTGAGGGTACGGATTTTATCCTCACCCATCAAGCCGAGAGAGCAGCAGATGTTGATGCCGACTTTTTCGCGAATTTCTTTGACCGCTTCGGCGATTTGGTCGATTTCTTTGCTGGTCGGACCGCGCCCGCTGTTAACGATGCAATAGCGCACGGCACCGGCTTCTTTGGCGCGCCTGGCGCCCTCGACGAGCTGCTCCTTTGAGAGAAACGGGTAACGTTCGATGGGCGCTTCCGAGACCGAAGACTGCGAACAGTAGTGGCAATCCTCGGGACATAAACCGCTTTTGGCATTCTGCAGCATGTGAATCTGTACCCGTTTGCCGAAATAATGATGCCGCACCTTAAAAGCGGCGCTGACCAGTTCCGGTATCCGTTCATCGGGCGCATCGAGCACGGCCAGCATCTCGTCCCGTTCCAAGAGCTGACCTTCAAGCGATTTCTCAGCAAGCTTGCCAAAATCCATCCATGTCTCCTTCGGTGTCGGATTTTTTATCACGCGCTCTGCACCCATGCAAATGTACAGATAGCAAATAGAGAAGGGAGAGAGTTCAATCCTGCTGTGCTTCGCGCGCAATGGCGAGCGTTTTGATGGTTTTTAGATCGACTTTTCCCGATCCCAGCAAAGGCATCGCTTCGAGCCAGTAGAGATTTTCCCGCTTGGGTAGCCAGAGTTTGGGCAGGGCGGAGTGGTTCAATTTGCTCCAAAGCTCGTCTCGCGTTATGCCGTTTTGAGCATAGAACGCGACGAGCTTCTCGCCGCGCTGTGGGTCCGGCAAGGCGGTCACGACGGCGGCCGCGCTGCCGAGGATCTGGTTGATGACTTCCTCAACGGCCATATGTGGCACCATTTCGCCGCCGATTTTGCTGAAGCGCGACAAGCGATCGGTGATGCGTATGAATCCATCCTCGTCGATCGTGGCGATGTCGCCGGTGATGTACCAGTCGTCGCGAAGAGCTTGTGCGGTGAGCTCGGGCTGGCCGAGATAGCCGAGCATGCGATTAGGGCCTTTGACCAAGAGCAGGCCCTCTTGACCGCAAGGTAACGGTTTTTCCGTATCGGGATCGATGATCTTTACCGCCACACCGGGGATCGGATGGCCGACGGTGCCGGGTTTGTGTCCGATTTGCTTTTCCGCGCCGTGGGTCACATCGGGGAGGTTCACCGAAACTACGGGGGCCAGCTCAGTACAACCGTAACCCTCGAGCAAAACAAGGCCGTACTTTTCCAGATAGCCCCGGGAGATCTGCTCGCGCAGCTTTTCCGCGCCGGCAATCGCATAACGCAAGCTTGCGAATTCCTCGGCACTGCAGCGCTTCATGTAGCCGCCGTAAAATGTCGGTGTGCTGATCAACAGCGTTGTTTTGTATTTGTGCACGGTTTCGCCGATGGTTTTGGCGTCCATCGGGTTAGGATGATAAACCACGCCGAAGCCGGCCAAGAGCGGCAGCCAAAGGGTGCCGGTAAAACCGAAAGAATGAAAAAAAGGCAAGACTCCCATAATCCGATCGGATGATTTGAAATGGATCACCTGACAGATGCCTTCGATGTTCGACACGATATTGTGATGGGAAAGCATGACGCCCTTGGGCGTACCGGTGCTGCCGCTGGAGAAAATGACGGTGGCTAGGTCATGGGGATTGACGACTGCGATGACCGAACGGGTCAGCCAGCGGGCCGGCAACAAAGCGGCCTTGATCAGCGCTAGCACTTTTGCGCCGGAAGTGAAGGTCTTTCTGATGTCCTCGAGAAAAACCATTCCCTCCATTTCTCCGAGGTTCGCTTTGGAGAGAAACAGGCGGGAGGTGATGATGGTTCTAATACCGCACTGCTCGACCGCTGAAACCATGCCTTCACGTCCGGCGGTAAAATTTAGATTGACCGGCGCTTTTGCCGCCAGCTGGATCGCAATATTCGTTAGCGCGCCGCCCACCGATGCCGGCAGAACGACCCCCACCATCGCGTCATTCGCGCAGTTCTCCTTCACCCACCGCGCCAGCAGCATACTGCCGATCAAGGTCTTGCCGTAGGTCAGCTGGACGCCGGTCGTATCGGCCATGCAGAAGGAAAACCAATGGCGCCTCGCCATCTGCACGAACTTGGCCGGCAGTAGATCGGTGCGCCGGCGGCGATATTGGACAGCGTTGCTTTCGAGCTCTAGAACGGCATCGCGAACTTGCTGAACGGTTGAACTCGGGGGCAGCGGCCTGCCAAACGATACGGTCACCGGATACGGAATGCGCTTCGGCCATTTCCAAAAAAAGCGGCCGCCTTCGAAGCTGAAGATGCTGCCCCAGAGCCGGTCCAGGTGAACTGGAATGATCGGCACATCCGTGCCTTCGACGATTTTCTCGAAGCCGCGTTTGAACGGCAGAATGTGTCCGGTCCGGCTAATGGCACCTTCGGCAAATATGCAGACCACATGCCCCGCCTCCAGTTCCTGCCGAGCGCGCCTTAACGACTCGACGACGTCGCGGCGACGGGTCGCGACGATGGGAATGGACTTCATCAAGCGAAAAAACCAGTTGAGCCATTTGATGTCGTAATATTCGCGATGAAGCATGAAACGGACGAAGCCCGGCAGGCATGCGCCGATGAGAAGCGCATCGACGAACGACACATGGTTCGAAACCAGCAGCGCAGGACCGCGCAGCGGCGCATTTTCTTGGCCGACCAGGCGGATGCGGTAAAGCGTATGGGTCATAAGCCAGGCGACGAAACGAACGAAATAGTCGGGTAATAAAAACAGCACCGCGGCGGTTGAGGCCAGGGTGAGCATGCCGATTAGAAAAAGAATCCGGTCTGAAGAAAGGTCCAACGCAGTATTGAGGAACCAGTGCGTTGCCGCCGCCAAAGCTATGCCGACGGTATTGAAAAAGTTGTTGGTGGCTATCAGTTGGCCCTTTTCTTCGCGCCCGCTCCTGTGTTGTAACAGCGCGTTGAGCGGTACCGCAAAAAGACCGCCGGAAAATCCGAGCAGGACCAGCGATGCGGATGTGAATAGATAAGATGATGCCGAAAACGAGAGCAGCAACAGACAAATTCCCATGGCGATCGACCCCAAAGGCACCAGTCCGAGCTCGATTCTGTCGCCCGAAAGCCGGCCGGCGGCCAGACTGCCGATACCGATGCCGACGGCAAGGAAAGTTGCCAAGAGACCGATGTGGAGCTCGTCGAGTTGCAGCAGTTCCTTGCCGAAAAACAGCATGGCCAGCTGCACGAGTGCGCCCAAAAACCAGAAGTACGAAATCCCCATCACCGTGAGGCGCAACGGCTTGTCATCGTACAGACGTTTGACGCCTTGCCAGATTTCGCCGAACGGATTGAGTCGGAATCGTTTAGTCGAGCCGGATGCCGGTACCGGATAGATCCTCAAGCTGGCAGCGGTTCCCAGGGCCGCAATCGCGACCATCATCAGACCGACCGAGGGTAGCTGATCCTTCCAGACGAAATAGATCGCGCCGCCAAGAGAAGTCCCCAAGATGATCGCCATAAAGGTGCTCATCTCCAAGAGCCCATTGCCGCGGGACAGTTCGGTTTCCGGCAGCATTTCCGGGAGAATGCCGTATTTCGCCGGGCTGAAAAACGCCGAGTGTAGCCCCATCAGAAACACGATAACCAGCATGGGCTCGACCTGGCCGGATAGAAAAGCAATGAACGCCATTCCCATGATGACGATCTCAAATGCTTTCACCGATACGAGGATGGTCCGCTTACTATAGACGTCGGCCAGATGACCGGCATAGCCGGAGAAAAGAGCAGATGGCAGGATGAACAGGAAAGCAATCAAGTCGACATAGAGGCTGTCGCTCGCCCTGGTGGCCGCGCTCAGTGCCACAAGAGAGACCACCATCTTGTAGAAATTGTCGTTGAAGGCGCCGAGAAATTGGGTCCAAAAGAATGGCAAAAAGCCAGGCTGCTTTAGAGTATCGGTGTAATTGCCGTTTGGCATGGTGACCATCGGGAATCTATTGCGGCTATTTTTCGGTGAAATTCGGCGACAATGCAAGAGTTAACGGAGCTGAGTAAGGCCCTCTCCGATA
>CAYZXN010000282.1:0-5151 GCA_964482425.1 uncultured Syntrophobacteraceae bacterium | reverse complement strand
ATCGGGCGCGATTTTTAACTCCGCCGCATGCTTTCAGTCTCGGTGCTTATCGCTCGTTGTCGGCATGTTAGATGCGGCACTCCCGAGCCTAATCACTCTCGAATACGCCGCGGCTCGAGAGGGCAGGTTTTCAGGATACTCCTACCGGGTCATACCACGAACGAAACCAATCTTGAACCAGGCAGGCCCGGCAGGCTGCTCGATGATCTGGCGCGATAAAGCATTTTTTTGCCACGCGACGCTCTTTTCTCACTCTTAACTTGCCGCGATTTGATCAATTATGGTAACGTTCCGCAAAGACGCCAGGTCGACCGACTCTCTAGAAAGGCGAATTTCTAAACAGGCATGAAGATTATTCAAATCCCGCTACTGCGGGACAACTACGGTTATTTGTTGATCTGCGAGCAAACCAAGGAAGCGGCAATCATCGATCCGTCCGAAGCAGAACCTGTTTTGCGGCGAGCCGAGCAGGAACCGATCGCTGTGAAAGCCATTCTCAACACGCACCACCATCGCGACCATACCGGCGGCAACGATGCCATCCTACAGCAGCAGAAACTACGGGTTTACGGCCACAAGAGCGACGCGTCGCGAATCCCCGGCTTGACCGACGGGATTGATGAAGGCGATGCGATCAAGATCGGCGAGTTGATTGGCAAGGTCCTTTTCATTCCCGGTCATACGACCGGCCACGTCGCGTATCTCTTCGATAACAACCTGTTTTGCGGCGATACTTTGTTTACCGCAGGCTGCGGACGCCTGTTCGAAGGTACCCCGGAGCAGATGCATACATCGCTCAAGAAGCTCATGGCTCTGCACGACGATACCAAAGTTTATTGCGGCCATGAGTACACTGAAGGCAATCTCCGCTTCGCACTGAGTCTGGAGCCGAAGAACCACAAATTGGTTTCGCGCTTCGAAAGGGTGCAGGGATTACGCACACGGGGCGCATCCACCGTCCCCTCGACCATGGAAGAGGAGCGGCAGACCAATCCGTTTCTCCGCTGGGACAGTAAAGAGCTTCAGGCCAGTCTCAAGGCCCAGGAGCCACATCTTCGTTTGGATCCCGTTTCAGTCTTCGCTAAAGTCCGTCAACTCAAAGATTCGTTTTAATGGCTTTTTCGTTTGGCGCAGCGATCCTGATGGGCCGGCGAATAAACCAATGAGCTTAACGGAACGAACCTACCTCTGGTATATCTCCCTTTTGCGACTTTACGTCGGTTACTATTTTCTCTATCCAGGCATCAGGAAGTATCAACGAGACTTCCCACGCAGCGACTGGATCGGCCGGCAAATCGGCACTCTGTCGCACGTCGAATTGCACCCCTGGTACCGGACGTTCCTGACGGACTATGTGGTTCCACATCGGGAGGTCTTCGGCTATCTAGTCATCGGCGGCGTGAGTTTCGTCGGAGCCGACTTGATTTTGCGTCTGTTGACGCGCGTCAGCGCGATCGTCGGACTATTTTTGTTGCTCAACTACTATCTCGGACCCGGTATGGCGCGAGGCGGCATTATCCTTGCGCAGCAGCAGATATTTATGGTTTCGCTCATTGTTATTTTCCTCTCCAACGCAGGCCGAAGGTTGGGCCTGGATGGCCTGTTCTTCAGCCGCAAAGGGAAATGCGCATGATGAACGGTTCGGCAACGCCGGCGGGTACGGAGCGGTATCGCAACCGCTTCAGCGAAACAATTCCCGGCGATCACTTTCGCGAATCCCAAGGATTGTGGATGTCGTCGATCGGAATCGGCACTTACCTTGGCAATTACGACGCGGAGACCGATCAACAGTACCGCCAAGCCATCGTTCGCGCCGTCCAATCCGGTTGTAACGTGATCGACAGCGCCATTAACTACCGCCTGCAACGAAGCGAGCGCGCTATAGGGGCGGCGCTGCAGGATCTCGCAGCCAGCGGTTTTAGCCGCGATGAAATCGTCGTGGCGACCAAGGGCGGATTCATCCCTTATGATGGTGCGCCGCCAGCCGATGCGCGGCGCTATTTCGAAGAAAGTTTTTTTATCCCTGGCATCGCCAGCCCCAGTGATATCATCGGCAATTGCCATTGCATCACTCCGTCCTATCTTTTGAACCAGCTCGATTGCAGTTTGCGCAATCTCGATCTCGAGAGCATCGACATCTACTACGTGCATAATCCGGAAACCCAACTGGGTAAAATCACGCGCGAAGAATTCGCCGCCCGGCTGTTGAGCGCATTCGAGGCGCTCGAGGGCGCGGTGGCGGCGGGAAAGATCCGAATGTACGGCGCGGCCACTTGGAACGGTTTCCGTAGTTCTCCAACCGACAAAGACTATCTCGCCTTATCCGAAATCGTCGATTGCGCCAGTCAGGCCGGCGGCAAGGAACACCACTTCAAAGTGATCCAATTGCCGCTCAATCTAGGGATGAGCGAGGCATTGTCGCTGGCCAACCAGGAACTCGAGGGAAAAATGGTGACAACTCTCGAGGCAGCCCAGGCTCTGGGTCTCACGGTCATGTGCAGCGCGGCGATTCTGCAAGGTCAACTGGCGAAGAACCTACCGGCAATGATCGGCGAGGCTTTGCCCGGGCTTGCAACCGACGGGCAAAGAGCGATCCAGTTCGTGCGTTCGACGCCCGGCGTTACAAGCGCGCTTGTCGGTATGAAACAGATCAACCATGTCGATGAAAACCTGAGAACCGCCCGGGTATCCCCGGCCAAGTGGGAACAGTACTCCAAGTTGTTCGGCTCCGGCGCTTGATCACCCTCGTTGCTCAAGACGATCGAAAGATCCGCCACGCCGTGACATCCAACAAGCCACGGAGACAAACAGCTTCGCTCAAGACGCAGGCGCCCGGAACTCGTCCTTTGCTCGCTCGACCTCGTGTAAGAAATTTAGTTGGCGGTTAACGAATCGAGGTGACCAAACAACTCCTGCAAGCGTTGCAAAGAGGGTGGCGGCAAGGGCGGCTTGAGAATGGCCTCGATATTGGCCTTCAGGTGCTCCGGGTTACCGGTCCCGGTCAGCACGACATCGATGCCGGGCTCATGTCGACAGAAGCGATAGGCGGCTTCCGGCACGGTGGCGACGTCTCCTTCCAGGAGAAATCCGAGCGGATCGGTAGAGTCGATGGAGCCGCGGGGCAGCACCCCCTTGTGCACCAATTCGTCGCACAGGCTTTTCAGGCGATCGGGATGGCTCAGCGCTCGACGCACGGCAAACATGTTTAAAACACCCACACGGTTAACTCTCGTTATAGGAAACACGGTCTTACGGGCAGAAGGATTGAGCAGGTTAAAGCCCACCATGACCACGTCCCACATATCTTCCTGCAAACTCTCCTGCAGCATGCCGTGCGATGGGTCCGGCGCAAAGCCTTCGGTTACTCCGATGAACCGGATCTTGCCCTGATCGCGGAGCCGCCGCATCGCCGGCAGCAAACGCTCTTTGGCAAAAATGTAATCCTCAGGCTCAACGCCATGCAGGTGGTAAACGTCGATATAGTCGGTACCGAGAAGCTTGAGACTCTGCTCGAGTCCCTCCGCGATCTCTTTTTCGGGATGAGCGTGATCGGCCGGCGGCAACGTTTTCTTGGTTGAAACGACCAGTCGGTCGCGCGGCACTCCGGCGATAGCTTTGCCGACGATGGGTTCGGTTCCGTAAGACTGGGCGGTGTCGAGAAAGTTAACGCCCAGATCCATGGCTTGACGTACCAGCGAAACAGCGGCCGATTGCGATTCGGCATTGCTGCGCAAGCCCAACCGGCTCGGCCCGCCGCAACCTAAACCGGCAACGCTGACCTTTAGCCCGGTGCGACCTAGAGTTGTGTATTCCATAATCTTTTAGAAAGGGTTTCAGTCCTTCCATCCGCTCCATTAATTCAAAATGTCTAAACCTGTATTCGCCTGCGGACTCTTCAAACACAGGAAAGGCTTTGACACTTTGGCACCACTTGTATCTTAATTCTGAGGTATGGTGGTTATTACAGATGGACGGGACAGGCCGTTGAACCACAGGTTGATGAAGACCGGGTTCCAGCTTGGGTCGTCCCGTCCAGTCAGCCGAGAAACTCGAACAGTTGCCTGGGCGCATAGGAGCCCGCATCATTGGCAAGGTTGAGTTGGGCTGAGAATACCCAATTATTAATGAGGATTGATTTTGGAAGCGCCTGGCATTTTTATCGGCATCGACGTATCCAAAGAGAGGCTTGATATTGGGAAGTATCCATCGGCTGAGTGTAAGTCGGTAGCGCACGACGACGCTTCGATCGAAAGCTTGGTAGCGCAGTGGAGAGAGCTGCGTCCTACGTTGATTGTGCTCGAAGCCACCGGTGGTTATGAGCGCCGGATCAGCCGTGCTCTGGCGAGTGCGGAACTGCGCTTTACGATTGTCAACCCGCGCCACGTCAGAAACTTTGCCAAAGCCACGGGCCAGTTGGCCAAGACTGACCGGATGGATGCTTTGATTCTCGCCCGCTATGCGGAAGCGGTCCGCCCGGCCGTGCGCCCTTTGCCGGATGAGGCAACCCAGGAGCTTAAAGCGCTCACCGCACGCCGACGCCAGATCATCGAAATGATGGTGGCAGAGAAAAACCGACTCGGGAGCGCGCCCAAAGCGGTCAAAAAACGCATTAACGCCCATCTTCGCTGGCTCGAAGCGGAACTGGGGCGCGCCAATAAGGATTTGGACCAAGCGATCTGCCAAAGCCCGATCTGGAAAGAAAATGAGAATCTGCTGCAAAGTGCTCCCGCCATCGGCCCAGCTGTAAGCCGTACGCTGATTGCCGAACTGCCCGAGCTCGGAAAGCTCAACCGTAAACAGATCGCAGCCCTGGTCGGAATCGCCCCACTTAACAGGGACAGCGGTAAGTTTAAAGGGCGCCGCAGCATCTGGGGTGGGCGCGCCACAGGTTGCGTTAAGGCCGAGGCACGAAACGTCACACCTCCGGGATTGCCGGGTGGCCTTCAAGGCAGTGTCCCATTGCCCACGGCTCATCGTCCGAGTGACTGCGAAACAATGTCGGATTAGGGCTAACACCCACTACCAACACCTACAGTCAAGCTGGTCAGACTTTGTGCATGCCGCCGCCAGGAGGAGGTTGGGGTTGATTTCTCCCCGGCAGCCAGTCGGCGTCCTTGCGGGGACTATTGCCTTTGACCTGGAACTTCGCCC
>CAYZXN010000281.1:0-4589 GCA_964482425.1 uncultured Syntrophobacteraceae bacterium | reverse complement strand
CAAGATCACCACATCCTTGCCGTGTTCGACCAGCCGCTTTGCCTTCTCGATCACCATTTCGGCAACTTGCACGTGCCGAGTGGCCGGTTCATCGAAGGTGGAACTGATCACTTCCCCGTCCACCGAGCGCTGCATGTCAGTAACCTCTTCAGGGCGCTCATCGATCAATAGAACGATCAGAACTACCTCTTTGTGATTACTAGCGATTGCTTTGGCAATATGCTGCAGCATCATGGTTTTACCGGTTCTGGGTGCGGCAACGATGAGGCCGCGTTGGCCCTTACCGATTGGCGTCAGGAGGTCGACGATGCGGGTGGTGTAGTCTTCGGGCTGATACTCAAGTCGAAGGCGTTCGTTAGGATATAACGGGGTCAGGTTGTCGAAAAGAATCTTTTCGCGGGCTCTTTCCGGGTCCTCGTAATTGATGGACTCGACTTTTAGAAGGGCAAAATATCTTTCGCCTTCCTTTGGTGGCCTGATATGGCCTGAGATGATATCACCTGTGCGCAGGCTAAAACGGCGTATTTGACTGGGCGATACATAGATATCGTCGGGACCGGGCAAGTAATTGTAGTCAGGGGCACGCAAAAAGCCGAAACCGTCCGGCAGCGTTTCCAGGACTCCCTCACCATAGATATGACCGTTTTGCTCAGTTTGAGCCTGTAAAATGGCAAAGATCAGCTCTTGCTTGCGCATATTGGCGGCGCCTTCAATATTGAAATTCTTGCCGATCAGCGCCAGATCGCTAATCTTCTTTTCCTTCAGGGCTTTCAAATTCAGGCCATTATCTTCCACAGCCTCGGATTCGGCGGCTCGAGTTCTACCACGGACCATAACTATGCCTCTCCTTTCATCACTCAACGAACATCAATTTCAGATTCTTTTTAAAGACACTCTGTGTGAGGAGCTCACGTTCTAACTAATCTAATCTCTAATCAGAACTCTTTAAACACTGGCCACGGGATCCCGACGATTCACGGTGAAGAGCTTGGGAATCGGCATGTCAGTACGACAGGCTTTGGTGCGCAGCAGAACTCACTATAACGATCCAAATCAAATTGAGAACGGATTCAACAGATGACTTATCTAACGTGGGGATCGATTCAAGAGATCGATGAATTGCTCGATTTACTAACGTCATCCTATTTAAAAGAACTTTCTTTGTCAACACCTATCGGGCCTCACTGAACTTTTACGCTCCTGTTCTTCCAAGGTTCTCAGAAGCCGCTCCATGTCATCAGCTAGAGGGGCTTCGAATTTTAGTCGAAGACCAGACTTTGGATTATCAAAGGCCAAGCTTTGCGCATGCAATGCTTGCCGGGAAAAGATGTCTGCGCAAGAAGCGCACTGCATATCGATCGAATTATTTAAACCAGCCCTGCCATACACCTTGTCTCCGACAACCGGGTGTCCCAGATCGGATAGGTGGACGCGAATCTGATGCGTGCGGCCAGTGTGAAGTTTGACTCTTAAGAAACTAATCGCTCTACCGCTCCCTGCTTTGCCCTTGAGGTTGAACGATTTCAGGACACGCCATTCAGTCATGGCGGCACGGGCGCGCGCACTCGTATAAAGACTCGACATTTTCTTTCGTTGCGCCGGATGACGCCCGATAGGGCGGTTGATGGTACCGCTCTGCTGGTCAAACCCGCCCCAAACCAGCGCAAGGTACTCTTTCTCTACGGATCGATTCTTGAACTGGTGCGCCAGATGCTGAAGGGATCCTTGGTTTTTAGCCACCACCATCACGCCGGAGGTGAATTTATCGAGCCGGTGCACGACTCCAGGCCGGTCTTCAGTACCTATGCCTCGTAGGGTCGGACAATGGTACAGCAGCGCGTTCACTAGAGTTCCGGTTACATTCCCGGCCGCGGGGTGCACCACCATGCCGGGGGCCTTATTGATGACGATGCAGTCACTATCCTCGTAAATAATATCGAGCGGCAGCGCTTCCGCCATGAGGCTTGTCTCTCCGGCGGGAACTTCACTGAGTTCCACTAGATCTCTGCATCTGAGTCGAGTGCTTGATCTAGCTCGGGCGCCGTTCACGGTAATGTGCCCCTCCGCAATCAACCGCTGTATACGCGAGCGGCTGAAACCGTAAGGTTCCGCTTGGTTCCAGAAGTACTGGGTCATGAAAATATCCAAACGTGTGCCGGCAGCGCTGTCTTCCACTATTCTGTACTTCAACGATCATACCGCCATGTTTAAACGGTCGAAAATTGCGCGAGCATCCTCAACATCTTTATGCATTTGGCGGGTTAACTCCTCGATCCGCTCGAACTTCCGCTGTTCTCTGATTCGATCGACAAAGAATAGCTTTACAGGTTCCCTGTAAATATCCTGTGCAAAGTCCAGAATGAATGTTTCCACGGTTCGCGGCCCTTCGCCAAAGGTAGGATTGACACCAACGCTGGTCACGCTCAACCAAGTACGCTTCCTAAACTCAAGAAGAGTGGCATAGATACCGTCCCTGGGAATAACCTCCGTATTGCTGGCGAGATTGGCCGTCGGGAAACCCAGGTCGCGGCCACGGCGATGGCCTGTAACCACAGTACCTGACACAAAGTGATGGCGCCCCAACATCGGTTTCACTTCGTCAACGCGCCCGGCTTCGATCAAATGGCGAATTCGAGAACTGCTAATCCGGATACCCTCGACCAATATCGGTTCAACAATACCAACCCTGAATCCTAAATCGCGTCCCCATCGAATCAGTTGTTCCGCTCCCCCTTGCCGGGCGTGGCCAAACCTCAGATCCCGCCCGAGCCAAATCTTGGCCAAACGAAGGCGCTCGACCAGGCATCGGCGAATAAAATCCTCCGCAGTGATACTGGCGAAATGACGATCGAATTTTTGAATGATAACGGTGTCCACCCCGAAAGATTCCAACATCTCAAGCTTATCGTGTCGCGCCAAGATCATTCCGGGCGCACGATCCGGCGCGAGAAGTTTCAAAGGATGAGGTTCAAAAGTCAGCACTACGGAGGCGGCGCTTTGTTGCCTTGCCTCAGCAACCGTATTGCCGACCAAGGCTTGATGCCCAAGATGTATACCGTCGAAGTTTCCCATCGTGGCGATGGTCCCGGTCCCATCAGGAGTATAATCTTCAACGTTTTGAAAAACTTCCATATCTTCGATCGCGGCCAATCGGCCGCAGGTTGCGGAGGGAATCAGCGCGTGCTAGGCGCCGGTCAATACCAAAGGGGAGCAAAAGACTCAGTAGGATATTGGGGAGCCGTCACGATTCGAGCGATTTCAACTTCTGCTTTGCCTGCACCGCCTCCGGCGACTGTGCGTATTTCTCCACCACCTCTTGGAGGATCAGGCGGGCGTTCACTTTTTCGCCTAGTTCGGCAAAAGCGAACCCCTGCTTTAGCAGAGCCGCCGGAACCTTTTCTCCCTGCGGATATTTGCTCCGGACTGCGTCAAATTCCAAGATCGCTTGATCATACTCTTTCAATGAGTAGTGACTCTCCCCGATCCAGTATTGCGCGCTGTTAGCCAACCTGCTTTTTGGATATTTATTGATGAAATCTTTGAAGAGAACTATGGCGGCGCGATAATCCTTCTTTTCAAAAGCGCGCCATGCGGATTCGTAATCTCTCCTGGAGGGCTCATTCTCTGCCGCCGCGATTTCGGACGTCTCGCCGGACGGTGGTACAGTTGCTGTCTGCGGAATTGCCTTTCGGAGCTGTATCAATTCAGACTCGCGCAATTTTAGCTGCGCCTCTTGGGTCTTCAGAGTCTCGGCCAATTTGGCGACTCGCCCTTCGAGGTCCTTGATCCGCTGATCTCCGTCACGACTGGACTGCCCAATCTGGCGACCAACCTGGTAGCGAGTTTCGTCGATGCTTTCTTTCAAAGTGCTGAATTCACGCTGCAGTTGTTGCATGTTGGCGCGGGTATCCGCCAAGCTCGAGCGCATCGTTTCCACTTCGTTGTGCAGACTGGCATTGTCGCTGCGCATTCGACGCTGCTCTCGCTCTAAAAGCTCAATCTGCTGCGGCTGTGCACAAGCCGAGAGCGCAACGAGAAGAGAGACCGTCAGGACTGTTTCTTTAATATTCATATCGAATCAGCACATGCTCAAGAGGCCGGACGGCCTGGAATAATGACAAAACGGGCGCGCCGGTTCTGGCGCCAACAACTTTCGCTCGATTCGGTGCACACGGGAATTTCTTCACCATAGCTTATCGTGGAAACGCGTTCGGCGGAGATTCCTAAGCTAATAAGATAATCCTTTGCCGACTGCGCCCGCCTGGCTCCCAAGGCGAGATTGTATTCACTAGTTCCACGTTCGTCACAATGCCCTTCGACCTCTATTCTGGCTGAGGAATTGCCCTTGAGCCACTCCGCGTTGCCCTTTAGGATATCACGGGCGTCGGCCGTTAGATCGTAACTATCGAACTCAAAAAACACGTCCTTGAGAGGACTTGAAGCGGAAGTTACCGGCGGTTTGCCAGCTTTCAACTGATCGAGGCTCGAGGTTGACGGCACGGTAGACTCCTTGGTGGAGCTGCTGCGGCCTTCTCCCGCACTCGGGCTACCCTTGTCGAGCCCAGCCTTGGACCCGCTCGAGCTTGCAG